>JBDKLF010000073.1:0-2645 GCA_039795755.1 Candidatus Parcubacteria bacterium | reverse complement strand
AGCAGCAAGTGGCTTGATTACAAAATCAACCGTTTCACCTCCATTAAGGAATATGAAGTCAGCCGGAATCTTTGAAGCTACACTCTCTGGTATTTTCTTTGAAATCTCAGTTTTGAGGGCTTCAGTTGTCTCAGTAAGCACCTTCGGATCTACTTTCTTTTGCTTACCCTCGAATCCACCCGTGAGATCACTTGTTCCACGTGCGTAGAATCCGTCATATTGAGGAGTGCCCTTGAATCCAGGAATCTTGAAGTCTGTCTTTGTACCATTATATGACTCACCGGCAGCATCGGCGGTTATAGTAAGCTCCAAGCTACCAGGAACTTTTTGTCCATTAACTGTTTTATACCCAGGAACAGTAGCTGCTTCTGTAATTCGATAAATCTTTCCATTTGTCGCTTCGAATCGAGTATTTGCAATGAGTTTTTGAGGAGTGGTTGAGAATGCATTATAGACCATCATCTTTCCGGATGCTTTGATTGCTACGGTTTCTTCTGCGGTAGCAGGAACCTTCTTACTTGATGACTCTACGAATTGCAAACTGTCGTATTGAAGTTCACCCGGCGCAGCATCAGTTCGAGCACTAATATCAATAACACCTTTGTAAACAGCCTTCTCAGGTGTCACATTGATAGTGGCAGCATGGAAGAGTATTGAAGCACCCCAGAATCCAGCCGCAACAACAAAAAGCACTACGAACCACATCTTTCCTCTTCGTGGAGATTCTTCTCTGTGTAGATTGGTAAAGAATTTCTCATCAACCTCAATTCGTTCTGGCTGAGATTGCATCACTTGGCGTGGTGCCTCGAATTGCTGTTTGTGTGGGAGTGGAATATCTCTAATTGATCGTTTGCGAGGTGTCATATCTGAAAAAGTGTTTCGTGTCATAGGTATAAATTATTTTACTATATATAAAGCTCCTGCAGCAATCATGAAATCATGTTGAAAAGTCTTTTTGCCGAAGATGTTAACCAATACATGCTGTTTATTACTCCATGCAGTGATACGGTCCGTAGTGAGCATGTATTCAACGATTTTCATATCGTGAAATGCCGAGAAATACACAATGTGCTCAGGTACATTATCACCACACACGGCATGTACACCCTCAATGAATGCATCTCTCCATGAATTTATCTCTGCCTCAATCACCGCTTGCTCCTTTTTTGTTGGAATTCGTGCACCTCGCGCTGCTGTGGCAACGTGTGAAAATGCGAGATTCATGTCGCCATGAACAGACTCACTTACTTCGCGAATGATTGGCGAAATTCCAGTAGGAACTGAGGCAGTTTTTTGAATATGATCATTCAAAACATAGGTGATTTCTGTCGTCTCACCTCCCACGTGAACCAAGAGGAGATCCTTTGTAGGTAGTTCGAGTTCATTTGAAGCAACTGCACTCACAAACGCTTCTGGCACATGAGTAATATGTGGCACATGTGAGAGTAATATGTCATCACAGAACTCTCGCATCTCTTTATCAACATATCCTTCAATAAGATCACATGAAATGTTTTGAATTATCTTGCCCCACGGATGCTCAACTGGATACCCATTAAGACGTACACGTTGTACCTGATGATAGACAAGCTCGAGATTGCTTTGTGATGCATTACTCACGGCACCAGAACGGTGATTACGAACACTTTCAATCACCAACTTCTCTTCAAGTTTAACTGGCTTTGGGAAGGTAAGATCGATAACATGAGTCTCGGCAACACTCCATGCAGATGCATGTATACAAAGCCCTGATGCAATTACTCCTCCATTGAGTTGGCGTGGGACAGCATTAGTAATAATATCTTTAAGTACTCGAGAGAGTTTGGTCTGAATTTGTTTGAGTGTGGGGCGTTTGTCATATGCAATATAAAGACGATCTACGTACTCGAGCTTGGTTGATTCAGGTAACACTAATCCCCAACCAACACTATTAGGCTCAATATCGATAATGAGTCGATATTGTACAGGCGCGTTCTTTGAAGAAAAGAAACTCATGTTCTTATTATACACGACACCCCTCCCGCTCAAAAGCAGCGGAGCTTACCTCGAAGGGGAGAAACTCTTGTGAACAACTAAATACTACTCAAGTACTGCTTTGATTCTTCGTACTCCAGCAGAAACAGCTTCTTCTTTCTGAATTCTAAATGTTCCTTTAAGCTCTGAAGTGTTTTTCACATGAGGACCTCCACAAAACTCTTTCGAATACGCATGTTCGAGATCATTTCCAACATAATATACAGTAACAGTCTCACCATATTTGTCACCGAAGAAATGTAATGCGCCAGTCTTTTCGGCCTCTTCTTTTGATAAAGTCGCAACTTGCATAGGAAGTGCAGCCTGGATCTTTTCGTTTACAATTGCCTCAACTTTTTTCTTTTCTTCATCAGTCATTTTGCCTGTATGAGTAAAGTCGAATCGCAATCGTTCAGGGGTAATATTACTTCCCTTCTGGCTTACATGAGTTCCTAATACATCTCGCAATGCCTGATGGAGCAAATGGGTGGCAGTGTGATACTCTAATGACTTTTCACTTGTATCACCGAGTCCACCCTTAAACTTTTGCTCTGATCCAGCGCGAGATAAGTCTTGATGAGCTTTAAGTAAGGATTCAACCTCATCATGTATGTAACCAAAACCATTTGAAG
>JBDKLF010000072.1:0-2728 GCA_039795755.1 Candidatus Parcubacteria bacterium | reverse complement strand
AGGTGAAACTTGGTATTCTTGCCTATGAACAGCACAATATTGCACAAATTGAGCCGTATTGGATCAAAATACTTGGTTTCACCAAAGATCAGCTCAATAAAACTCATATTATTAAGGGACGTGGCATCAGCTCAAAATTGCCATATGGCATTGGTAATGTTAGTATATCGAACAGACTCGCTAAGGTTCGCCTTATGGAGTTTGTAAGGCTTGGTATAAAGGTTTTGGGCAAATAAGCGGCTATAATTTAGTGGTAGAATACGTTCTTGCCAAGAATGAGATCCGGGTTCGATTCCCGGTAGCCGCACAAAGACAACTATTCCCCATTATTGGGGACAACTGTGGATAACTATGGGGACAAGGTGTTTTGGGACATACTATTTGACCGATTGTCTACTACATTCTATAAGTCGGTAATTCGAAAATAACCTTATATTATATAGATATTATGCTGTATAAGACGCTGTTTCATGACTTTTTATATATAAGACGAGTTATCCATATGTTTCACGTGAAACTATAAATTAAACGACACTGTGATAGACTTACGGTAATGTTTAGTGAAAAGCGCAAAATAGGGAACAAGGGAGAAGATGTAGTAGTCTGCGACCTCGAAAAGAAAGGCTACACCATTATTGCTCGTAATTATCTCAAGAAATGGGGTGAAATCGATATTATTGCTACAAAAAACGCTATTCTGCACTTTGTAGAGGTAAAGACGGTAACAAAGAAAGGGGAGTGGAAGCCGGAAGAAAACATTCATACTGACAAATTACGCCGTATGGCACGTACCATTGAAACATTCCTTGCTGAGAACGGGGATAGAGTGCCTGATGAATGGCATTGCGATGTGGCTTGTGTATATGTGGAAAAAGACCATACCCAGATCGAGTATATTGAAGATATTGTTATTGAGCGCTAAACAAATGTCGGGGTACCGGGATTCGAACCCGGATCGTACGCTCCCAAAGCGTGTATGCTAGCCGTTGCACTATACCCCGAAGTCTCTCGATACTACCACATATTTGTGCTATTATACAACCATGCATATAAGATGCAGAAAAAACAAGTGGATATTATTTTTATTTAATTAATCTATTCGTATGAAAATCGTTACACATAGTGGGAGCTTTCATCAAGATGAGCTCTTTGCAGTCGCTGCGCTTTTATTTATTTTTCCCGACGCAGAAGTAATTCGTACGCGCAATGATGCAGTTATTAAATCTGCTGATATTGCAGTAGATGTAGGAGGAATCGATGATCCGAACAAAGAACGATTCGATCATCATCAAGAAGGCGGAGCAGGGAAGCGAGCAAACGGCATTCCATATGCTTCATTTGGATTGGTATGGAAGAAATATGGTGAAATCATTTGTAAAAGCCCTCGTGCAGCAGATCTAGTCGACAAGAAGATGGTACAGCCAATTGATGGTGCTGATTGTGGCTATATGCTCTACAAGCCAACACATACTCAAGTGTCACCTTATTTATTTGATAATGTTTTGAACGCTCTTACTCCAACATGGAGAGACAAAGAAACCATTGATGAAACATTCTTTGAATTACTTCCATTTGCTCAGATCATCCTTACCAAAGAAATACAAAAGGCACAGTATTTCTTTGAAGATATTGAATCCGTAAAGAAAGCTTACAAAGATGCTCCGAACAAGCAAATCATTGTGCTCGAGCATTCATATCCTTGGAAATCAATTATCTCTAATCACAAAGAGCCGATGTTTGTCGTGCATCCTGATCAGAACACAGGGGAGTGGGTGATTGCATGTATCAAGAAGAATCCACGTAGTCCTGAATATCGCAAAATGCTTCCAGCTTCATGGGCAGGCAAGAAGAAGACTGCTCTCGAAGAGGTAACAGGGGTAAAAGGCGCAGAATTCTGTCATAACAAGCGTTTCATCGCCAAAGCATGGACCAAAGAAGCCGCACTGGCATTGGCTCAATTGGCAGTAGAGGAGTAGGAAGAGGGACAAAGTCACACTTGACTTTTATGTATTTTGTGTGATATAATGTGAACAGACTAAAGAAGGTTCCATGAGCTCATCAGAGCTCAGCCTTCACTTGGTCCAAAACCAAAAACTCGTTCATACCTTGAAAAAAATACCGTTCAGTCAATTCGGAAAACTCGTGATTAACTTCAACTTCACCAACCGGGCACATTTGCCGGCGGGGGTGGAACAAGAGCCAGAAAAGCCAGTTGAGGAGAAACGTGCAGCATCAGCTACATTCGTCCAAGAAGCCAACAAAGGACATCTTGCTGCCAAAGGGCGAGTGCGCATCGGCCATCAAGATACCGGCCAACAGGTTGTCAACAATCTGCCAAACGTAGACATGTCGGACCTGCTACCACAACTCCTCGCCATCGGCTACGTGGCAACTCATGTGGACTACTTCATCAAGAAAGCTGATCCAATGAGGAAGGGGAGCGTTGATAAATACGTCATGCGACTCACCCTCGAGAAGAAAGTCAAAGCGGTCTCGATCGCACCAGCAATCATCGGTGCAATCGTGAAGCTCACGAAATGTGTGTGGGGATATGTCCATATCTGGAAAAATCCCGGCGACTGGGGAAGCATTCAACTCCTTCATATGGGTGCTTCCGGAAACAATGCCCGGCACACGCTTGCTGTCTCGGATGACTCCACTCACCTCGTGGTGGATCAGTTCCAGGCCGCTGTGGCTTGAACACCATACGCGCTTTTAGAAGTTTGGC
>JBDKLF010000071.1:0-2666 GCA_039795755.1 Candidatus Parcubacteria bacterium | reverse complement strand
TGTCCAAATGCATGTTTTGAAACGTATTATTACACCCGCCACGGCATAGCTGTGGTGTTTTTATTTGCCCGCCTGTCGGCAGACAGGCTACAATAGGTCCACTTATGAAATTAGGCGAATTCACTCGCATACTGCCTGCTCAGGAAAAAGCCTTGAAGAAACTTGGTGTTTTATCGGCTCTGGATTTACTCTATCATTTCCCTACCAAGTACAATGACCTCGCTGAGGCGACTACGATCGCATCACTCAAGGGCAAGCAATCAGTGGTGGTATTCGGCAGAATCAGTAATCTCGAGACCAAGAAAGGATTCCGTAGCAAAGTCCCCATGGCAACTGCACGTGTGACTGATGATACCGGATCAATCGAAGTAGTATGGTTCCATCAAGCATATCTAGCAAAGATGTTTATCGAAAATTCTTTAGTAAGAGTAGAAGGTGTTACAAGTGAAAGAAAAAATGGGGCATTATATTTCTCTAACCCAAAAATAGAATCTGTTTCAAAAGTTCCCACCGGAGTTGGTGATTCATTGTTCACTGATACTGACGATCACAGTCTTCATCCAACCTACCCAGAGACCAAAGGTATTACCTCTAACTGGATGCTTCATGTACTTCAGCGTATCTTTGCTTCACCATACTTCGAACATATTCCTGATCCAATTCCAGGGGACATACTTGAGAAGTATAATCTCCCTCGATTACAGACTGCGCTCGCATGGATTCATGCCCCAAAGAAAAAAGAGCATTACGAAATGGCACGCAAGCGATTTTCTTTTGAAGAAATCTTTTTCATACAACTTGCTCGCCAACAAGAGAAGCATTTACTCTCAAAAGAGCATTCATACGCAGTTGATATTCCAGATGCTACAATCAATCAATTCATCTCCCGTTTCCCTTTCAAATTTACTGATGGGCAAATGAAAGCCATCAATGATATACGTAAGGACTTTGCTACTGGTCATCCTATGTCACGATTACTCGAAGGAGATGTAGGATCAGGAAAGACCGCCGTAGCAGCAGCGACTGCATTTGCAATTACGGTGACACGACCCTTCGACAAGGCTCGGGGTAAACCTCAGACTTTTGGTACATTACAGACTGCTTACATGGCACCAACTGAAATCCTTGCCAAGCAACATTTCGAATCATTCATACAATTCTTCTCACATCTCCCCATTCAGATAGGACTCATCACTGGATCAGGCTGCAAGAAATATCCTTCCAAAGTTCATCCGGACAAGCCGACTGATATTTCACGTACACAATTATTGAAATGGGTAAAGAATGGTGAAATCTCGATTCTCATCGGTACACATGCATTAATTCAAAAATCCGTTGAATTCAAGCACCTCGCCTATGTCATCATCGATGAGCAACATCGATTCGGAGTGAATCAGCGTCACAAAGTTGCACGCAAAGACAATCATCTTCCCCATCTCCTCTCAATGACTGCAACACCGATTCCTCGTACCCTTGCACTCACCCTCTATGGTGATCTCGATCTCACAATCCTTGATCAAATGCCTACCGGAAGAAAGCCCGTGATTACGGAAATCATTATGCCCAAGGACCGAACGAATACGTATGAAAAAATCCGACACGAATTACAAGCCGGCAGACAAGCATATATAATTTGTCCGAGAATTAACGAACCGGATCCAGATAAAGAAGTAACAGTGAATGCCAGAAGTGCCGTAGCCGAGGCGAAGCATTTGAAAGAAAAGATATTTCCTGAATACACTATCGGCGTAATGCATAGCAAAATGACTCCCAAGGCAAAAGACGATGTCATGAAAGATTTCTCAGAAGGGAAAGTTCACATTCTCGTCTCAACTTCAGTAGTAGAAGTGGGAGTAAATGTTCCCAATGCAACAGTGATGATCATCGAGGGTGGCGAGCGATTCGGTCTGGCTCAACTCCATCAATTACGTGGACGTGTGGTACGAAGTAATCATCAGGCGTATTGTTATATCGCAGTAGAATCAACAAGTACAAAAACCGCAGAAAGATTGAAAGCCATCAAGAATGCCAAGAACGGATTCGAATTAGCAGAAGCAGATCTCGCTCAGCGTGGTGCGGGCGGACTATCAGAGGGCAAGCAATGGGGTGTCTCTGACCTCGGCATGGAAGCAATCAAGAATATCAAAATGGTTGAAGCCGCCCGCACTGAAGCAACTGCACTGATCGCTACAGATGCTACACTTGCACATCATCCCCTTCTCCTCGAAAAGATTGCAGTTCATCGAGAAACACATTTTGAGTAGTAAAGCTCTTGCTCAATTTATCTCTCAAAAACCAAAAGATGATGTACGTCGTGGATAGATTTCTGATCGTAACCCAAGTCTTCTGAGTGAGTCGTTTTCCAACCATACGATTCAAATCGTTTAATCCAGTCTTCTGGTGTTTCGTATGTTCCAGGAACAGGAATATCTGCATAGTTAAAGAAACGGTTCCATAATGTATCATTGGCAAAAGTTCTCTCGCGATCAAGTACGATTTCTTCGGGAGTATTACCTACCGGCACGGTCTCAATAATCACTAACTTCCTTGCAACAATTCGATCTAGTTCCTTGAGAATATTCTCATTTATTTTCTCGTGATGAATAACATTTGTCAGAACAGCTGCTTCGTAATGCTTATCTACAACATTCACTATTTTTCCTTCA
>JBDKLF010000070.1:0-5085 GCA_039795755.1 Candidatus Parcubacteria bacterium | reverse complement strand
AAGCATCACTATTTCTCACATTAAAGGCTGGTGATCGAATACTTTGTTGTAACGAAGTATATGGAGGAACTGTTCGCCTCTTTCGAAATATTCTCACTCCCTTGGGAATTCATGCTGACTTTGTGGATTGGGCTGATAGGGACGCTGTTTATAAAGCAATTAAGCCTGAGACTAAGTATCTTTGGATAGAGACACCAACTAATCCATCGTTCAACATTATTGATCTCGAATTCGTGCAAAAAGTATCAAAAGAAAAGAATATTCCTTGGATTGGTGATCTTACCTTTGCACCACCGTGTGCGCTCAACGCATTCGAATATGGGGCATATGCGGTGGTCTATAGCTTGAGCAAATACTTTGGAGGTCATAATGATATTCTCGGTGGAGCAATTGTTACCAATGAGCGAGCACTTGATCAGAAGCTGCGATTGGTACAGAAATCAGTAGGAGCAATTCTTTCTCCAGATGAATGCTATCGAGTAATTCAAGAGGTCAAAACACTTGATATTCGCTGGAAGCATACAAGCAACACGGCACAGATTGTTGCGCAGTGGCTTGTGTCCAATAAGCATGTAGCAAAAGTATTGTATCCAGGACTATTAACACATCCTGGGCATGTGATTGCCAAGCAGCAGCTCAAGCATGGATATGGATCAACACTTTCGTTTGTACTGAAAGAAGAAAATTTGGAAAAAATAAAAGCATTTGTAAAAGCGGCAATTGCTACCAAACTTATTACATTTGGTGAAAGTCTCGCCAGTCCAGAGACACTCCTTGCATATCCACCAACCATGAGTCATGGGTCATTAACCAAGGAGGAGCGCGAGAAACTCGGTATTACCGACGGGTTCTTCAGGCTCTCAGTGGGCTTCGAAGATGCTAATGACATCATTGATGCACTTGAGACTGCCTTTGGTGTATTATAGGTGCATGATGACACACGAGGAGCGAGAGACTGCCCTCAGGGCAATTAGGGACGATTTGCTACACAATAGCGAGTTGCCCCTTTTTGCTTATAGAACAGAGCATAAGTACTTTCCCGTAGTGGGTGAGGGAAGCCATGAGGCAAAGATTGTATTCATTGGTGAGGCTCCGGGCAAGAACGAGGCGCTGACTGCGCGACCATTCTGCGGAGCTTCAGGGAAAATTCTTGACCAGTTACTTGAATCAGTTGGTCTGCATAGGAAAGATATTTATATTACAAATATTGTGAAAGATAGACCACCAGAAAACAGAGACCCTTTGCCACATGAAATAGAGAGCTACGGACCCTATCTCGATAAGCAATTAGAAATTATTCAGCCCAAAGTTATCGCCACACTAGGGCGATTCTCAATGGAATACATCATGCGAAAGTTTGGTCTCGGTATGGAAATAGAAGCAATTTCAAAAGCACACGGCAAGTCATACGTTGCTAATTGCAAATGGGGACAAGTACACATTATTCCGCTCTATCATCCCGCCGCCTCAATCTATAATCAGCATTTGAGAGAAACACTGAAGAAGGATTTTGAAGTTTTGAGGGAGTTTGCTCTCCTTTGATACTTGTGCAAATATAGGTATATGAAAACAGCCATCAAAACCGCGTGGAATTTTAAGCTTTTTTATTCATCGATCAAGGATCCTCAAATTGAAAAGGATGTTCAGCGAATGGAAAAGGCCTATGCAGACTTTGCTGCAAAGTACAAAGATACCGATGCCTACACCACAGATGCTGCTGCACTTCTTGCAGCAATGCGAGATTATGAACAACTAGAAAATACTGCCACCGCACTTCCTGTTATGTATGTGCACTACATGAAGGATGCTGATTCATCTAATGCGCAAGCTGATGCTTTGTTCAATCGTCTCATGTCACGATATACCAATGCAGGGAACAAGACATTGTTCTTTGTACTCAAACTTGGAAAAATTTCTAAGGACAAGCAAAAGCAATTTCTTGCTGATACGCAACTTGCTGACTATCAGTATTATTTGAAGTGCATATTCAACACTGCTCAGTATGATCTGAGCGAATCAGAAGAAAAGATTCTCAGTCTCTTATCACAACCATCACGAAATATGTGGATTGATAGTGTGGAGAAAATCCTCTCCAAGCAATCAGTGAAATTCAAAGGTAAGCAACTCCCACTCCCAGAAGCATTTGGAATTATTTGTGGATTGCCGACCAAGGATCGAAGAGCGTTGCATGCTGATGCAATGAAAGAAGTGAAAAAAGTTGCTGAATTCGCTGAAGCAGAAATCAATGCGGTCTATACGGATAAGAAGGTAAAGGATGAGTTGCGTGGTCTCAGGGAGCCATATGACGCAACTGTTATTGGATATCAGAATGATTCTGAGCATATCAAGCAATTGGTAGCTACAGTTACCAAGTATTTCAGTATTTCACATCGATTCTACAAGTTGAAGGCAAAAATACTTAAAGAAAAGAAACTTTCATACGCCGATCGTGGCGCAGTTGCAGGTAAGATCAATATGAAATTTGACTTTGCTTCCGCTAAAGCACTTACGGAAAAAGCCTTTACTGAAGTAGATCCGCAATTTGGAAAAATATTTAATGAATTCTTTGAGAAAGGACAAGTTGATGTCTATCCTCGCAAAGGTAAACGTGGTGGAGCGTATTGTAGTTCAAATACCAATACTCCAACGATGGTATTACTCAACCATACTGATGATATTCGATCAGTGACTACACTTGCACATGAATTCGGTCATGCATTCCATGCTGAATTGTCTAAGTCTCAGCGACCTTTGTACCAAGGTCACACTATTTCTGTAGCAGAAGTTGCTTCAACATTGTTCGAGAACTTTGTATTCGATGCGGTATATGAGAAGTTGAGTGAAAAAGAAAAGATCGTAGCACTCCATAATCAAATCAACGATGACATCTCAACTATTTTCCGACAGATTGCATGTTTCAATTATGAGAATGATTTGCACAAGCTTATTCGAACTCAAGGTTCAGCTACTCACATCGAGATGGCAAAGCTTATGAATAAGCATATGCAAGCTTATCTTGGACCGGTGTTCAAACTCGAAGAGGATGATGGATATTTCTTTGTACAATGGAGTCATATTCGAAACTTCTTCTATGTATACTCATATGCGTATGGACAAATTATTTCAAAGGCTTTGTATGCTGAATACAAGAAGGACAAATCATTCATCAAGAAGATTGAGCAATTCCTCCGTGCAGGTGGAAGCATGTCTCCATATGATATTTTCAAATCAATTGGAATCGACACAGCTCATCCATCATTCTTTGAATCAGGTCTCAAGCAGGTAGAGGAAGATATCAAGCGATTGGAGAAGTTGGTGAAGTAGATTTGACCATTCTATTTTCGATGCTAAGGTATTCATTAGAATGCCTATCATTGAAATATCGGGTTGGTCGCCCTTAATAATTGACCGAACACAGCTTGATAAGCTGATGTTGGAAATCACAGAACAGGTTGCTTCGATTTCTGAACTTGGAATTACTCCAGATCAGGTTTCCGTGATGTTTAATACAGGATGTCTGATACAAACTGGAAGAAAAGAACTTCTGGTGAAGGTGTTTGGACTAGTGGAGAAACCTGAACGAACTGAAGCCGTTTGCCAAAGGGTTGTAGAAACAGTGGGTAAGAACCTCAAGGCTCACACTTTGTTTAAAGACTACTTGGTAGAGGTGTTTCTTACTACAGCTCATCCCAGCAATACTTGGTCGTCACAATAAGGGTGACATCAAGTTTTTATTTCAAAATCTCTCCGTTTTATGCTACATTGTGAGCTATGACATCCGCAGAAATACGCAAGCGTTTTTTAGACTTTTTTGCAAAAAGGGGACATGTAATTATTCCTTCAGCATCACTCGTACCCGAGAATGATCCAACAGTGTTATTTAATACTGCGGGTATGCAACCTTTGGTCCCTTATCTTATGGGAAATCCTCATCCTCAGGGCAACAAACTTGCAGATGTGCAGAAATGCGTTCGAACAAATGATATCGAGGAGGTTGGAGACAATACTCACCTTACTTTTTTTGAAATGCTTGGTAACTGGTCATTAGGTTCGTATTTCAAGCAAGATGCAATTAAGTGGAGCTACGAATTGCTTACAAGTAAAGAAGAGGGCTTTGGCCTTGATCCTCGAAGATTGTATGTAACTTGTTTTGAAGGTGATGAAAATGCTCCGAAGGATGAAGAGGCAGCTGCTCGATGGAAAGAAATGTTTGATAAAGATGGTGTAAAAGGAAATCACATTTTTTTCCTAGGAGCCGATGCGAACTGGTGGCCAGCTGTAAAGAATGGAAAGGATACATGGTCTGGTCCAACCGGTCCTTGTTCCGAAATGTTCTACGATCTCACGGGAACACTCACTAATGGCCTTACGAAAGAGGAATTTCTCGCTGCAGATGAAAAGCAACAGGTGGTTGAAATCTGGAATGATGTTTTCATGGAATATGTCAAAGAAAATGGCAAAATCATCCGTAAACTCGAAAAGCAGAATGTGGATACGGGCTCGGGTCTTGAACGAGTAACAACAGTGCTTCAAGGTAAGACTAATGTGTTTGATACCGATTTATTTAAATCCGTTATGGATAAAATCGAGGAAGTAAGAGTTCTTAGAGATTACTCGACAGGTGGATTTTCAACTGCTAAAGAAGATTTGAAGGCTAAGAGAATCATAGCTGATCATATGAGATCAGCTGTCTTTTTGATTTCAGATGGCGTAGAGCCATCAAAAAAAGATCAGGGTTATATCTTAAGAAAATTACTTCGGCGTGCATCGTTAAAAATGTATCTACAATTTTTGAACCACGAGACAAATTGGGTTGCTTCAATAATAAATATAATAATTGAGGACTATAAAAATGTATATAAAGACCTTGAAATAAATAATATTAAAATAAATAATATAGCAAAAAAAGAAATCGATAGTTTCTACCCAATTCTTGTTAGTGCAGAGAATAAAATGGATAAAGTATTTTCTAAGTTAAACAGTAGTAATCCGATTGTTTCCTCAGAAGACATATTTCATTTGGTTACTACCGACGGTATTCCACTTGAACTTATTTCAGAAATAATTGCTTCAAATGGTTTTGGT
>JBDKLF010000069.1:0-7373 GCA_039795755.1 Candidatus Parcubacteria bacterium | reverse complement strand
AACAAAAGAAGAAGCATTAAAGGAATTTTCTTGGAATGAATACAAAACAGAACTCATCGAAGAATTCGCTGCAGACGGAAAAAATCTTACTTTTTATACCGCAGGCAAATTTGTCGATCTTTGCAAAGGCGGACACTCTGAAAATCCTTCATCAGAAATACAACCAGATTCATTCAAGCTTATAAAAATTGCTGGTGCATACTGGCGTGGTGATGAAAAAAATAAAATGCTTACTCGAATCTACGGATTGGCATTTGATACAAAAGATGAACTTGATGCATACGAAAAGCAGCAAGCAGAAGCAGCAGAACGCGATCATCGAAAGCTTGGTAAAGACCTCGATCTTTTTGTCTTTTCTGACGTTGTAGGAAAAGGCCTTCCATTGTGGACAGAGAAAGGTACAACCATTAGACGTGTACTCGAACGATTTATTGTTGATGAAGAAGTGCGAAGAGGTTACAAACACGTCTTCACTCCTGATATTGCAAAAATTGATTTGTACAAAAAGTCTGGACACTACCCTTATTACAAAGACTCAATGTACGCTCCTATTGTTATTGATGAAGATGAATTCATGCTCCGACCAATGACGTGTCCGCATCACTTCGAACTCTATCTCTCAAAGCCCCGTTCATACAAAGAACTTCCTATGAGAATCGCTGAAGTTGCAAAACTTTATAGATATGAACAATCTGGTGAGCTATCTGGTCTCGTGCGAGTACGATGTTTCTGCCTTTCTGATGCACATATTATCTGTAAGGATTCCGTGCAAGCAGCTGATGAAGTTAACAAGGCTCTTGACCTCATTGAGTATGCTGCAAGTGTATTCAAACTTGAAATGGGTAAAGATTATTCATACCGCCTCTCTCTTGGCGACAGAACAAATACCGAAAAGTACTTCAAAGATGATGCTGCCTGGGATATTGCAGAAGATGCATTACGAAAAGTACTCAAAGACAGAAACTCAACATTCGTAGAAGCTGAAGCAGAAGCTGCATTCTATGGACCAAAGATTGATATTCAAATGATTGATGTACGAGGCAAGGAAAACACCGCTTTCACCGTACAGTACGACTTTGTGATGCCAAAGCGATTTGAACTTAATTACACAGATGCAGATGGAACAAAGAAAGAAGCTTTAGTGATTCACCGATCATCAATCGGAGCAATCGAACGAATCATGGCGTTTCTTATTGAAAAGTATGCCGGTAACTTCCCCCTTTGGCTCTCTCCTGTACAGGTGGCAGTTATTCCTGTACGTGACACACATCACACAGTCGCAAAAGAGGTATATGAAAAGCTTTTTGAGCTTGGAGTACGGGTTGAATTAAAAAATGAAGACGAAAACCTAGGAAAGAAAGTTCGTACAGCAAAGAACGAAAAGGTTCCTTATACCATCATCATTGGTGACAAGGATATCGAAGCAGGAAAGGTCACTCTCGAATCTCGTGATCATGGTAATCTCGGACAACTCACTATTGAAGAAGTACTCGCAAAGCTTACTCAAGAAATCAAAGCTCGAGCGTAACAGTTAAAGCATTCTATAAAAAAAGAAAAACCCACCAATATCTGGTGGGTTTTTCTTTTGTTTTATATTAAGCCTTTGTTGAATAGTTTTCTTGCTTGAATCGTTCAATGAATGACTTACGATCTGCTCGAGCCTTGCGAGTTACTATGTAGTAAGCACCTGCAAGTGATGAGAGTGTAAGCATGGTAATGAATCCGATAAGCTTGGCATTGTCAGCTGCACCTGTGTATGGAACCTGTGAAAGGTATACAGAGTTAAGTGAGGCTGGTGTACCTGTTGGTGGATTTGATACAAGAGTGACATTACTATCATCATTGTTATCATTTTCTACTCGAACAGTACATGTATCTGTTTCAGTATGACCCTTGTACTTTGCCTTTACTTTGGCTTCATAAGTACCAGCTTTGTTATACTTTTCAGTTACTTCCTGATCATCACCGTCAGCATCTCCTGACCATGTGAAGTCAACTTTACTTTCACTTACACCGTCAACTTCTGCAATCCATCGCACACGATCTCCCTTTTCTACAGTTCGATCATCTGCCTTACAACTTACACTAAAGTCAGTGTTGTCATTGTTATTATCGTCATCATTATTGTCATCATGATGAGTAACAGGAGGATAGTTAGTATTCGTGTTTGTATTTACATTGTAATTCCACACGTCAACGATAGTATCCTGTGATCCCGCGTTACAAGTAGTACATGTCTGACTACAATCGTAGTAGTAACAAACATCATTAGTATTGTTGTAAGCATAGTCATCATAGTAGTTATTTGACCCTCCACAACTGTAACAAGTCTGATCATAGTTAGAACCACCACTGTATGCATATGGATTATATGAATTGGCATACGGATCGTATGAGTTAGCATATGGATCGTATGAATCATTATAACTACCATATCCACCGTAATCATTCCAATTATCTGGCTGAGGATAGTATCCGTCATATGGATCATCATAATTACCTGCATCACCATAGTATGCGTATGGATCATATGAATCATCATAGTAACCATAATCACCGTCATCGTAATAATAACCGTCATAAGACTGTGCAGAGGCTACAGTAGACAATCCAAAGAAAGCTACGACCATAGCGGCGAGAAGTGAGACGAAATATGCTGCTTTTTGAATGTTTTTTGACATAAATGTAATAATGTTGTTTATTTAATTAACTTGTAAAGTATACATGAAATAATTAATCTGTCAATACACCTTAGAACGCACCTTCAACTCTTACAAATACCGCCCGTACCACATGTCGTTCTTCTTTCTTTCCAAAGGTGTTACATGTCGAGAGTGTGAGCATGCGATCAGTAGTATCGAACTCAACGAGTGCAGTATCTTCTGTTACCAATTCAGTACTGAGGGCACTATATACATAGACGTACCCATCATCCCCTGTGACACGAATCTCATCTCCAGATTGAACATGCTTCAGGTTATTAAAGGCTTTAAAAGCCTGATTTCGCACCACAGAGAGCCCTGTACTATGCCCAAAGACAAAGGCATTCCCTCTTACCAACGATCCTGAACCAGGATAATAGACCGCACCTTTAAGGAGAGCCTGATCGAGTAATTCAACTTCCTGGCTTTGTGGATGACTTACGGTAGTATCAATCCCCACTGAAGCAATGGTAATGCGAACCGGAATGACATCTGCAACAGTAGTATCCTGAACTTGCTGAGTATCATTAGTAACTGAATGTTCCTCATTAATTGAGATGCTTTCAGTCTGGTCAAACTCATTAGGTACCAAATGAAATACAAATAATATAGACCCAAGTACGACGAAAATACCGATTGCATACGCAATGAACATTCGACGATATGAGGCTTTCTTAAATACAGGGGTATTCATAGGTTATAGGTATATTATATCACTTATATTTATATAGTCAATATAGTATTGACAGCTATATTCTATATGGTAATATATGACACTATGAGCAAAATATTACTTCGAATCACCTTTATTATAGCCTTAATTATCGCCATTGCCCTCATTGCATTGGTTATTGTTCGTTATAGTCCACGATTCTTTTCATATGTAAGTTCTGCAAGTGCATCACTCTTCAATGTGTTCAAAAAGGAATCCCTTGAGGTATCTGTAAGCCCACAGACTGCCGTCTCAGGAGAAAAAGTAGTCCTTACCTGGTCTACCAATTCACAAGAATCTGTCTCACTCACTTATCCATGTAATAACGAGTACGCACTCTCATACCTCGGAGGAAGTGCTACAAAGATGCCCATTCGATGTGGTGAAGCATTTGAGCTAGGAGGAACTACTGGTACCGCAACAGTTATCCCTACTCTCGCATCGAGTAATAACTTCAGTGATATTGAAATCACTGTTGCCCAAACACGTGCTGATAACAAGAAAGCATCTGGAGTTGGTGTGATCACTGTTACCAGTGGTTCTGCAGCAGTATCACCAAGTGCAACCTCGACAAAACCTTCACTTACTACCACCCCATCATCAGGTCAAACTTCAACAACAAAGAAGCCTTCGACTACTCAATTACCAAAGACTATTCCAACAGTGAGTGGTCCAGCGAACCTTACCTTGAGTGAACCTCAATATGTATACGGACTTGGACCTGCAGTTCAGTTCACTGTTACCAATAATGGTGGGAGCAACTCAGGACTCTGGGAACTTCGAGCAATACTTCCAAATGGCGATACTTTTAACTCAGGTATCCTTGCAGGAATTCCTGCCGGAGGATCAACACTCTTCACTCTTAACCTCGGAACAATTCAGAAGGGTTCAAATACCGTAAAAGTTACAGTAGACGTAAACAACGCAGTCACAGAATCAAATGAGAATGACAACATGAAAAGTGCTACCTTTAACAGTTCAACCGGAAACACCACTACTACAACAAGTGGAAAAGCAGACCTTACCGTCAAAGTACTTTCAATTGGGTACATCAAGGGTGACACTATTGGTATTCGATTCGAAATCCGAAATAATGGAGGAACGACTGCAGAGAACTGGAGATTTGAAGCAGACCTTCCTACCGAAGATGATGAAGAATATCGATCATCATCACAACCAGACCTCAAACCAGGTGAAGCAATGGAATATACCCTTGGGTTCGACAATGCAGTATCAAACGGCTATGCAACCATTCGCGTAGACTCAGATAATGACGTCAAAGAATCAGATGAAGATAATAACAAGCTTCGCTTCCGAGTGACAAATTAATACAAAATAAAAACCCCGTGACTCACGGGGTTTTTATTTTATAAATTACTATTGTTCTGATACGTCCTGAACACTACACAACTGTGAGGCACTAGCACTTGTTGGACCATTGGTACAGGTCATTTTGTATACAGTTGTTTTGTCTGGACTCACTGATTTTGTACCATTCGTAGCCGACACTGTTGCCGCATCAAGTGTACATGTTTCTGCTCCTTCTACTTCCCATCGGAGATTACATGAACCACCCTTTGAAATAAGCTTAGGGTTAGCTGAGAATGAAATATTTGGTGGAGGACACTTACCGTCTGAAGTCACATTGAGACAGGTTGGAACACCACCATCACCACCAGTAGTACCACCTCCTGGAGTATCTCCACCTGGTGTACCACCTCCACCAGTATCACCACCACCTGAACAACTTGGTCCAGTACAAGTTGGTCGATCAGCACAATCTGCAGCTGTTTTGCTTGTATACTTAGCATTTACTGGAAGAGGCCCCACGAAGTCTCTTGGGAAGATAGTTACTCCATCCGGACAGCTGTCTTCAGTTGGTACGTCTCCACAAGAGTTACACATACCATTTGCTCCACATCCACAGAGTCCACATTGAGTTTTTGTTATTTTACAATTCTTTGCTCTGTTCTGAGAATAAGAACCGTCCTTTGAACACTTATTCGTCACCGTACAGCTCAGGACCTTGATAGTATACGCGGTCGTATTCCCACAGGTAGAAACATTTGAGTAAGAAAATGTCTTGTTTGCTGAAGTGAGCGCCTTGCCTGCATAGTTTTTTGCAAGCATTGCAGTATCCATATTGCTTCCATCTGCATATTGACCCTGATTGTTTTTGTGACTTGCGTTCACCTGAACAGTAATTCCATTAACTGTGTATGTTCCCGACCATTGCTGTGCATGAGTAAGAGATGCACTGAATCCAAAGAATACTAACGCAATTGTACTGAAAAGAAAAAGTTTTTTCATATTAGTTCTTTACTGTCTTAAGGCTTGTAATGTAATTCAGGAATGCCTGCTTTTCGATTTGACCCAAGGTGATATCATTTGGCACCGCCTTTTCCGCCATCGCAAGCATTTGTCCGGCAGCCGCTGTGTCACCAGATACAGTAAGTAGTTTGTAAGCAAGTACTAATGCTGAGACTTGATCCTTATTGATTCCTAGTGCATTGTTGATATCGGCAAACACCGCATCGTACATTGGTTCCGCTCGAAGTTCTGGCTTTGTCTTGAGTTCTTCGAAGTAGAGTGCAAAAGTTGCCTCACCTCTTCCTACGTATGCAGCGGTAAGCTTGTCATCATACATGAGCGCAGTATTGAAATGCCCCTTTGCTCCCAAATTATTAGCTTTACTCAAATCAATAGTACCAAGGATTTGTTCTGCTGCAGCCTTGAATGAGTTATTAGAACTTTCTTCTACCACACGCTTGAGATGATCTGATGCGAGATCGATATTACCATTACGGAAGTATACGCGCGCAATATTAAGGTTCGCATGATCAAGTGATGGTTCGAGATCAAGTGCACTCTTGTAGTCAGTGAGCGCAGCTGTTTCATCTCCTCTCAAGTCTTGAGCATGTCCTCTGCTACTGAATGTGAGTGCTACACTTGGATCGAGCTTGATAGAAGTATCATATGCTTCAACTGCAAGCGTGTAGTCTTTTTGTATTTCATACGCATAACCCTTGATGCGATATGCTTCTGCATTATTCGGATCTTCAGCGATAACTTTATTAACAATATCTAATGCTTTTGCAGCATTGTGTTCTTCATCAAAGTCTACTGTTCCCTTTTGAGCATACGAAATAGCGAGCAGTAATTGTTCATCAGTTGTCTTGTTTCCTCTTCGCTCAAGTGCAGCAATTGATTCGTCAACATTACCTGCATCGAACGAAATTGCAGCATCTTCAATCGTCTTGCTGTTACCTTTGTAAAAGTAATAAAGGTACGTACAAAAGCCTGCAACAACAAGAAGAAACAGGCTAATGATAATAACGGCTGTTTGTTTTTTCATACCTTTAATAATACCCTACTAGAGACTCTGTTGATACAAGACAATCCACACTCTAGTAACCGTATTCACATGTTCGATCGAATGTTTTTGCATCAAGCTGACTTTGTAATTCGCCTTTCCAGAATACGTGTTGTGCATCTTTACCATAATCATCAATTAAGGCCTTAAATGTCGCAGGATCCGCACCGGGAACATTGCTATCTTCATAGAAAACTTCACTCTTATCAATTGCATACGTAGCAACTGAACACCCTTCGTACGGTTGATGTGTCTTGAGGGGGATAAATGTCTTTGGATCAGCTCCTTCAATCACCTTTTCACCAAAGTATACGTGCTTGGTATCTCGAGCATATTCATGATAATAGGCACCTGTAATGATCGGAACAAACTGCTGTGCATCTGCTTCAGGAAGAAGTTTGCCCTGATAGTACACATTCCGAGTGTCTTTTGCGTAACGGATTTCACCCCCATACCAACTATCCTCGTCTATACCGATATTTACGGTAGTAAATGTCTGTGGATCAGCAAATTCTATTTTCTTTCCGTTGTAATAAACCCCATTCACATCCTTTGTATACATACCTGATATATCAATTACAGAAAA
>JBDKLF010000068.1:0-4810 GCA_039795755.1 Candidatus Parcubacteria bacterium | reverse complement strand
GCTTCAAGCAACAAAGATAAAAGAACACCTCAAGACATACAAGGAGCAGGTGGCAAAGATTATTGATTTGAGTAAAGCAGAATTTCATTACAACAGTACCTGGCTTTCGAAGCTTAACTTCCAAGATATTTGCAATCTCGCAGAAGCATTCTCTGTGTCACAAATGATTAGTCGAAGAAATTTTAGTGAGCGACTCGAGAAAGGAGATGAGATTTCACTTCGTGAATTGTTGTACCCACTCATGCAGGGATATGATTCAGTTGCACTCAAAGCTGATGTGGAGATTGGGGGATTTGATCAACTCTTCAATCTCAAGGCAGGACGAATTATCCAGAAGCACTTTGGTATGCCAGAGCAAGATGTACTTACCGTACAAATGCTTGAAGGAACTGATGGGCGTAAGATGTCATCAAGTTGGGGGAATATTATTGCCATCGATGATGAACCGAATAATATGTACGGCAAAGTTATGGCACTTCGTGATGATTTGATTGCAAAGTATTTCTTACTTACGACTGATGTTGATGAAGCAGAAATTGAAACAATTAAATCCCAGATTGCCTCAGGAACAAATCCAAAGGAAATCAAAATGCGCCTCGCTCGTGAAATTGTCAGACAGTATCATGGTGATACTGTGGCACAGGCCGCAGAACACGCATGGGTAAAGACCTTTAGTGAAAAGGAAATTCCTACTGATATCAAGACAGTGGTAGTTGCACAAGGAGCATTACTCAAAGATATTCTTGTAGAACAAACACTTGTTCCATCGAAATCAGAGTTCACTCGGCTCATCTCACAAGGTGCGATTCAGAATCTTACAAAAAACGAGAAGGTGAGTGAGGTGAATATGAAGGTAGAAGAAACTGCGGTATACAAAATAGGCAAGAAACAGTTCATTAAAATCGAAGTTAAATAAAAAACCCGAGATGATCTCGGGTTTTTTATTGAGTGATTAGAATGGATCTACGTCGTCGTGTGATTCATAATCCAACTCTTCATCGTCGTCTCCTACAAGCACACCATCAACTGCTTCTTCGAGAGGAATTTCACCATCTTCTGGTGCAACCTCTTCCAAGTCTTCTTCGTCTATATTGAGAGGTGCGTCATCATTATGTCGTTCCTCTCCATCCTGAAGCTCGTCGTCACTCATTTCAATTTAAAAAGTTACTCTTTTAACTACCTTTAATAAGGTTGCCTATAGTTGTAACATACACGATTTTTTTTGCAATAGAATAAAGATGGGGAAAAGTTTTATCTCACCGGATGTTCCGCAAAGTACGTGAGCCCGCATGCAATCGCATCGTACTCATCATCGTGTTTTATTTCCTTTTGAATCTTTACGAGGAGGGGAATCATTTTGATAATCTGATCCTTATCACTTGCTCCACTTCCAGTCACTGCGAGTTTGATTGAATTGGGATTGAATTCAAATATTTCCAATCCCGCAGTTGCACCGGCAGCAATGATTACCCCACGGGCTTCTGCTACAAGTAAGGCAGTCTTTTGATTCGTTGAGAAGAATAACGTCTCAATCGCCATTCGCTCAGGTATATACTCAGTAATCACTCGTTTGATTTCCTGATGAATGAGTTTCAATCGCTCGGGGTGAGGGAGCTTTGCAGATGTTTTGAAGCAATCAGAATAAATAAGCATTTCTTTGCCTCGAGGCTCTTTCTCAATAACAGCAATTCCTAATCGTTCATATCCTGGGTCGATAGCAAGGATTTTCATGAACACAGTATATCAAAATAAAAACCACATATTTCTACGCGGTGTGTAACTGTTGCCAGTATTTCTCCTTCACAAACCACCGTGCGATCTGTAATCCAACCCATGTTGGGAATGTAACGGCTTGGATGTAGCAGCACGTCCAGATTAGATGTGCGGCAAAGGTTTTACCCGATCGCCATGTGTTGGTGTAGATGGCGTATGCCACCGGTGTCAGGATCAGAACGATCAGGGTTATTGAGATCCATGTGAAGATGCGTTCAAGTCGATTGAGCGCCCGATAAACGGTTGGAATGTTCATTCGTCTGAAATATTACCACGCTATGCAGCGTTCGTAAACACTTTCTGCACCTCATCATTATCTTCGAGATCGGTGACGATTTTGTCGAGTAATTGTAGGTCTTCGTCGGAAAGTTCGGTGGTCATGTTGGGTGTCCAATCTGTACCTTGCTTAGTGAATGCCCATTGAGCAGATCCGGCGGTTGCTAATTCAAAACCATTTTTTGAAAGAATGTGTTTTACTTCTTGCACGGCTTTGTTCTTGTTTCCCGTGAGTGCTTCGATGATGATAGCGCAGCCACCGGGACCATAAGCTTCATACGTAATTGCTTCCATGTTCTCCATTCCAGATTCACTTCCTTTCTTGATTGCGCGTTCAATAACATCCTTTGGTACATTGTCTTTCTTTGCATTATCAATAACCGCTACAAGAGAAGGGTAGAGGATGTTTCCGTTTGCCTTCTTTGATTCTACTGAGATGAGTCGAGCATGTTTCGAATATATCTTACTCTTCTGACCATCAGTCTTTTCTTTCTGCCTCTTAATTTGTGACCATTTATTATGTCCTGACATGTATGATTGATTAGTCTCTCTAGCTTATAGAAATTTTATATAAAAGTAAAAGGCACCGCGGACATGGAAGTCTGCGGTGCCTTGGAACTTAGAAGTGGTTTTCCTTACTTTTTTTCCCAGAGAGGGTCGCTCATACGGGCGAGCATCATGTGCATGGGGACCTGCTCGGTGCAATCAACGATGATGCAGCAGGAGGTTCCCATGCCAACATCTTGTCCGTTAGGGCAGAGTTGTTTGACCAGGTTCCATTCATCACCTTCCTGTGGTGCGGTGTATTTGAGCCACACCTTCCCACGTTCGGTCACCACGATTTGGTAACCATTGTTGTTCGCGTGGGTGCCGAGCATGCTGACTTCAGGGCTGACCTTCAGTTGTTGAGGTTCATTTCCGACCATTGCTCGCCGGGTGAACGGAAGGCCGGTAATGTGGACCCATCCGAAATGGGCGAGGCTTTGTCCTTCTAGTTCGTATTGCGGTTCTTGATTCATGTGCAGGTTTTTGTGTTCGTGATTGAGTTCTGTATTTCAATTACAATTATAACACAATAAAGTATTATTTGTCAATATAAAAAACCTATATAAACAAAGGCTTTTATCGCACTGGTGGATCGAGTTTGAGATGAGTATATCCAGCATCAGTGAGTGTTCGGCCACGAGGGGTGCGCTCGATGAAGCCGATTTGGATGAGATAAGGCTCATTGAATTCTTCGATAGTTGCAGGTTCTTCTGCAAGTGACATAGCAAGTGTATTGAGACCAACTGGCCCACCGTTGTACTTATGGGCAAGTGCTTCGATCACCGATCGATCAGCGAGGGTGAGTCCTCGCTCGTCGACACCAAGGAGTCCAAGAGTAGTCTTTACCACTTCCTCTGTAAGCGTTGTCTTGTGTACCTGAGCATAATCTCTACATCGCTTGAGGAGATAGTTAGCGGTTCGTGGTGTTGATCGGCTTCGCTTCGAGATCTCATGTGCTGCAGTGGTGTCGAGATCAATTCCGAGAATGTGTGCTGATCGTGAAATAATCTGGCCAAGTTCTTTCTCGGTATAGAACTCGAGTCGGAATATTCCTCCAGAGAATCGTGATCGTAGGGGAGAAGAAATCATTGAGATTCGTGTGGTTGCAGCAATGAGGGTGAAAGGTGGAAGCTCGAGCTGAATAGTTCGCGCTGAAGGTCCTTTGCCAATAATAATATCGAGCACTCCTGATTCCATCGCAGGGTACAATACCTCTTCGATGGATTTGTTGAGTCGGTGAATTTCATCAATGAACAAAATATCTCCTGATCCAAGATTGGTAAGGATAGAAGCGAGGTCACCAACTTTCTCGATTGCTGGTCCTGAGGTGACTTTCATCTGCACGTTCAGTTCTTTTGCAATAAGGTGAGCAAGTGTAGTCTTTCCTAGTCCTGGTGGGCCATAGAACAGGATGTGTTCTGGTGGATGTTTGCGCTCACGTGCTGCAGAGAGGAGAATAGAAAGGTTATCTTTTATATTTTTCTGACCAATATAATCATCCCAGACATCCGGTCGAAGGGTTTGGTCGAGGAAGACATCATCAGGTACAGACTTTTTTGTTTCAGAATTGTGTTCAGTGAGAGACATGCCTCTAGTATAGTAGGTGAGTGGGGTAAATAAAAGCCCTTCATCGAAATAAGAAGGGTACTTGACAGGAATTTATAGTATGATACGATATCCAACAGGACGCATGTGGACTTGAGCGTCTTTTTCATTTGTTCCGCGACATAAATCTCTAAGCGATAACTGGCTTACGCCGGTATTGGTGTGTACACATCGGACGTCCTGGTACTCCTGGTAGATCACTGGGGCCATCCAATGCTTCATGCTTAACTTTAGATCTCGTTTCTAAAGCATTGCTTAGAGATTTATGGTGCGGAACTTTTTATTTCTTACCTTTCTCCCACGCAACAATTCTACCTTGTTATAAAAGACGGGGAACTTAACATTTTTGAGGTTATGTTTTCTAAGTAGAATACTAAGCAGACTGAATATCTGTAGAGATGTCTACTACTCGTTCGAGCTCGGCAAGTGTGGTTCGTCCATTGAGAATCTTTATGATTCCATCTTGTCGCATGTCTATAATTTTTTGATGCAATGATGCTGCTTTGATTTCACGTTCACTTGGATTTTCTTTCACCACGTTTTCAATTGTTTCATCCATAAGTATTCCTTCACATACCGCGAGTCGTCCTTTGTAGCCAGTGTTATTACA
>JBDKLF010000067.1:0-2869 GCA_039795755.1 Candidatus Parcubacteria bacterium | reverse complement strand
CTTTTCATCCAAAGTAATCGCGATGAGACCAGATCGGCGCACATCATGGAAATGCTTTGCTGAAGTTTTCTTTCCGGTACCATTCTTTGTCACCATCATAAGTGAAAGTCCGTCCACCTCTTTCTTTGTCTTTGGCATTGGCAAGATAGATGTCAACTTTTCACCCTCACTCAATGAGAGGAAGTTCATAATTGACTTACCACGAGTTGCGCGCTTGCCTTCTGGAATTTCAAACATCTTAATCTTGTAAGCCTTTCCGAGATCAGTGAAGAATAGCAATTCAGCATGTGTATTTGCGTACACGAGATGTGTGATGAAATCCTCCTCCTTTGTGTCGAGATCGACAACACCAACACCGCCACGCTTCTGCTTGCGATATTCGTCTGGATTTGTGCGCTTAATATAGCCACCCTTTGTGAGCACGAGCACGCTTTCTTCATCAGCGATGAGATCTTCAGGGTTGAAATCCTTGAGGCCGTGCTTCACGAGCTTAGTCTTGCGTTCATCACCATATCGAGCTTTGATGTCTGTGAGCTCAGTCTTGATAATGCCACGAACTTTTTTCTCGCTTGCGAGAATGCTCTTAAGTTCTTCAATGAGAGCTTGCACTTCTTTTAATTCATCGAGGACCTTCTTACGTTCGAGGCCAGCGAGCTTTACAAGTCGCATTTCGAGAATTGCAGCCGCCTGCTTATCTGAGAATTTAAATTTCTTCATCAAACCTGCATGTGC
Organism: Candidatus Parcubacteria bacterium; assembly: GCA_039795755.1. GTDB lineage: Bacteria > Patescibacteriota > Minisyncoccia > Phycocordibacterales > CAIZIN01 > JANNXY01. The sequence goes on along the minus strand of JBDKLF010000067.1, from coordinate 2,137 downwards.
TTCGGCGCCGTCCTTAGATGCGCGAATGAGAGTGATGATTTCATCAATATGATCGAGAGCTTTTTTGAGACCAAGGAGAATGTGTTCACGATCTTCGGCCTTCTTGAGGTCAAATGCAGTTCGTCGGCGAATAACTTCAATTCTGTGTGTAATGAATTCTTCGAGGAATGATTTGAGTGAAAGTGTCTGCGGCACGCCGTTGACCAGAGCCACCATGTTTGTGTGGAACGTGTCTTCGAGCTGTGTGTGCTTGTATATAAAATTGAGAACTTTTTCTGGATGAGCGCCCTGCTTGAGGTCAATCACAATACGCATCTCTTTGTCAGATTCATCTCGAAGCGCGCGAATACCTTCGAGAGTTTTTTCTCGAACAAGATCGGCAATCTTCATAATAAGTTCAGACTTTACGACGCGATATGGAATTGAAGTGATGACAATCTGGTACTGGCCTTTTTTGTCTTCAATGATCTCGGCTTCACCGCGGACAACGATACCTCCACGACCAGTTGTGTATGCATGATGGATGTCTTTTTCACCATACATAATTGCTCCTGTTGGAAAGTCAGGACCCTTGATGAATTGGAGGAGATCTTCTGTTGTTGCATCTTTATTTTCAAGCAAGTGCTGTGTTGCATCAACCACTTCACCAAGATTGTGTGGAGCGATGTTAGTTGCCATACCGACGGCAATACCGAGTGTTCCGTTCAAGAGAAGATTCGGAACAGCAGTTGGAAGAACGGTTGGCTCTTTGCGAGTGCCGTCATAGTTTGGGCGGAAGTCTACTGTTTCTTTTTCAATATCACGGAGAAGTTCTGCAGAGAGTCGAGACATCTTGGCTTCGGTATATCGCATTGCCGCAGCTGAGTCTCCGTCAATGTTACCGAAGTTACCCTGACCTTGGATGAGCTGATATCGCATTTTAAAATCCTGCGCCATCACAACCATAGAGTCATACACCGCGACGTCGCCGTGTGGGTGATAGTTACCGAGCACGTCTCCCACTACCACCGCTGATTTACGAAATTTTGCAGAGGCTGTGAGACCTTTTTCATGCATAGCGTAGAGAATACGTCGGTGCACAGGCTTGAGACCATCACGAACATCTGGCAAAGCACGTCCTGTAATAACTGACATTGCGTAATCGAGATACGATTCACGCATTTCTGTTGTAATACTGCGCGCCACGATTCCAAGTGCTGGATCTCGAAGTGCTGGTTCTCCAGCTCCCTTTGCACCGTCAGCAGAATTACCAGTGTTTTTTTCAGTTCGATTCTTTGCCATATCGTTTCAGAATATAAATATTAATTAGTACCTGCGCTAACCTCTATTGCATCATTTGCAGGTTTTACAGAACTTGATCCCACAAAAATGTTTTTGACAACTCCCCATGCATCACTCACTGTTGCCGTAAGAGATGAAGCTGGTGTATCAATTTGTGCTGTTGATGCTGAGACAGAATTTGTTTGAATATTGAATGAAATTACCCAGAACAAAAGGATGACGAGTGTGATGCCAAGTGAAGTAAAAAAAGCTATACGTCGCTTCACAGAATCAGGCTTTGCTCGGAGGTTTTCGAGGTGTTGTTTCATATATATATTATATCACTATTCCTTAGCTGACTCAAGGACAATAATGTCACCTTCTTTGCCTTCAAGGTCCTTCTTTTTGAGTGTTAATTTGGCTGTTGGGGCTGGATTTTCGCCAGCTTCTTTGAGGAAAACCTTGAGTGCATCTTTGGCACCGATTTCACCATAATGCATTGGAATAATGAGTTTTGGTTCGAGTGAAACTGCAAGCTTATATGCTTTTGCAGCATCAAGTACACCCTCACCGCCAATCGGGACAAAAAGAATGTCGATTTCATCGAGAGCTTCAATCGTCGCTGGATTCAATTGTGGTGTATCAATTGCTCCGAGGAAACAAATATTCATATTTTCGAGCGAGACTGTATAAATAGTATTGACGAGTTCTGGCAGGCCTCCCTTTTCATTCATTCCGTAGTGTGAAACTGAACCATGACCCTTAATGAAAACACCTTTTACTTCGTATTCTCCAGGACCGCTAATTACAAATGGCTGTTTGTCGCCGTGTGAAACCTGATCGATGCCATTAAAGTCTGGATGGTACGCAGAAACAA
>JBDKLF010000066.1:0-5093 GCA_039795755.1 Candidatus Parcubacteria bacterium | reverse complement strand
CAATGTGAAAGGTGGACGATGTGAAGCATGTCAGGGTAATGGAGTAATTGAGGTAGAAATGCATTTCTTGCCAACGGTCTATGTGACCTGTGATATTTGTAATGGCAAGCGCTTCATGAAGGAGACACTCGAAATCAAATATAACAAGAAGAGTATTTATGATGTTTTGAAAATGACTGTAGAAGAAGCAACTGAATTCTTTAAGGATATTCCTGCAATTTCAGATCGTCTCACTTCATTGATGGATGTGGGGTTAAGCTACCTCGAGCTCGGTCAATCAGCAACAACACTTTCAGGAGGAGAAGCTCAGCGAGTAAAGATTAGTTCAGAACTATATCGCGCACATATTGAAAAGACGATTTATATTCTCGATGAGCCAACGATTGGATTGCATTATGAAGACGTTGCTCGTCTCATTGATATTCTCCAAAAGTTAGTAAGAAAGGGTAACACTGTTCTTGTGATTGAACACAATCTTGATGTGATCAAGTGTACTGATTATGTTATTGATATTGGTCCAGAAGGCGGAGTGAATGGAGGACAACTGATCGCAAAGGGAACACCAGAAGAAGTGGCACACAATGCCAAGTCTCATACCGGAAGATATTTGAAGAAAATGCTGAAATAAAATCCCCGCTGTTAAGCTGAGGGTTTTTCGATACGGTCGCAGTGGTGGAAGCAAATGAATGCTATAAGGAATAAGATTCCAAAAAACACTGCAAAACGCTCAAAAAATGAGAAGTTCCTTATGGGAATTGCTGCCCAAGGAAAACTCATATTCAGGGAAAAAGAGAATGAAAATAAGGCTTTAAGGAGCATAGTTTTGGAAGGAGTGTTGAATTTCTACATAAAATCTATAGTATAGAGATAATCATGTCAATCACTCTCATGCAGCTCAAAAAGCTCCCCGATGCACCTGGGGTGTATTTCTTCTTGGGTAAGAATAAGAAGATTCTTTATATTGGAAAGGCAACCAGCCTCCGAAGTCGTGTACGAAGTTACTTAGTTGAAGATATTGCGGTGGTACGAAGTCCACTTATCGCACAAATGGTACAAGAGGCAACACATGTTGATGTTCGAACGACTGATTCGGTACTCGAAGCATTGATTCTCGAAGCAGACCTTATCAAGAAATTCCGTCCTGAATTTAATACAAAAGAAAAAGATGATAAGAGCTTCTATTGTGTCACGCTCACCAAGGAAGACTTTCCGGTAATTAGTCTTGCTCGCAAGAAAGATATCAATTTGGACTCAATGACTATTGGAGATACCAAGCTCAAGGCAGTCTACGGTCCGTATCCTGAAGGAATGTCTATTAAGGAAGGTCTCAAAATCATTCGAAAGATTTTTCCTTATCGAGACGAGAAATGCAAAATCACTCCAGTTGCAAAAGCCTGCTTCAACTATCAGATAGGATTATGTCCTGGAACATGTGTGCACGCGATAAGTAAGAAGCAATATGCGGTAACGATTCGAAATATTGAACTCTTTTTCAAGGGTAAGAAGCAAGCTCTGCTCTCATTGCTTACAAAAGAAATGAATAAGTTGGTAAAAGATGAAGCATTCGAGGCTGCTGCAGTGAAGCGTAATCAAATCTGGGCGCTTGAGCATATTCGTGATGTGTCGTTACTCAAGAAGGAAACACTTACGGGAGCTTCAGGTGAAAAGCCTTTTCGCATCGAAGCATATGATATTGCACATATGAGCGGTAAAGACATGGTAGGAGTAATGGTTGTTACGGAGAATGGTGAATTTAACAAGAATGAATATCGCAAATTTATTATTAAAGGCTTTGATGCAAGTAATGATACTGGCGCATTACGTGAGATGCTGGTACGTCGTGGTGCTCATGCTGAGTGGCAGAAAGCTGACCTTGTTGTAATTGATGGGGGACAAGCACAAATCAATGTTGCAACGGAACTCCTTGGTCCCGAGGTAGTGGTGAGTGTGGTCAAGGATGAACGACATCGAGCTCGAGAGATTATGGGGAATAAGACACTTGTGGATAAGTATCGGCAGGGTATCATTGCAATCAACGCAGAAGCACATCGTTATGCGATTGTCTTTCATAAGAAGCGAAGAAATAAGAGTTTTCTACCACAGTAGGGCTTTCTTGACGTTAGGTGAATTGTTTGCTATATTGTTCCCAGACGCACTTTTTGCGGTCTCCAGGCGGGTGAACGTTCCATAACGCCGCGGCCCACAAGATATTGTTGGGACTTCCCCGCCTGGAGTACATTTTGGTTCAGAAATGAATCTTTACGAGTCGACACAACTGTGCCGACTCTCTTGTTTTCTAAGATTCCTCCTTACCCTGAACACGCTCCCCCCGGAGCAGCCACCAAAGGCCGACCTGTATGCTATTACAGGTCGGCCTTTCTTTTTTATTTTGGTATACTAGTAGATATGATTCGCGTTGTTTATATTCATCACATGTCGGGCGAGCACAATCTCGAGCCTTTTCTTAATGAGGCATTCGAAGTCAAGAAAGTCTTTGCTGATGATAATGGTGAAATGTTGTATCAGGGTTCACCGGTACCTTATGCATTCTTTGATCATCATGCAGATGTCGTGGTGACTACCTTGCCGGTACATCTTCACAAGGCATTTGTTACTGCCTTGCCACATATTCCTACCGTCGGAATTCATTCGTATCATGGAATGTTCGGAGAAGGGAAGCATCGAGCGGTTTGGCAAGAGCACGCCAAGCAAAAGGGTGTGAAGATCCCTCTCACTACCAGACATGATCCCGAAGACCCTCAGGGTATTCATGAGATGCGAAGCAAAGTGTTCCTGCCTTCAATTGTCCATGCTCAAGGAACAGATACTGAGTACGGTGCTCATACGGTCAAGACATTTCCTGAGCTTCAGGAACATATCAATTCGCTTACACAAGCGGCACATATTGAGCGCAAGATTAGTGGAGATCATGTCTATATTATGTCGATTAGAGACTTCCGTGATAATGATATTTACACCACTCCACTACTTCACAAGACTGATCATGGCTACAAAGTATGCTCACATGTGAAGGATGAGCAGAAGGAAGAAGCAATTCGCTTTGTTCGTGAATTACATGCTGAGCTCGGACTTGGTCCGGTGGCACAATTCGAATTTGTAATAAATAATCATGATCTCTATCTTGTACATGTTGATCCAGATCCCAAGCATACCGATAATAGTGCATTACATGCAGGACTCGAATCAGTAGGGTCAAGTATGAAAGATCTCTGGAAGACTATTGTGGAGAATGCGAGGAAGAAAGATAAGTAATATTTGATATACTAAAGAGTATGAAATCATTGCGCTACATTCGTATTTTGTATGTCATATTATTCGCTCTATTGTGTGCTCCATTTATTACTCAAGCTGCAGACTATTATATTTGTAGCGGTGACATTGCGAATGCTTCTGATTGGTGGGATAGCAGTGATTGTAGCGGTGTCTCAGGTCAGATACCAACATCCGCAGATACAGGTACTATCGTTGGTTCAGTAAATGCTGATTCGAATACAACCATCGACTATCAATTGCTCATTGATGGTAATACATTGAATGTTAAGACTGATGTCACACTCGATGGTGGAAGCATTCTTGTACAGAGTGGTTTTCTTGCTATCAATAGTGGCACTTTCACTCAGATGGGTTCAATTACAGTTGATGGTGGAAGCTTACTCAGTGTTGCAGGCCATCTCGATATGTCGGTGGGAGATTTGACAGTGCAAGGTAATATGCAGATCAATAGTGGTGGTGCAGTTCACACCAGCTACGATCATCTCTACATCAACGGTGGGACACTTGATGTTAATGCAGGAGCAGCACTTGTGGTTGATGGGGGAACAGTGGTGACCAATAGTGTCGGTACACTCAATGTTAATACTTCTGGAACGCTTGATACTACAAGTGGAACAACAACCAACAATGGAACTTTTACTTCTCGGGGTACTGTTACCTTGTCTGGTACTGGTGTAATGGAAAACTATAATGCAGGATATTTTGCATTGTCTGGATCAGTTGGAACTGAGGTAGATTTCGACCCATTTATTGACGCTCATACGAATAACTACAATACGCTATTTGCACATACAGGCACACTTTATACTGCTTCTGGACTACCAGGTGGACTCACAGTCAGTTCAAGTACTGGTCAGATTACCGGTACACCAGTAGCTACAAGTAGTGGATATTTCACTATTACATCTACAGGTAGTCTCGCACGTCAGAGATTTTCATATTCAATTGGTGCTGGTGATGTAACAGCACCTACAATTACCAATGTAAATGCAACCGTTGCTTCGAGTTCCGTAACTATTACATGGGATACTGGTGAAGCCGCCTCTACACAAGTTTTACTTGGCCTCACAGAGACATATACTGCAACTACTACTGAGTTCGATATTGCACCACGGGTAACATCACATTCAATAATGATTACCTCGCTTATTTCTTGTGCAACATACAATTACAAAGTTGTCTCACGAGATGCTGCGGGTAACACTGGTTCGTCTACTAACAGTACCTTTACCACATTGGGTTGTACTGGTGGTGAGCCAGCACAGGTATCAACTACTACATTGAGTATTACCTCAGTATCTGGAGGAACGGTGACCTTTGATGCAAGTGAAGGACGAAGTCTCGGATTGGTTGTCCCGGCATTGTTTACGTCATCAACATCGGTGAACTTTGTTATCAATGAGCTCAATGCAGATGATCTCTATGCTGTAATTAGTACTCCTGACGGTGTGGAGCCAGTTGGTGAAGGATTCGACCTCAAAGCGCTTACTTCTGCTACTACTACAGTTTCAATGTTTGATCAGCCAATTAGTATTTCGCTATCATATGATCATGGTGAGATAGTTGGAATTTTGGAATCAAGCTTGCGAATCTATACGTACAGTGAAGGTGAATGGTCTGTATTATCGAACTGTACTGTCGATCCTGATGCAAATGTAGTGACCTGTGATACAAACCACTTCTCTATCTTTGCATTATTCGGAACAGCAGAAGGATCCTCAGGAGGTAGTAGAAGACATTCATCGTCCTCACGTCGTGAGATTGTCAGTGCAGTAGGGCAAACGAGTGTGATTGCTCAG
>JBDKLF010000065.1:0-14315 GCA_039795755.1 Candidatus Parcubacteria bacterium | reverse complement strand
TTTTTTATTTGATTATTTCACTAGAGCTACTTGATGGTGTTGATAGTACCGAGAGCAATCCTAATGATCCCCCCTGCTGCCACCATAATCGCCATACCAATCACTCCCCACATAATCACTTTTCTTCCTTCACTTCGTGCACCATCATCATCCGCATTTTGTACGAACTTGAGCACACCCCAAAGAAAGGTAAGTAATGCTACAAGGAATAATCCTTTGATTGCTGGATTAATCAGCACAGTTGCAATCTTGAGAATGAAAGGATCTGCTGCCGCAGCTGCAAGTGGTGACATAGAATTATCTTCCGTATACAGGAATCTTTGGAGGCTGAATTGCTTCCTGACTGTTCTCAAGTCCGAAAGTACTCTGCAAGAATCGTACCAATCCCCATACTGATACCATTACCGCGAGAGCAACGATTCCAAGAATCATAAATCCTCGTGCTGCCTTGCGACTTTCGTCATCTCCAGCAAATACGAACTTGAGAATACCGAAGAGGAAGAGCAATACTGCTGCACCAATAACAATCGGGATAAGCTTAGTAATCAATCCCATCACAGTATCAACTGCACGGAAAATGTTGTCGAAGTTACCTTCTGCTGCAAAAGCAAATGCAGGAGTGGTCGCTACAAGTGCTGTTATAAATGCTGCTAATTTCTTCATATGAATTATATATACTATTTATAATGACCCAATACTACCAAAGGTCTATGGAGACTATTATATCACAAGGCAATTAGAAAGAATCAAGATAGTTCGCATCAATCTGTGGAAGAACTGTTGGCTCTCCGAATGTTCCTGTCACCAATGAGACAAGTGCCCAGACAGACATCATGGCTGCAATTGCGATGAGTGACCACATAATTGCTTTCTGATGATCCTTTCTCTTGCCTTCATCACCACCATCCTTGATCAATCGATATACGTTGAGTAAGAAATAAACAAGAGCTAAACCAAAAATAATTCTAAATACAATCGTTACAAAAATACCCTCGGTATAATCAACCAATGAACTGAAGTTTCTACCTGAAGAAGAGTTGAACATAGAATTACTTTATTGGATCAAGTGATGGGATACCGACTGGTACACCAATAGTGTTAGTAAGTATTCGTACAAGTCCCCACACTGATGCCATCACTGCGAGACCAATCACGCCCCAGAGCATGAACTGACGACCCTGTTCTCGCTCTCCTGGATCACCACCTTTGCGAATATACTGCAACACTCCCCACAAGAATGCGAGCAATGCGAGTGACATGATAAGCGGAACAATCAATGTCTCAATGAAGCGGATAACCTCCATCCCTAATTGTTGAATACTTCCAAATCTTCCTGTTGCTCCCCGCCCTGTCACTCTACTTCCTGAATTACCAGTAAAAACATAAGGATTACCATTAGTCTCGGTACCATTTGAATTCTGAGCAAATACCGCAGCATATGGAATAAGTGTCCCTACCACTACCCCCATGCTTGTTATACTGATTTTCTTTAAGGTAGCTTTCATAAATTATTTTATGATTTGGTTAACGGTATTGGCGAGAATACTTGCAAGCACCTTTGCACCGAGAAGCACTGCAGTACCAACAACTGCCCATAATAATATTCCATGAGCTTTCTCAATCTCACCAGAATTCCCTGCAGCGGTTACATATTTGAATCCTGCAAAGATAATAAAGAAGGTACATACGACAAGTCCTACTTGAGCAACAATATCAAGAATCCTTGGAATCAAGTCAGTGACACTATTATAATTCAATGGATTACAAAGTCTTCCGTTAGAATTATTACATCCACCTGAAGTAGTATTTGTGTTCTGAGCAAGCACCGGAAGTGCAGTAAGTGCACACAAGAACACAATCACACATAGAGTAAAAAAATATTTCATATACTTATTGTAGCCTAGAATAATCTGGTTTTGCAATCGTGCTAAGGATTGTCTTTACTAACAAATACGCAAGTCCCATGAATATAAATCCCTTGAGCACCATGAGAAATATCCCATGTGCCTTCTTGATCTGACCAGGGTCACCTTGTGAAGTAAGGTATAGCCACCCTGCCCAGGTGAATGAAATTACTGCGAGTGTTGTGGCAATCACCAACGCACTGTTAATGAAAAACTGTACGATTTCTACAAGGTCCTGCCAACTATTACAATTGAGTCCACTTGGTGGCTTGTTCGGTTGATCATATGTAGGATCTCCTGGGTCAGGAATGGTACATGGAATAATAGAGGTGAGTCCTCCGCCTTTTTGGACCTGTAATACTTGAGGACTACCTGGTGCCTGTGCGTATACCAATTGTGCGCAAAAGAAAAGTGTTACAAAAAATGATGCAATAAGTCCTGTTCTCATTGTTGTGAAGCGTTAGGATCGAGACTGAATAATAAATTATTAAGCGCATCATCAGCTTCACGTGCAGCAACTGAGAGCTGTTGTCGTCCAGTAACTACTGCATCAATAAGATCCTTGAAGATTGATTCAGTTGCTTTTCCATTTGGGTCATACCAGACCTTTGATCGTAGTGCAGCATTGTAGAACACTACTTTGTATGGATCTACCGGAGCCACTGCGAGCATATCTCGACGTACTGGTGGCAACTGTGAAATCGTCTCCCATGAGGTGAGACTCTCCTTCGAAGTAAGAATAGAGACGGCATTGATTGCTTCTTGTACATTCGCTCCACGTGCAACCACACCTACACCGTACATACTTCCAAAGGTAAGCGCACCATTTGCTTCATCACGAGTAATTGGAAACTCGGTTACATCGAAGTTGAGATTAGGATTCTTCTGTTGAATTCGATTCACATCACTCGCCTTTGCAAAGAGCATTGCAAGGTCACCTTGAGCAAATAATTCAATTGATTGTGGCAAAGCCTTGCTCCATGAATAATAGGCCTTTACTGGGTTTGAGAATTGAGTAAAGAACGTGATTGCGGTATCTGCAGGTGGAATCGTGTACGGACCTCGTTCATTAATAAGTGAAATAAGTTTGTTCCCATTGTAACCAACAATATTGGTACCAGACTGCATAAACAATGTAGAGAGAATGTCTTTAGCATATGAAATATTTGAGAATTCACCGAGTGCAAGTGCAGCCTTCTTGACCTGACCCGCAGTGTCCTTCTCTACCAACTTTGGTTCAATACTAATTACTTCATCCCAATAACGTGGAACTTGAGCAATTCCCGCTCGTGAGAACGCTGTTCGATTCCAATACATTACCAATGGATCAATTGAGAATGGAAGTGCAATAGTACCCTCAGGAGCAAAGAATACTTCTCCTGCCTCTATAAATAATTCTTTGAAGGTTCGCACCGGTAAACTATCATACGGAAAAACAAATAACTTGTTACGCTGATTAAGTATCTCTTCATGTGGAAGCAATACCAAGTCAGGACCCTGACCAGTTGCTAACGCTTCGAGGAAATCTCTTTCGAAATTCTCCGGAGTGACATACACATAATTAAACACTGGAATTGTTGCGTCTTTTCTCTCAGCGATAGTAGTAAGAAATGCGTCCATTGAAGCAGGATCTACCATTCCCCATATCGTGAGTGGTGCAAGCTCTGTTGTGCTATTGGCTCGTGACAATGCAAATAACGCTACTCCACCAATCGCCCCAACTATTAATATTCCGATGATGATTCCTTGAAATAATGACATATAAAATAATTACTGTTTCCTCATGATTATACCGTAATGATGGCTTCCTGCATCGAATTCTTGTTCTTTGGTAAAACCAGCAGCAATAAACATCTGCTCCATATCAATCATTGATATAAGCATCTTCACATGATCACTGTGTCCTGTAATACTGTCTTTCCAATCGATTATCATAATTCTCCCTGCTGGCTTCAATACACGCTTCATTTCTGCAATTGCATCAATCTTGTGATCCAGCTGGAACATCACATTGGCAACAAGCACACGATCGCATATATCATCCTGGAGACGCGTACCACCTTTCTTCTCGATATTTCCCCAAATAATATCAACATTATGAAGCTTTGATTCAGCTGCTTCTTTTGTAATTCGAGCAAGAAGATCTCGCTGCACATCAAGTGCATAGACTCTTCCTGTATTTCCGACTGCTCGGGCAATTTCGATCGCGTGATGTCCTGCCCCTGCGCCAACATCAAGTACCTTCATACCATGATCAAGCTCGAGAAACTCTATATGATCTTTGGGGTGTGCAAACATGAAATTAGTATAACATGACACGTGTCACTACAAGATTCACCTCTCCCCAACCCTCTCTTTGATAAGGAGGCTTCTGCGAGTCGGGTGAGGTTTTATATAAAAAGAACCACCTGTTGACTTAAGTCATAGTTCTTAAAATTTTTTACGTGCAGTTCGGTGAACCGATCCGCAATTCACACGAGTTTTGAGTTGCTCGCATTACTTTCCGTTCGTATGCCACTACTTGGACTTAAAAATTCTTCAGAACACAGGTGGTGAGCAATACCATGATGCCATTCCCGCTCAAGAATGGCTGGTTTCTAAATACTATCAAGACACAGGAAGAAAGTAAAACTAACAACAAATTTACAGTCGAAAGAAAACTTGAACCCTTAGCTCTATAGGTTTCTAAATTTTATTTAATAAATAGAAAGTTCCCTTGCAGCAAGCCACAAGGGAACTCTGAAGCAATACTCTCCCAGCCCAGCCAGGAGATTCCCGTCTCTCGGTCAAGAGAGCCTTTGGGTGGCCACTTCCAGCCAAACACATGAACACCACATTCTTCTTGCCCACCGACCCTAAGGTCCCAGCGTACAAAAAAGTAGATCTGAAGTTACAGCTCACCAACCAGAAGACCATTTCCTCTGGACTATTGGCAACAACGCCGTTGCAGTAATAGAGCCTCACTTCAAATAACATACGAACGATTGGTTACTTCGACTACGAATAGCCACATCTCACCAATCTCTGTTTGTGGCAGTTACATATAGGTCACTTTTGCTCCGTGTATAAACTTACTAGAAACAAATCATGCTGGCAAGTGAATCACCATCACGAAGTTTCATCACACGAACACCTTGAGTCTGACGACCGAGCTCTGGAATTTCTTTGACATCAACTCGAATCACCTGACTCTTCTTTGAGATTGCAACGATTTCTGCTTCTGGATCTGCAACTACCTTTGAAGCAATAATATCTCCGGTCTTGGTGGTTACTTGTGCAGTCTTGATTCCTGAACCTGCTCGCTTCTGAACTTTGTATTCTTCGAGATCAGTGGTCTTACCATATCCATTGGCACCCATGACGAGGAGCATCGCTTTCTTCATCTCCTTCTTGATCACATCTGCACCAACAATACTGTCACCCTTATCGAGTCTCATTGCAGTCACTCCACCCGCTGATCGTCCCATCTCACGAATATCTGATTCTTTGAATCGAATAGACTGACCTTTCTTTGTGACGAGAATCATATCATCACCCTTTTCGGTAAATGTTGCGGTTACCAACTCATCGTTATCTGCGAGTTTGATTGCAATAATTCCTGATCGTCGTACATCATGGAAGCTTGCTGCATCACACTTCTTGCCCACACCTTCACGAGTCACGAACATAATTCCGAGAGACATCTTCTTTGATTCCTTTGGCATCACCAGAATCGAAGTTACCTTTTCATCAGGAGACAATGATAAGAAGTTCATGATTGACTTACCTTTTGTCGCACGCTTTCCTTCTGGCAATTCGTACATCTTGATCTGGAACGCCTTACCCTTATCAGTAAAGAAGAGCAAGTCTGAATGCATCGTTGCATAGACGAGATGTGTAATGAAATCTTCTTCCTTGGTATCAAGGTCTACCACACCTACACCACCACGCTTCTGCTTGCGATATTCATCTGGATTAGTTCGCTTCACATATCCACCAGAAGTAAGTACGAGTACTGAATCATCATCAGCAACAAGATCTTCCATTGAGAAGTTCTTTGCCCCATGCTTCACAATCTTAGTGAGACGTTCATCACCATACTTATCCTTGATTTCACCCAATTCCTTCTTGATGATTGCAAGAATCTTCTTTGGATTTGCAAGAATTGATTTGAGCTCAGCAATGAGAAGCATAAGTTCCTTGAGTTCGTTCTCAATCTTTTCTCGTTCGAGTGCAGCAAGCTTTTGCAATCGCATTTCAAGGATCGCTGTCGCCTGTCGATCTGAGAACTTAAATGTTTTCATGAGACCTTCATGAGCTGTCGCCACATCCTTACTCTTCTTGATAAGCTTGATGATTTCATCGATGTGGTCAAGCGCCTTCTTGAGACCTTCGAGAATATGCGCGCGATCTTCTGCTTCCTTGAGTTCGAATTCAGTTCGTCGCTTGATGACAATCTTGCGATGACCAATGAATTCCTGAAGAATTGATTTGAGTGACAATGTCTGTGGAACTCCATCAACGAGTGCAACAATGTTGTAATGGAAAGTTTCTTCGAGCTGTGTGTGCTTGTAGAGATAATTCAACACACTCTGTGGATGTGCACCTGACTTGATATCAACCACTACTCGAATGTCTTTTGCTGATTCATCGCGAAGACCTTTGATTCCTTCTATTTTCTTCTCGCGAACAAGGTCAGCGATTTGCTCCATAAGCGTTGACTTCACTACTCGATATGGGATCGAAGTAATAATAATCTGGAACATACCTGACTTGGTCTCAATGATTTCCGCTTCTCCACGACACAATACCCCACCCTTACCAGTCGCAAGTGCATGCTGAATATCTTTTTCATTAAAGGCAATTCCTCCTGTTGGGAAATCAGGACCTTTCACCAACTTTGCAAGATCATCATTGGTCGCATTCGGATCCTCAACGAGCAACATGGTTGCATCAATGATTTCATTCATATTGTGAGGAGGAATAGACGTCGCCATTCCCACTGCGATCCCCAGAGTTCCATTAAGAAGAAGATTCGGTACTACGGTTGGTAATACTTTTGGCTCTTTCTTGGTTCCATCATAGTTTGGAACCCAATCAATAGTTTCTTTTTCGATATCACGAAGCAACTCTGATGCCATCTTTGACATCTTTGCTTCTGTATATCGGTGAGCAGCTGCTCCGTCTCCGTCGATGTTACCGAAGTTACCTTGTCCTACGAGCAATGGATAACGAAGTGAGAACGGTTGCACCATCTTTACCATTGTTTCGTATACCGCGAGGTCACCGTGTGGGTGATAGTTACCAAGTACTTCTCCCACTACTGTTGCAGACTTTCGGAACTTAGATGAGTTCGTAAGACCCATTTGATCCATCGCAAATAAAATTCTTCGATGTACTGGTTTGAGACCGTCACGTACATCAGGAAGCGCTCGATCAGTAATTACTGACATGGCATAGTCAATGAATGACTCCTTCATTTCAGTCGTAATATTACGAGAAACTACCGAGATTCGATCGGGATCAATTGGACCACTTTTGTCTTCTTTTTTCTCAGGTTGTTCTTTTGCCATTTGACTAGATTATCATATTGCTAATAAGTTTGCATCGCACTTTGAGCCATAAGCCACGCCACCGTAACAATCACCGCAACGATAATTGCTACTGTAAGTGCAATCATTTTCTTTTGCCTATCAGGCTTTTGTCGTAAACGTTCGAGAAGTGACATGGTTATGACATTAATGCATCAAGCACCACAATTTCTCCCTGCTTTCCTTCAATATCTTTTTTCTTAATCGTGAGCTTATCAATAGCTTTGGTATCTTCCACTCCTCCTTCTTTAAGAAATGTCTTGAGTGCACCTTTGTCACCTACCTGACCCCAATGAATCGGAATAATTACCTTTGGCTCGGTCTTTATAGCGAACTGATATGCTTCTGAAGCAGAAAGCACTCCTTCACCTCCAATAGGAACAATGAGCACGTCTGCATCTCCAATCGCCTTTCGTGCATCTGCGTCCATTTCGACTTTACCCAAAGCACCAAGGAAGCACACATTAATATTATCAACGGTCACACTATATATAGTATTTATTCTTTCAACACCATCGTACGAAGAAACCGTAGCATAGCCACGAACAAACAACTCATTTACTTCATACTCACCAGGACCACGAATAATAAAAGGCTTTTTTTCTCCCAATGTCACCGCATCATCACCGTTCATGTCTTGATGATTAAGTGAAGACAGTGCAATATCTGCTCCGAATCGAGGTGTCTTATAAGAAGAATCTTTTGATACAGGATTAAAGGCAAGTACAAGATCGCCGTGCTGAATCTTTACGAATTCAATTCCTTGGTATGTGATTATCATGCAATTAGTATACCAAAATGTATCACCTGACGACTATTTACTTATATCGTGCAATCTTGTAAAGTTTTGAACCAGATATGATTAAACCAGGATCTGAGAGGAAGCCACTCAAAGAAATTCCAGATGGTGAATATTTTTTCTATTACGACACTGCCTACGAAAAAGGCAGAAAGCTTACCGCAGGCAACTTCGAAGTAAGACCACTCGAATTTGAACAACCTCAACTTGAGGTTCCTGCAGTAACAACCAGAAAAGGACCCATCATACCAGGTGAACACAGTGCACCCTACTACATTCACCGAAAAGTGACTGCACCATGCAAAACTGATAACGTTCAAATTTTGCACGGTGACGTGGTGGTAACCCTACCGGAAATCGTTGTTGTTTAAGCAAACACGTCTCGACGTGTTTTTTATTTTATTTGTGCTTCAATTCAGGATGTTGAACTTATTCCCTTTCTATGGTAATTTGATTGCTCATGCGGTTTTATTACCGTATATCTGTAACACCGTTTTATGCCACGATAGTTATGCAAACGGAGCAGATGTACAAAAGCCGTACTATATAAATGCCTACAAAAGCAAAAACAGCTGCTCCAGCTGAAACAGGAGATGCAGTAAAGAACGATTCTTTGATGCAGAAGTTTCTTAATGAATCAGCGAATCCACCACTCAAGGCGGATCTCGTTGAAGGAAAGATTATCGCCATCGACAGTAATGCGATGTACGTTGATATTCCTCCATTCGGAACTGGTCTTATCTACGGACGAGAATTCATCATCGCCCGAGACATTATCAAGAAGAGTCATGTTGGTGATTCAGTAACCGCAAAGGTTGTTGATCCATCAGGAAAAGATGGCTACATTGAATTGTCACTCAAGGAAGCGAAACAAGCTCTCATCTGGAGTGAAATCGAGGTTGCAATTGCAGAAAAGACTGCACTTGACCTTCCAGTGCTTGAAGCGAACAAGGGTGGACTTATCCTTGCATGGCAAGGTATTCAGGGTTTCCTTCCTGCATCACAGCTCAAGGCTGACCACTACCCACGTGTAGAAGACGGTGATAAGGAACGAATTCTCGAAGAACTTCGAAAGCTTGTTGGTCAGCGATTGATTGTTACTATCATTGGAGCTACTCCAAAGGATGGTAAATTGATCTTCTCTGAAAAGGGTTCAGAAAACCAGGAAAAGACAAAGGCTGCATCAACTTACAATGTAGGTGATGTACTCAATGGTGAAGTTACCGGTGCAGTAGACTTCGGAGTATTCGTGAAGCTTGATGATAACCTCGAAGGACTCGTTCATATCTCAGAAATGGATTGGGCTCTCGTTGAAAATCCAAAGGCAAAATACAAGGTTGGTGAAAAGGTAAAGGTGAAGGTAATTGAAATCAAGGACGGAAAGGTATCTCTTTCTATCAAGGCTCTCAAGGAAAATCCTTGGACTGAAGCTGGAAAGAAATTCAAGAAGGACATGATCGTAAAGGGTGTAGTTATCAAGTTCAACAAGCATGGTGCACTTGCTTCTATCGAAGAAGGTGTAGCAGGATTAGTGCATGTATCTGAATTCGGTAATTCAGAAGACAAGCTCCGAACCACACTTGAACTCGGAAAGGTATATGATTTCAAGATCAATGTATTCGATCCAAAGGAACAGAAGATGACTCTCTCATACGTAGCAAAGTAATTACATTACTCTAATACAAAATAAAAGACCTCGCTTAACGCGGGGTTTTTTGTTGCATTTTTTTCTCAAGCTCTTTCATAAGGTGAGCTTTTCCTTTTTTCTTTTTACCCTGAGCAAGCTCTGCGAGCATCACTTTAACAAATCGCTTTTTCTTATCTCGCAATGCAGACAACACGCCTTTAAAGCGATGTTTCTTAGCGAGATCATGTATCCATACGTGCACATCATTATGTGTGTTTTTGAGATTTCGAAGCACTTGCCGGCGATCAGCTTTAGAGGAACAAGTAAGCTCCCAGAGTAGGTGAAAACTATTAGAATGCAGGAACATAACAGAAAGGATCGTGTTGCCATCAGGCTATCACACCTCGAGATTCGAATACAAGCTCGCGGCTTTTTCCCACCCTTCAGCAACAAGCACTTCAATTGCTTCGGCGATTTTCTTCCCAAGCTTCTTCAAGGTCTTTATTTCATCATCTTTAAAAGTTCCCAGGATATGCTTCTCCGGATTTCGTCCTTTATCAATTCCAATTCGAATACGAGGAAATTCTAATGTCTTCACTTGCTTAATAATCGAATCAAGCCCTTTGTGACCACCAGAACTTTTATTAAAAGAGATTTTCATCTTACCCACCGGAAGATCAAGGTCATCATAGATCACCACCATATCTCGAGCAGCTTTTTGAGTCTTCACCAACTTCTTAATTGAATTACCTGAACGATTCATGAATGTTTCAGGTTCAAGAAGTAATACTTTTTCCTTTCCCACTTTAATTGTAGTAGTACGTGCATCATGCAGTGAGTTGTTCTCCCATTCATCACCATCGAAATGTTTGCGGATCACATCAAGCACAATTCGTCCTGCATTATGACGAGTCAATTCGTATTCTTCTCCTGGATTTCCGAGACCAACAATAATATTCATACTTGCTATCTTACCAAATTGCTTTATGATTAGGAAACAATGCAACCTGAGAACCTTCCTCCGAAGAATAGTGCTTCAAAAGAATTTTGGAAATTTCTTGCGATTGTTGTCTTTATCATTCTCCCTATTCGTATCTGGGTAGCAGAACCATTTATTGTCTCTGGTGATTCTATGTACCCCACCTTCAAGAATCATGATTATCTCATCGTTGATTCACTTACCTATAAACTAGAAAATCCAAAGAGATACGATGTTATTGTCTTCCGTTATCCACTTGATACCAAACGTTACTTCATCAAGCGAATTATTGGACTTCCTGGTGAGACTGTAACTGTGCACAACAAGACAATTACTATTACCACACCTGATAATCCTGAAGGATTTATCATTGACGAGCCGGTACTTGATGTTGAGACGCAGGGTGAGGTCACTACCACACTCGCAAATGATGAATATTACGTTCTTGGAGACAATCGACCAGTCAGTTCTGACTCTCGTATCTGGGGATCACTCAAAAAGGAGTTTATTATTGGAAGACCCCTCATCCGCCTCTTCCCTTTCCAAAAAATTGACATTCTTCCAGGAGAAGTTGCTGATGTGGACCAAACTGGACAAATCCCTAAAAATCAGTAAAATATAGCAATTATGACTACCAAAACGGCTAAAAAAGACCCTAAAAAGGCCGAAAAGCTTACTTGTGGCACTATGGACCCTGCATTCAATGTGGCCTGTTATTACGGTACCCACGTATGTCACAAAGTAACCCTCGATAAGGATGACCTTGCACTTGTAAAGAATATTAAGCAACTCGAAGGAGACGACGCATTCGCCTGTGCAGAAGACAAAGTAGCAATTCTCAAAGTATACGGAGCAGAACATATTCAGAACATGTCACAACCGGTATTACTCTGGAACGAGAACACCTACGGCTGCCGAAAGACCAAAAAGCGAATCATTCACCTCGATATTCTCGGGACAACAAAGAGTATCGCTGAAGCAACCTTACTTCAAGCATCTGTTGCGATTCTCGAAGAAGAAGGGTTCAAGGATCTCGTCATCGACATCAATAGTATAGGCAACAAAGACATCACCGCTCGATTCCAAAAAGAAATTGCCAACTACTACAAAAAGAATATCAATGCTGTTTCTGCAACCTGCCGACATATTTTCAAAAAAGATGCGCTCGCTGCTCACACTTGTGCGATAGAAGAAGGTGACGAAATTGCACTTGCTGCACCGCAAGCAATTAGTTTCCTTAACGACGAAGCTCGAACACATTTCCAAGAAGTACTTGAATTCCTTGAGACACTCAAGCTTGATTACAAGATCAACAATGCACTTGTTGGTCACCGTGGATATTCAAGTGACACTATCTTTACTATTTCTGCATCAGACGGAAAAGGCGGTTCAGTAATCGTGGCGGCAGGATCTCGATATAACACACTTGCAAAAAAGACTGTAAACAAAAAGGACATTCCTGCAGTTGGAATCACCCTGTACCTTCCCCCACTCGAAAAGTCAGCTAAGCCGCCAAAGCCTCTCAAGAAATCTTCTTTCTTCTTTATTCAAATCGGATTCGAAGCAAAACTTCGATCGCTTGAGGTTATTGAAATTCTCCGAAAGTCAAAAATTCCACTCTATCAATCACTTTCACGAGATAAGATGTCTGCTCAGCTCACTATTGCTGAACATGAGAAATTCCCTTACGTCATCATCATGGGACAGAAAGAAGCCATGGATAACACCCTTCTTGTACGTAATATGAATACTCGATCTCAGGATACAGTGCCTATTAGTAAGCTCCCTGAATATCTCAAGAATATCGCCTAGTTGCGCGAATTCTATTCATGTGATAATCTTTTGAAACTATGATAAATGTAGAAATTAACAAGGGACCGAACGAAAACAACATAAGTGCTATCAAGCGCTTCACACGTGCTACACAAGAAAATGGCGTGATTCAGCGAAAGCGATCACTCCGATATGCTGAACGAAATCGATCATCTTATGTTCAGAAGAAAGGTGCCCTCGAACGACTTGCTCGACGAAAGGACTACGAAGAAAAAGTAAAACTCGGAAAAATCACTCCACGAGTTCGAAAATAAAACACAGTGGCAGTTTCAAAAAACTTCAACATCACACAGGTTTACAAAGGCACAATTAAAACGGTGCCTTTGTTGCCTATTAAGGAAGCCATTCTTGGTAAGAAGTATCAACTTTCCCTCGTCTACACTGACAAAAAACTCGCTACCAAACTTCACAAAGAATGGAAGAAGAAAGATGGTCCTGCGAACACGCTTGCATTCCCTTTTGATAAACAATCAGGAGAAATCTTTCTCTATCCAAAATCTGAACACCCTATCGAATATTTATTTATACATTCTTGCTGCCATTTGAAGGGTCACACTCATGGTCACGCAATGGAGAAAGAAGAGAAAAAATGGAGAGCAAAATTTGGTATATCTGAGGTAAGATAGTTTTCCCCACCTGCGTCACACTACGCATTTTCAAAAAAGTATTGTAAAATCAATACTAATATGTCACGCACACTTGCAGTAGGTCTCGATATCGGAACATGGGAAACCAAAGTTGTGGTCTGTGAACATGCTCGCGATACTAACAAAAAAGACATTTTCAAAATTGTTGCCACAGGAAAAGCAGAGACACGTGGCATGCGTCATGGTTATGTCGCTCATGCAGATGAAGTAGTGAAGAGTATTGAATCAGCAATATTTGCTGCAGAAAAATCTCTCGGAACCCCTATCAAACGTGTCTTCCTCTCGGTAGGTGGCATTGGCCTCGGAAGTGCAATCTCAATTGGTACATCAGTTATTTCTCGAGCAGACTCAGAAATCACTATGCTTGATATTGATAAAGCAATGGAAGCAAGTCAGCATACCCTTCCTGAAGCTGCTACGATCAATCGAAAGATTATTCACACCATTCCACTCTCGTACAAAATTGATGGCAAGCCAGCCCTCGGTAATCCTATTGGCATGAAGGGCATGAAGCTTGAAGTGAAGACGCTTTTCATCACTTGCCTCGATCATCATCTCAATGACCTCATTGAAGCAATTGAAGAAGCTGGTCTCGAAGTGGTTGATGTGACTCCTTCTCCCTTTGCAGCAGCGCACGTCATGCTTACCAAGGCACAGCGGATTGCTGGATGTGTCCTTGCCAATATTGGATCAGAGACCGTATCAATTGCAGTATACGAGAACAACACCCCACTCTCACTTGAAGTCTTCCCTATTGGATCAAATGATATTACCAATGATATTGCACTTGGATTACGCATTCCCCTTGAAGAAGCTGAGCAAGTAAAGCTCGGAAGTGTAGTTGGTGGAAATTATCCAAAGAAAAAACTCGATGACATTGTCGGAGCACGTCTCTCAGATATATTCGAACTTATCGAAGCTCATCTCAAAAAGATTGGTAAGAGCGGATTACTCCC
>JBDKLF010000064.1:0-10632 GCA_039795755.1 Candidatus Parcubacteria bacterium | reverse complement strand
TATATGAGAACTATTGCTGAGCAAATAGGGAAGAAGCTCGGAATCCCTGCTTTGGCCTATTATATAGAGCGAGTGAGGACGTAGGAGGTTGTCATTGTTATTAGGGTATATCTGTGCTATAGTGCCAGGGATAGTAATCAATTCTCATGGTTTATGCCTTGTGGAAGAGGTCGTGCTATCGTGTTATTAAGCAACAAACATCCACATGTCAGTAAAACTTTACGTTGGTGGTATTCCTTACACTTCAAAGACTGAAGATCTTAAGGCTTACTTCGAACAAGCAGGTGCAGTTGAAGACGCTTCAATCCTCATGGATAAGATGACTGGCCGCTCACGCGGATTCGGTTTCGTAACTATGGCGGATCAGGCAGGTGCAGACAAGGCGATCGCAGATTTCCATGATAAGGAATTCGAAGGTCGAAAGCTTTCTGTAAACGTTGCTCGTCCTATGGAAGAGCGACCACCACGACGAGACTTCAATCGACGATCATTCTAAGCAATTAGAACGAAACAAAAACCACCCGAAAGGGTGGTTTTTGTTTTGCTAAATAAAAAGCCTATTGCTAGGCTGTTTGTTCCAGAAGCATTAAAAATTCCAAATGCGTTTTTGCTTCATCCAAAAGTCCTTTAATCTGGAGTCGTAAAAGCCGATCAAATTCAGCGATAGCAGCGCCGTATTTCGCATTATCTTCCTCCAGTTCATCTGGTGTGAAGTGAACAGTGTCTGTTCTAATACTGATGCTCTGAGCAGCTGCTCTTAGTAGGTGATCTGGGATTTTTTGACCGTCATCAGTTTCTGTTTGGACGAAAGAACGGAAAATGTGATTGTCTGTCCAATAATGGGTCTGCTTTAATTGCAAAGCCATATCCACAACAATCAGTAATGCCGTCGCAATATCATGTGGTGGGTAATCGCTGAGAGTTTTTTCTTCATGGGCACTCAAAGATCCAGAATTTGGAAAAATAGGATCTGGATTTTCTAAACGACTAGAAAGCCATTTGTAAGCTCCCTTAACAAGTAATAAGTTAATGTTCATGTCGATTTAAACATTAACTTAATTTTGTATGTTGTCAATAGCGGGCCCACGAGGACTCGAACCTCGAACCTTCCTTTTGGAGAGGAATGTTTTACCATTGAAACTATAGGCCCGTAACAAAGAGCATATTACTACAAAACAGCGGTTTTATAAAGTCTCTTCCTCTTTAATTGATACCACACCTTCTTTTCCGTAATTTTCTAATTTTAGTTTATAGGTCTTGTTACCAACCGTAAATTCTTCCCAACTCCAGGGCCATATTTCCAAATTGAACTCGTATAGTATTTTTGTATCCTTGGATCTAATTTGAATGTCGTATGACTCACTATTGTATCCGCCGTCCATACCCTTGAGATTGTTTATCCAGTTTTCAAATTTCTGACCCAATGAAAGAGGTATTATTCCTCTGAAAAACATATCGAAGCTTTCGAATTGAACAAGTGTACCAGCTTCGATTTTAAACGCTTCAGCATATTCTACTGAGGCAGTATTTTTAATTTCTTTTTCAAGATGTGATGTATCAGCAGGAATATGTAGTATAAACACAATTAGTATCCCGGTTATTAAAATCACTAGGCTGACAATCAATAATTTTCTCATATTAAAATTGTAACACTTTTTACAAAGCCTTATCTGGATCAATCCACTTGATGTTTTTGTTACGCTTGAACCAGGTGCGCTGGCGCTTGGCGTACTGCCAGATCTCTGTCTTGAGCTTTTCGATCATTTCTTCTTTCGAAATTTTGTTCTGCAAGAAGAGGGTAATGTATCGATATTCGAGACCAAATGACAATAATCGTCTCCATGAAATTCCCGATGCATTAAGTGCTTGCACTTCTTCAATCATTCCTTGATCGAATCGCTCTGTGAGTCGCTTCTCAATACGTGCTTTCAATACTGCATCGTCACGATCAATACCAATCCATTCTACATCATATTTTGCAGCAGCATTGATGCTTACCTTTGGTACTTTGCCCAATGTCTTTGCAATTTCAATAGCGCGAATCAGCCGTACTTTATTATGTGGATCAATATCTTGTGCGCGTCGCTTGTCGAGCTTGAGCAATAATTCGAAGAGTTTGATAGCACTTTCTTTATTAAGCTCAAGTCTGAGTTTTTTGTTCGGAGGCACATTCGGAATAACACTCTGATTCACTAATGCATCAATATAAAACCCTGTCCCACCGCAGATGATAGGAACTTTTCCTCGACTGATAATTTCTTCGATGATCTGGGTAGCGAGTTGTTGATAGTCACTCACGGTAAAGACTTTCTTTGGCGATACTACATCAATGAGATGGTGGGGGATGCCTTGCATTTCTTCTCGAGTAACTTTTCCTGAGCCAATATTCATACCAGTATATACTTGGCGTGAATCAGCAGAAATCACCTCACCATTAATTTTCTTGGCGAGTTCGATTGCATATTGTGTCTTGCCAGTAGCGGTCGGACCACATACCACTACGATGTGAGGTTTACTTTGCATTTTGGTATTCATTACCTTACTATACTCAATAGAACTTTCCAAATGGGAGAAAGAGAGCTCTAGTAACTAATAGCCCTAGTCTTAAAAACTTGCTCGGGTGAAAAAGTGAAGTGACAAAACCTAGAAAATCCTCGGGTGGATCAGTTAAAACACGAAGTAAAAAACAAAGTCCATGGAACCGTACCGGTGCGCGCGAAGGAATATTTATGTGAAAGTAAAACGAAGCCTACTGACTCTCGGAGTGCAGTGAAAAGTATACTTTCTCGTGCGTTTGGCGTGGCGTCGCCAGAAGATCTCGAAGTAATTCGAGTGAAATCCTTCTCTCTTTCTCTCACCTTATTTGTAGGTACTGCTATAAATGCAGTTTTTATTTTGTGCCGGAGGAGAGACTTGAACTCTCATGTCTTGCGACGATCGATTTTGAGTCGATTGCGTATACCATTTCGCCACTCCGGCAGTAGACATACATTACCTCAAAATCAGATATTTCTCAATATTTGTGAGTTTGGACTTTGTCCGTTACAATGTGAGTATGTCACAATTTTTTGGAGATTCTATATTTTGGATTGAGGTCGAAAAGATTAAACCTAACCCCTTCCAGCCGCGTCGAGAGTTCGATGAGGCGCGACTCAAGGACCTTTCTGAATCAATCAGAATGTACGGAGTATTGCAGCCGCTTGTAGTCACACGAAGTGAAGTTGCAACCGCAGACGGTGGTATTGCTGTTGAGTATGAATTGATCTCTGGAGAGCGACGATTGCGCGCTTCCAAGCTTGCAGGACTTCGTGAGGTACCAGCGCTCATTCATCAGAATGCAAATGACTCAAAGACCAAACTCGAGATTGCAATTATCGAGAACTTGCAGCGAGAAGACCTCAATCCTGTTGAGCGTGCTCGTGCATTCAAGCGACTTGCAGAAGAATTCGGATTCAAGCATGAACAAATTGCTGACAAAGTAGGGAAGTCACGTGTATATGTGACCAACACATTGCGTATTCTTGCACTTCCAGATGAGATTCTTAATGCATTATCTGAAGGAAGAATTACTGAAGGTCATACTCGACCACTCCTTATGCTTTCCGATCGTCCTGAGGAACAAGCAGTACTCTTCAAAGAAATCATGTACAAGAAGCTCACGGTTCGTGAGACCGAAGCAATTGGAAGAAAGATTGCTTATGACAAAGTTCGCAAGAAGGAATATGTTCCTGATCCAGAAATGATGGAGCTTGAGGGTAAGCTTGCAGAATCATTGGGTACACGAGTACATATTGAGAAGAAGGAGACGGGAGGCAAAGTAGTCATTGATTTCTTTTCACATGATGACCTCCGAACCATTCTCGACATTCTCCAGTCGAATCAAGAAAAACTTCCTACCGATATGATGCAGCGATTCATTGCAGCGCAAGGAGCAATTGAAGAAAAGAAAGCTCCCGCAACAGATGCTGATATACTCGATACTTCTCATGTTCAGGCTGGTACACCAGAGCTTGAATCAGAAATGGCTGACAATATTGAACTCACTGACGATCGATCAGACGAAGAAAAGAAAGAAGCCGACGAGAGTGAAGATTTGTACTCAACAAAGCATTTCAATATTTAGTTTGATATAACTAATTCAATGTGATAAAAAAGAGCAATGATACTTGCTCTTTTTTTCTTGCTCCTATTCATCTGCCTGCCTGATCATGTAATTCTGTGTCTGCTCTGCATTGGTCTGGCACAGATGATTGGGTGGTGTGCATTAATTTGCATTCTCCTGTTTATCGGGGTGCTTATGTTATTTGCGCGTTATGTAAGCAGGGACATGTCGACCTAGTTACATCTGGTGTGTAATGTAGGTTTTTATTTTTTAGAATCAAGGTAGACCGAAATATAAATAAATTGACTTTATTATTATTAATGTTATAGTTCTGAGATGACGATCTTTTCAAAATTGCCAGATAAGGTTCAGGCTGCATTCAATGAAATTGCCCGACTCTATGCTTGTCCTCCTGTTGCCATGCTTACATTGCGCGAGTTTTACCTCGTAGCACTTACCATGAACATCGACATTTTGGACAAGAGACTTCTGAAGCGAGAACGAATTCTATTCGAACATCGCTCGATGTATGGTCACAGGCACGATAGCAGTTACCTTGAGATCACACTTAGATCATTGCTCGGGCTACCTTTGCCCACTCTGGTCCATGGTGTTGGCGGATATCAAGGTGATTGCTTTAGAATGCATATGGATAGGCTCTACAATGGAATCCCTGATTTCCTCATGCATCTAGGTGACGATGAGTATGATGAGGATTTGGATAATACTGAGCAAGAGGTAGCGTAATAACTCCTCTTTTTATTTCTTTACTTCTTTTCCGACAACTTTCTTCTGGAATCCTCGTGGTTTCTTTGGTTCATTGAGGAGTTTGATAGCTTCATCAAAGGTGATGTCGTACGGATTCAATGGTGCTTTGATTGAGCGGAAGTTTCGCGCTTCTCCGACATAGGGACCGAAGCGGCCAACGTTTGCAATCACTTTTTCTCCTGAGACAAGATGAATACCAAGTTCGCGTGGCAACTGGAGATAGCGAACTGCCATAGGAATTGTTACATCAGCAGGATTAATTTCCTTTGGAATACTGGCCATCTTTGCTTTAATCTTTTTCTTGCCTTCAACTTTTCCTTCACCAAGTTGCACATATGGACCGTAAGGGCCAGCTTTGACATAGATGTTCTCGCCAGTATCAGGATGAGTTCCGATTGGTTCATCAGGCTTGATCTCAGTTCCGTCCATCATCAGTGCTCCGTTACAATCGGGGAATCGTGCACATGAGAGGAATCTTCCGTTCTTTGAGAGTTTGATCACCATATTGCCACCACAGACCGGACATTTGAACTTCGGATCGGCTTCACCGAGGGTGGTAAGCTTCTCTGCATTCTTTGATGCAGCCTTTACTTCCTTGAGAAATGGCTTATAGAAGTCTGAAAGTGTTTTCACATATTCAGCGTCTCCGTTTGCAATATCATCAAGCTTGTCTTCCATTCCCGCAGTGAACGTATCACCGATGTAATCAGCGAATGTCTTCTCGAGGAATGTTGATACCACATCACCAGTGTCAGTAGGAACCAATGCCTTATTTACTTTTTCGACATATCCTCGTTCTTCAATCGTGCGAATAATTGATGCATAAGTAGACGGTCGACCGATACCTCTTTTTTCCAATTCTTTAATCAAGCCTGCTTCTGAGTAGCGTCCTGGTGGTTCGGTTTCTTTTGCAATATCTGAAAGTGCTTTAAGAGTAAGTCTTTCACCATGTTGAACAATAGGGAGAAGCGTATCTTCACCTTTTGATTCTGGATCAGCGAGTAACCATCCTTCATAGAGTAATCGCGAACCGGTAACTGCAAAGTCGGGAACTTTCCCTTCAGCTACTTCGATAGTGATTTTGCTTCGAAGCATTCGCGCATCAGTCATTTGTGATGAAAGTGTTCGTCTCCAAATGAGAGAGTACAACTTCTTCTCATCATCAGTTGAGACAATTGATTGTGTAGCGAGATTGGTTGGTCGAATTGCTTCGTGAGCCTCTTGAGCGTTTTTACTCTTGGTCTTGTATTGTCGCACTTCATGATATTGCTCACCATAGAGTTTTTTCACCACCTGACTTGCTTGTGCCACTGCTTGAGCGGAGAGGGTGGTTGAGTCGGTTCGCATATAGGTAATCAAACCTTTTTCATAAAGCTTCTGAGCAATACGCATAGTGTTGGATGGTGAGAATCCTAATCGTGTTGAAGCTGCTTGCTGTAGGGTAGAAGTAGTGAATGGTGCACGAGGAGAGCGCTTCATTTCGCTTTCTTCTAGATTACTCACGATCCAACTACCTTTGTTACCAAGCTCAAGAATGCGATCTACTTCTTTGATATCCTTTGGCTCTTCAACACAAGTTGCCTTGAACGTATCTTTGCGACTGTTATCAAGCAATGCTTCAAGTACCCAGTATTTCTCGGGAACGAATGCACGGATTTCACGCTCTCGCTCCATGATGATGCGCAATGCAGGGGATTGTACACGTCCAGCTGAGAGACCGTAACGAACTTTTTTCCAGATAAGCCCCGAGAGGTCATATCCCACCAATCGATCAAGTACACGTCGTGCTTCTTGCGCACTTACTAACTTCTCATCAATTTCACGTGGATGCTTCAACGCTTCTTCGATCGCTTCTTTGGTGATTTCGTGATAGACGACACGTTTTATTTTCTTCGCATCAATTGATTTGCTTTTGCCTTTTGAAATCAATTCCTTGAGATGCCATGAAATCGCTTCTCCTTCTCGGTCCGGGTCGGTTGCAAGTAGTACTTCAGTTGCTTCCTTTGCGAGAGATCTGATTTCATCGATGACTTTTTCTTTCCCTTTTGAAATTTCATAATGGGGAACAAAGCCTGCCTCAATATCAATGGCTTGTTTGTTAGACTTCGGAAGATCTCGGACATGACCAACAGATGCTCGTACCACATAATCTTTTCCAAGGTATTTTCCAATAGTCTTGGCTTTTGAGGGAGACTCAACGATAAGTAACTTTGACATATTATCGATAGTATTACATGCAAAGGAGAAAAAGTGCAAATTATAATAAATGAATTTCTCCTAGTTCTTCTTTTATAATTCCTTTTATTTCAAGCATCATAAGAGTCCCGAGTGTATCTGATAATGGCCGATTGAGAAGCTCAAGTAAATCATCTTTTTTCATTGGTTCGCGCAAGAGATGTACAATTTCTTTCTCTTCATTATTCAACTGTTCATAACGCAATTCTCGCATTTGTGGTGATTCAAGTGTTGCAATATGTAGTGCGTCGAGAATATCCTTTGAACTACGAATGGGTGCTGCTCCGAGGGTAAGGAGCATATGAGGTCCTTCGGATGTTTGGTTAAATATCGATCCAGGTACGGTAAGTACATCTC
Source organism: Candidatus Parcubacteria bacterium (assembly GCA_039795755.1). Lineage (GTDB taxonomy): Bacteria > Patescibacteriota > Minisyncoccia > Phycocordibacterales > CAIZIN01 > JANNXY01. The sequence continues at coordinate 3,170 of JBDKLF010000064.1, read as the reverse complement.
GTCCATATTCAGTTGCCAGTCGAGCGGTGATCAGTGTTCCTGATTTTATTTCTGCTTCAATAATAAGTACTGCATGCGACAGCCCTGCCATAATGCGATTGCGACGGGGGAACATGTGAAGCATGGAAGCTTTGTCTGGCTCGAATTCTGACATAAGTGTGCCACCATACTGCAATATTCTTTTTGCCAACGTTCTATTAGTTGCTGGATAGAGCACTGAATCATTAATACCTGATCCAGGAATGGCAATTACTCCAAGTCCTGCTGCCATTGCATATTCATGAGCAAGTGCATCGATTCCCATGGCTAATCCAGAAATAATTGTAATAGGGAATCCAGCAAGTCCTGTAATCAGTCGCTCGACCACTTGTCTCCCGTACGTTGTATTTGATCGTGAACCTACCACACAGAGGAATTTGTGATCAGTATCAGTAGGAAGTGGTGCTCCTCTTGCATACAAATACTTTGGAGCATCAGGGATTTCTCGCAAGCGCTCCGGGAGTTCAGATCGAGGGATTTTGCGACTTGGGTAGTTCATACATATATAATGTATGTTCCGGGTTAAAGATTCTCTAAAGATAAAATAAAAACCTCTCGAACAAATAATGCCTTGAGGTTACTTGCACAGGATTGATAGTGCCATAAGGGCAAAACCTGGCCAGGTGTATTTCAGAACGTATAGAAGTTCTGTTATTTGGGGCATATGCTCTCCCGTATTCGGTGTGCTCATTGGTTTACCGCATTATGCCACCAGGATTCTCAGAATTCAAGTTTTCTGTTATTATGTGAACTATCATGTTAGATATCAAATTCATCCGAGAAAACAAAGACATATTACTCATGGGGGCAAAGAAAAAGCACATCACGATCGATGTTGATCGATTGCTTGCCCTTGATGATCAGCGAAAGGAATTACTCCAAAAGATTGAAGGTAAAAAAGCAGAACAGAATAAGCAAAGTATTGCCATTCAAAAAGCACCAACTCCTGATGTTCGTGATGAACTGATTCGATTCATGCAGGACCTCAAAGCAGAAATACAAAAGGAAGAAGAACAGCTCAAAGAAATTATGAAAGAGTGGCAAGTGCTTATGCTTCAAGTGCCAAACGTACCTGATATCTCAGTTCCTGATGGAGAAGGTGATGAAGACAACAAAGAAGTAAAAGCATGGGGAGAAAAGAAGCAATTTGATTTCCCTGCAAAGAGTCATATCGAAATTATGGAGAAGCTCGACATGGCTGACTTCGAGAAGGGTGTATCAGTTGCTGGATTCCGAGGATATTTCTTGAAAAATGCCGGAGCGGAATTATCATTTGCTATTTGGCAGTATGCAAAGGACTTTTGGATCAAGCGAGGATTTCAATTCATGATCGTGCCATCAATGGTGCGCAAGCAGACACTCCTCGGATCAGGATATCTTCCACAAGGTGAAGATGATTTGTACAAAACTCAAGATGATGATTATCTTGCAGGAACAGGTGAAGTGGCAACTATGAGTTATTTTGCTGACACTGTTATCGATACCAAGAAATTTCCTATTAAGGTCTTGGCATTCTCACCATGTTTCCGACGTGAAGCGGGAAGTCATAGTAAGGATGTGAAAGGTCTTATTCGTGTTCATGAATTTTTCAAGCTTGAACAAGTAGTGCTCTGTGAAGCAAATCATGCAGAGAGTGTGAAGTATCACGAAGAAATTAATGGAAACACTGAAGCATTTATTGAATCATTAGGAATTCCGTATCACACCGTGGTGAATTGTGGAGGGGATCTCGGATTGGGTCAGGTCAAGAAATATGACATTGAGCTCTGGGTTCCTGGTGAGCAGAAATATCGAGAAATTAGCTCAGCATCATATTTCCATGACTTCCAGACACGACGATTAGGAATCAAATATCGAGATGGTGAAGATAAACTCCGCTTCGCACACTCATTGAATTGTACCGCAATTCCAACTCCACGAATTCTCGTGTCACTTGTTGAGAATTATCAGCAAGCAGATGGTTCAGTTGTTATACCTGAAGTACTTCGTCCATACATGGGCAACAAAGACCGTATTGCTTAGTCATACGTCATGCAGCCACTTCGTTCCAAAGCACATATACAAAAGAAAAAGCAAAGTAAACGCAAGATGCTCATCTTGCTCCCTATTACCATGGCTGTGCTTCTCGGGGGATTCTTTTATTATGCTTTTGCATCTCGATTCCATGTACAACAAGTAATTGTTTCTGGAACATCTTTTATCAAGAAAGAAGCTGTTGAAGCATCGGTTGATTCGATGCTCAAGACAACATTATGGGGATTTGTGCCGCGTATGTCGCCTCTGCTTATTGGCAACAAATTGATTGCTGCAACACTTGCTCATGAATACCCAGCAATCGACCATGTCAAAGTTGATATTCATGATGATGCACTGTTTATTGATATTACCGAGCGAAAGGCGGTCTCGATTATGTGCAGCAGCTCCTCAGTGTGTTATTACCTCGATATAAAAGGCTTTGCATTTGCTCCTGCTCCAACCTTTGAAGGGTCTGCGTTTTTGAAGATTGCTACATTTGAGAAAGAGCTTTCGGTTGCACAATACCTTGTTCCAAGTGAAGAGCTTGAACGTATTATCAAGATAGTTGAAATATATAAGTCACAAGGACTCATTGTACAATATGTGTCATTTGAATCTGCAGACCAGATGAATATTGTCACTGTTGGTGATACTGCATTTATTGTACGACGACAAGATAGTGTCAAAAGTGTTCAGGAGCGTTTGCAAGCACTACTGTCTTCACGGCCAGAAGTGAAGCAGGGAGGATATGAGTATGTTGATTTGAGAATTGAGAGTAAAATTTTCCTCAAAAATAAAGAATCATAGTATACTATATAGTGCATATGCACATTCGGCTTATTCCTCATTATCTTGTATGGCATTACACCGTAGGGTTACACGATTTCTTCCGTGTGATGCATCTATTGCTCAAGGCGATTACGAAGATATTTTCGTTACCAACCATGTTTGCAACTTTCTTCCAACCGTTCGAGCGATTAGGTGAACGGTATCATGGTGGTGTAAGTGCATTCTTTGAAACATTTATTGTAAATACGTTGATGAGAATGGTAGGTATTATTGTTCGTACCTGTGTTATTTTACTCGGAATTATTGCATTGATGGTCGCAGCGGTA
>JBDKLF010000063.1:0-9093 GCA_039795755.1 Candidatus Parcubacteria bacterium | reverse complement strand
CTCGGAACTTTGGAACAGTTGTTGCTGGTACCTTTACCATTTCACCTGTTCGAGGATTTCGAGCTTCTCGTGCTGCTCGCTTCTTTGTTGAGAAGATTCCGAGACCTGCGATTGATACTTCATCTCCCTTCTTGAGAGTCTTGATAATCGCTTCGATAACTCCATCAATAACTTGTTCTGCCTGAACTTTAGTACCCTGAGTAACTCCCTGTACTACGTCTGCAAGTGCTGCTTTGTTCATTTTTTTCTTTAGCTTTTAACTGACTTTGTAATAAACGACTTTGTTTGGCTGTAACCATTATATACCAACGGTTTTTAGATTGCACATCTTGACAAAGACAATATTTATCTTGCAAATTCAATTACACGATTCTCTCGAATAAGGGTAATTTTGATTTCTCCTGGATACTTGAGCTCTTGTTCAATCTTGATTGCCATTTCTCGAGCAATCTTTTGTGCTTGAATATCGCTTACTTCTTCAGGTTTTACAAAAACTCTGATTTCACGGCCTGCCTGAAGGGCATATGACCGTTCTACACCTGCGAATCCATTAGCAACCGCTTCGAGATCACCCAATCGCTTGAGATAATTTTCTACTGAGTCACGTCGAGCGCCTGGTCGAGAGCCTGAAATAGCGTCTGCAGTCTGCACAATGATAGATTCAATGGTTTCATAAGGATATTCCTCATGATGAGCACGCATTGCTTTGATAATATCCTCGGAAACACCGAATTTCTGTAATATTCGTATACCAATCTCGACATGAGAGCCTTGTACTTCATGGTCAATTGCCTTACCAATATCATGGAGGAGGGCACCTGCACGTGCAGTTTGGACATTTGCACCAAGCTCTTCAGCGAGCATTCCGGCAATATGAGCCATTTCTATAGAGTGCTGCAAGACATTCTGACCGTAACTTGTTCGGAAATGTAGTCTTCCGAGGACAAGAATCAATCGAGGATCAAGGTTGAATACTCCACATTCATATGCAGCCGCTTCACCTTGCTCCTTAATTACCTTGGTAATTTCCTGTTTTGCCTTATCAAGGGCCTGTTCAATACGCGCTGGCTGAATTCTTCCATCTGCAACAAGCGCTTCGAGCGCCTGCTTGGCAATATGTCGTCGTACTGGGTCGAATGATGAGAGGGTAATAGTACCTGGAGTGTCATCCACGATCACTTCTACACCTGACATTCGCTCAAATGCCTTGATATTTCGGCCTTCCTTTCCAATAATTTTACCTTTCACTTCTTCACTTGGAATAGTAATCGAGGTAGAAAAGACATCCGAAGCAACTGAGGTAGCCAGTCGTTGTATCACGGTAGCAAGGACATCCTTTGCCTTTCGTTCGAGCTTTTCTTCTGCGACACGCTCGAATTTGGTAATTCTCACCATCAAGTCGTCTTCTTGCTGCTTTTCGATTACTTTTATAAGCTCATCTTTTGCTTGTTCTTGAGTAAGACTGGCAACTTTTTCGAGTTCAGTAGTCTTATCAAGCTGCATTTTGTCTACTTTTTCCTTAATAAGCTTGATTTCTTCTACCTTTTTCTTCAAAGCTTCCACTTCATCATCAATATCGAGCTGACGCTTATCAAGCAAGGCTTCTTTGTTGATCAATCGTTGTTCAGTCTTTTCAATCTTGATCTCTCGTTCGTGCTGTTCTGCTTTTGCCGCTTCAATAATAATATCTGCTTGCCCCTCCGCATCTCCGGTAATTCGTTTTGCTTCTTCTCGGGCAGAAAGAAGCATTTCTTTAATTTCAAGTTCCATCGAACCACGTTTCCCCAAAGAAATAATGAGACGTAGTACGTATCCGAGCGCGAGACAAATGATGCCGGTCGCCCCCAGAAGAAGGAACACTGTTGATAATTGCATGGTTCTAAAGCACCTTGTGTGCCGATTTAATTAATTCAAGAGAACAGCTACAATGTAGCCTTTTTACAGGGTATTAGCAAGAAATGCGACTTTGACCAAAAGTTGCTACTATGTATTCATGAATCAAAACGAAGAAGCAGCAACAGTAACCACACCAGAAGCAGTACTTGAGCCCTTGTTTGTAGGATTAACTGAAAATATAAATGGATTGGAAGGGGATGATAGTGTTATTTCAACTGTTCAGCAATCTATTATTGAATGCATCAATACCGCACGACACACCATCGGCAAAGCACCTCTTGATTTGGGAGCACTTGATACTGTTCATCTGCTTATTGGTAATGGGAATTCAGTGTTTGAAGCTGAATTTGGTAGTGAGGTAGGAACTCTTGAAACAATTGACGCTGGCCCAAGTCAACGATTCACCATTACAAATTCCGAGGCACTCAGAACTTCTATACTCGCAAAAATTCAAAAATAAAAAGTGCAGAGCATTTCAGGGTTTAATCTGTAATGATGCACATGTGGTTACGCAGGGAGGCACTCGAGAAGGCCTTGAGCCTCTTGAATCTTGGCATCAATCACTTGGCGAGGGAACACTGAGTTCGCCCACGCGGTGCTGAATTTCAACGATCCAAGGAATGCCGACTGCATCTCAAGCACCTTGCGAGGTGTCATGTTCATTTCAACCGCGAGACCAAAGATGATCTGCTGTATCCATGCCACCGAGAGCGCCTGACTCATATCTGCATCTCGCAGAATCTGAGCCAAGAGTGACAGCTCATGTGAGGGGAGTCGATGAGGGAATTCAGTCGCCTGAATCAAACTCTCGATCACTACCCACATTTCTTCATCTTCTGGAAGCAAATGCTTGCGGAGGCCACGAAGCGCAATAATGATGTTGAGATCATCGTTGCCCGTGCGACCAGGATGGTCAAAGTCGTGGAACATGGCCGCAATGAGCAATGCGCGTGCTTGGAACTTGGTAATTTGATCACCGTAGTAGGCAATTGCTTGGTGGCATAGAAATACCACATGGAACATGTGCCTGAAGTTGTGATATGCGTTATTGAGGTTCCTCGCATGTTCGAACACCACCGCGAAGTAGTGCTTGAGATCTCCATTATAGAGACCATCCTTGTTACTGATCACATCACCTATAGAGGTGCTGGTTATTGTTTTCATAATGTACGAGTTGTTCTGGTATAAGTATGAACTTTCTGTAGCTTTCTACTACATATAATGTCGAAAAGTTCGACAGAATATATTTTTTATCTTATGATTACTGATATGCTTAAAGCCATGAGTAACAAAGAGTTATTAGCAGGATTGAAGTCATTGGGTCTCAGTCCCAAGGCTGCCAAGGTATACCTCGCCAATCTCGCACTCGGTGAGACCACCATACTTGAACTATCCAAGGAGTCAGGGGTGGCACGAACAAGTATCTACTACACAATTGAAGAATTGAAGGATCGCGGCATGCTTACCGAGACACAACGCGGCAAGAAAACATACTATATGTATATCGAACCAGAGACTGTACTCAAAGACGCGAGACAAAAGATTGTAAGTCTCGATGAAATACTTCCTGAGCTCGAAGAATTGAAATGGGCAGAGAAGCGAAAGCCTCGTGTTGAATTCTACTTCGGACCAGCAGGGTTCAAGGAAGTGTGGATGAAGGTGCTTCACTCGGAAGGGGAGCCATACTGCATCATAACTGCCGCAGATCATTTCTCAGGATACGTAAAAGAGAAATATATCATTGATGAAATCATTACTGAGAAGAAACGTAGGTTCAAGAAAAGTAAGCAAATTATTCTTGATTCAAAGGAAGCTCGAAATATTGTCATCAAAGATGAAAAGGAAAATCGCCAGAGCAAACTCCTTCCCTCAGAATATCCACTCGCATTCACTGAGATTATTACCAAAGAATTCGTAGTGTTCATCTCTCGTAGACTCGAGAACATTATCTTTACCATCGATCACAAAGGCTTCGCCGAGACACGCCAAGCATTGTTCAATGCATTGTGGGATGGGTTATAGAAATCTGACTTCAATTGACGAATCTTAAATAATACGTAATGTATAGTGGTCATCTCGCTCAGACCATTGATTGGTCTAGCGGGTGCTAGATTGATCTTTGAAACTGTGTGAGGGATATCTTATACACAAAACCTATGCAAAGAATCCTGTTCGGCGCTCATTCACTGAGTGCCATGTTCAACATCAACGATCCAGCCGCGCTACAAGAAGCGATGGCTATCACCGTCAAACACGGAGGGCGTCTCTTTGAGATGCCCTACCTCCTCTGCACACTCTCATGGGGGAAAGTCGCAGAAATCGCCAAAACCGCAGGGATTACGGAAATCTCGCTCTGTCACTTCTTCCCGCGTGACCAGAGCGGTGCGCCACACGGTGACCCCCTCGGAGACGAAAAAGAAGTGCTTCAGGCACTGGACACCATTCGAGACATTTGCAAAGCGGCAGATGTTATCCGTGCGAACGGCGTTATAGTTCGGTTCATTGATGGTCCAACGTGGGGATGCCTCGGGCACACTTATGAAAACCTCGATGCCAATGTGCGGTCGGATCGTGCTGTCGCATTCCTCAAACAAGCAGGTAAAATCTGCGAGAAAGCAAAGATCATCCTCGCGGTCGAGTTCCTACGACCCGGAGAAGGTGTCATCGATGGCACCGGCGAAATGCTCTACATTCTGGAGAGAGTTTCTAGCACGTGGGTGAAAATGCACTTCGATGTGTTCCATGCGGAAGAGCATGGTGAGAACATTCCGGACATGATCCGTATCGCCAGTCATCAGATCGCATACCTTCATCTCCACGGATCAAAACGTGTCGTGGCTGGATCAAAAAATGATGAAATGAACTGGCAAGCAATCGCTGCTGCAGTGAAACTGATCCCATTCAGTGAAGAAGTCGGGCCTCTTCCTATCGTGTCTGAACCTTTTGGAAAAAAGACACGAGAAGAATGCCCACCACTCGGTGATGGGCTACCTGAAGTTCCCGAGATGGATGAATATCTCAAACTCACGGTGGCAAAATTCCGCGAGGTCGAAATCCTGCCGCTTGCCGCATAGTTTCTCTCCCACACTCAACACTCGGTTGGTCATCCCATGACCCTCCGAGATTTTATTTTTTCAAACATTAAACAAAAACTCCCGAAATGATTCGGGAGTTTTTGTTTATATTTTTTAAGAAATATTATGAGAGAATTTTATCAACGATTCCGTACTTCTTTGATTGCTCAGCATCCATGTAGAAATCTCGGTCTGCATCCTTCTCAATTTTTGAAAGTGGTTGACCTGTATTTTCTGCCAACATTTTATTAATTCTCACTTTAGTCTTGAGAATATGTTCTGCAGAAATTGCAATATCAGATGCCTGACCTTCTGCTCCACCAAGAGGTTGATGAATCATTACTTCTGCATTCGGGAGAATGAATCTTTTTCCTTTCTTTCCTGCAGAGAGAATCATTGCACCCATCGATGCTGCGATACCGACACATACTGTGGCAACATCATTCTTCACATGATTCATCGCGTCAATAATCGCGAGACCTGCGGTGACCTGTCCACCAGGGGAGTTGATGTAGAGGGTGATATCTTTCTTTGGATCTTCTGATTGCAAGAAAAGAATCTGCGCAATTACAAGATTGGCAACAGTATCATCAATTGCTCCTCCAAGAAAAATAATATTCTCTCGAAGCAATCGAGAATAAATATCGTATGCTCGCTCTCCGAATTGTGACTTCTCAATAACTGTTGGGATTAACATGATGTGTGTTTATGACTATTAAAAGTTCATACATAGTAGCAGAAAAAGGTATGATTGACAAATGGCAATAAATACTGTTATATAGTTAGTGAACCGATCCTCCAACAAAGATGAAACCTTCTCACATATTCACGAAACGTGTCATGAATCGACTTGGTGTCTTCGCGACCATCATGTGTGTCCTTATGCTCGCTGGAGCATTCTTATACATGAGTAACCCGAGTGATGCCACACAACGGCTACTGATAGTGGGGGTAATTATCTTCCTCATCATCTTCATTCCGCTCGTCATTGGGTTGATTATCTCGATGATCGAAACTGCGCGACGCAATCGTCGCAAAGAAGGGTAAATTCTTCTTTTTTATTTATGCGATTACACAGATTTTATATTCAGACAGAATTGTCAGTCGATACAGAAATTGTTGTTGATGATACTGAACACCTTCATCAGTGGGTATCAGTTTTTCGCTTCGCGACAGATGACTCAATCATCCTCTTCAACGGAGATGGTAATGATTACACCGGAACCTTCACTGAGGTTCACAAGAAAAAAGCAGTCATTCAGATCACCAGTGTCACCCCCTCACTCGTGATGAAACATATTGCGCCAGTTCACCTCTATCTCTCACTCATCAAGAAAGATTTATTCGAGCTTGTCGTCGAGAAAGCAACCGAACTCGGTGTTTCATCAATCACGCCCATCATCACTGAACGCACACAGAACAAGAATCTAAACATGGATCGACTAGAGAAAATTACTATCGAAGCATCTGAACAGTCGGGAAGAGGGGATGTCCCACAGATACATTCCGCTGTTTCACTCACTACTGCACTCGAAGCTACAAAAGGTTATTCACAAATTCTCACTCAGATGGGTGGTCAAGATCCTATAAAGAATAGTTCAAATCTTTCTCAAGCTTTATTCATCGGACCTGAAGGCGGTTGGGGAGAGAAGGATCTGGAACAATTCACTCACTACACTGTGCAACATGTTTCATTGGGTGAAACAACACTTCGTGCTGAAACAGCCGCAATTGTAGGGTGTTTCATGCTACTCAAATAAAAACAGATCATCCGGAGATAATCTGTTGACGATACGTCGCTCTGAGAAACCAATCAAAGCCACCTTTGAGATTCAGCTTTTTGATCCGTGCCTCTTCAATCAAACGTGCATGAATTGGATGGGCAACATGGCGAGCAATTACTTCACGAGCCCAAGGAATCAATCTTCCTTCTAGGTTCGGATAATACCGATCGATAGCACACAGAATCTCGATCATGTCTCCAACTTCTTCAATCTCACTCGTTCGAGTTCGTGCATGTTGGAATTCATACACCTCCTCAGCGAGTTTTTGAAGCAAAGCAAGCCGGCGCTTTTCGTCACCAAGGATAATCTCGACCGAGACCAACTGACCACTCGCAGCAAGTAACCGAGGAACTTGATTCCTTACAAACTTACATATTAAAAGATCGTTCATAAACACAAAACTACTCCTTGCGGAGTAGTTTGTAAAGTAACTTTTTTATTTAATCTCTTCCAAGAAATCGAAGACCATTCCCATAGTGAGTTGCTCTTCAATATAAATCTTTACTCGCATTGGATCAGCTTCAGGATGTTGTGTGAGAATCATGTCATACTGCTCCTTCACTTTTTCTTCAGTTGGTTGAATCTTTTCTGCAATTGAAATTTCTGCGAGCACGATATGAATCGCTGCCTGCTTCTCAGCTTCCGGCTTCCATTCACCACGCATGTCATCTCGAGTCTTCTTGATGTGCTTGAGATAATCATCAAGCTTCAATCCTGATCGAGCAACATCACTTTCGAATCGTCCAATCATTCGATCGAGTTCAGACTCGACAAGAATGTCAGGGATTTCAATCTTGGTCTCAGCGATAATCTTTTCTGCAATTTCAAGTCGTCGCTTCTCTCGATTTTTGTTTTCTTTGTCAGCAGTGAGATTTTCTTTGAGCTTCAACTTGAAGTCAGCAACAGTCTCGAACTTACCAAGCTTCTGCACGAACTCATCATTCACTTCTGGGAGCACGAGATTCTTGTCATCGTGTGCATGTTCATCACCGTGATCATGTTCACCATACGCGTGAGTTGACCGTGCATAATTCTTTCGTACTTCTTCGATGAACTTTTCTACCTCTTCATCAGTCACTTCAACTTTTTCTATTGCAACACTCTTTGCAATTTTTTTGTAATCAGGAAGTGTTGCCTTTGGAACTACTGCCATAGTGATGCGGAACTCAACAGGATTGTCTCGTGAGATTTTTGTTACCACTACTGATGGTCGCCCGATAGAATTGATTTTTTCTTTCTCAAGAATTTCTCCATAGACAGTATTAAGTGCCATGTCAGCCATCTCTTCTACGATGCGCATGTCACCAACTTTTTCTCGAAGAATATTTTCTGGAATGTGACCCTTTCGGAATCCTGGAATATCGAGATTCACGTTGAACTCTGCAAGTACTGCATGCTCATGCTTAGCAACTGCATCCCATGCAATTGATACTTCCATTTCAAGCATTGACTTCGGAAGCTCTTTTTTTGAAACAATTTTGTATGACATATGTTTAGAAAGTTAGAAACTCAGTTTACTTATTCCTGAGGAATTTGCAATGTTAGATAAAATAAAAACACGAAACATGTCCGTGTTGTTTTAATGAATGAGCCCTGCTTTCAACGCCATCATAAAATGCCTGTTCGCAGAATCAGCTGCACTCTTGAGTGCGAGTTTACGCTCTTCCAATGTAGCATCCAGCCTGAACTCAATATTAATACTTAGGATACCAAGGCTGAGTGCATAAATTTCTAGTTGGTAATGTTCTGATGGAGTCATATATTGTGTATCTGATTAAAATACTACACCTAAATAAAAACCCCGCAAGCGCGGGGTAATGTTTATTGTTTGAATTCACTATCGATGCTTTGCATGTCACTTTCACCTAGGTCATCTTGCTGCATCACCTTGAGGTCAGCTTCGAGCTCAGCGTTAATTCCTTGGGTAGTTGTTGACTGCAACTCAGGTGTGATCTGTCGATCGGTATTCATTGCCCGTTTATCCTGCATCTGCTTCCAGAAGTAATATCCTCCGAATGCAATCACTGCAATAATAATAACTACAGCGATAATTGCACCTATTCCTGACTTTGCTTCTGCAACATTGTTTGTTGTTGGTTCCATGTGTATATAGAGTTGAATTAATGATTAAGTATTACTGTACAGATGCTTCTGTCTCTGTTTCAACCTCAGCAGCGTGTTCAGTCTCTTGTTCTTGTTCAAGACCTCCTGAAGCTCGTAATTCGACTACCACTGCAACATAGTTAGCATGAGTATCCTTGATACTTTGAATCACTAACTCTGCTTCTTCTTTGAGTGCCAATCGAGACACCTCATCTCCTTCGACGATTGCGTTAGCT
>JBDKLF010000062.1:0-6103 GCA_039795755.1 Candidatus Parcubacteria bacterium | reverse complement strand
CCAAGATCTATAATGATAAGTCAGTTGCCCTTGATGGTGTGAGCTTCAAGGTAAAGCCAGGAGAATTTGTATCTATTGTGGGACATTCAGGAGCTGGCAAGACAACCTTACTCAAGATGATTCTTGGTGAAGACAAACCAAGTAAAGGAAAGGTGTACTATGAATCAACAGATATTCACCGATTGCGACCAAAGGAGGTGATTCAATATCGTCGCAAGATTGGAACAGTCTTTCAGGACTTTCGTTTGCTACCGTACAAGACAGTCTATGAGAACATTGCCTTTGCGATGGAGGCAGCAGGACGAAGTGATGAAGAAATCGAAGCCGATGTTCCTCACGTGCTCGAGTTGGTAGATCTCCGTCACAAGATATGGTCATTCCCACATCAGCTCTCGGGAGGTGAGAAGCAACGTGTGGCAATCGCGCGTGCCATTGTGAATCAGCCTGATATTATTATCGCTGATGAGCCAACAGGGAATCTCGATCCAGTGAATACCTATGACATTGTTCAAATTCTCAAAAAGGTAAATGATCTCGGAACTACAGTAATTCTTACTACTCACAATAAAGGAGTAATAGATGATCTTGGTCGGCGAGTGATCACTATGGAAGGAGGAAAAATTGTGAGAGATGATACTGAGGGGCGATATGTTTTATAATTAATAACTATCTATACAATCATGATGTGGACCAATATAAAAAGAGTAGTAAGAACCGGATTTGTGAGCTTTTGGCGTAACACACATGTTTCGCTTGCTTCGATTGTAATTATGATAGTGACACTCTTTGTTATTACCTCAATTCTTTTCTCAACGGCGTTACTCTCTGGTGCGCTTACCAAGATCAAAGAAAAAGTTGATATTAACGTCTACTTCTATAATGATGCATCTGATACAAGTATCACTGATTTACAGAATCGCATCAAAGCACTCCCTGAAGTCGCTTCAGTAACTTTCACTTCTCGTGATGAGGCACTTGCCTTGTTCAAGGAAGAAAATCAAAGTGATCAAGTGATTCTCGGAGCACTCGATGAACTTGGTGATAATCCACTCGGATCAGTACTCAATATCAAAGCAAAAGAAACTTCACAATATGAAGGAATCGCTGCATTCCTCGATCGTCAGCAAGATGATACGACCGAAAAGATTGTTCGAAAGGTGACCTATTACGAAAATCAAAAAGAGATTAATGCCTTAACTCAAATGATTGAGTCGGGAAGAAAGTTGGGATTTGTAGTAACTATTATCTTTGTACTCATCTCTATCATTATCACATTCAATACGATTCGATTGGCAATCTTTGTCTCTCGAGATGAGATTTCTGTGATGAAGCTTGTGGGTGCAAGTAATATGTTCATTCGAGGTCCGTTCGTTGTTGGGGGAATGATGTATGGAATATTTGCCGCTCTGATTACTTTGGTCGCACTCTATCCGCTTACGTGGTGGCTCGGACCGATAACCGCTCGGCTCTTCGATGGAATTAGTGTGTTCGCAGTCTATGTATCGAACTTTGCATACTACTTCCTCGTAGTGATTGGTGCAGGAATTGTCATTGGTGCTATTTCAAGTTACCTTGCGGTACGACGATACTTGGCAAAATAAAAACACACCCTTCATTTCTTCCAGGTGTGTCAGCGTCGCTCTTTCCAGTCGGCCCAAATGTCGTCGACCAGAGGAATGAGGCCAATGAAGATGACTACACCACTCATGAAGTAGAGTATGGTGGTGGACTCACTTTTTGACCACAGTGTGTGGTCATTGAGTGTGTAACCATACCACCCGACGATTATTCCAAGGATGATGACGAGTGTCGCCACTGCTTTGGTTTTGGTGAACTTGAACCACATAAAGGTTAGGATCCTTTTTTGATTTGAATGAGTGAGAATCCGCAGCTTACTGCGATGAATCCAGAGCCGATGAGTATTCCAGTTCCTGGACCAAAACTTATTCCAGGTTCAGGTGAAGTAATGAGCTCAAATATTGACCATACGACAACGATGAAGCCGATGAATGCAAGGAACACTGACAATATGAAATTGCACATACGGTGATACTATATAACAAAATATACATATAGTCAATGTATGTCTTCATGCTTTTAATTTATAATTTATAAACATGAAATCTCATAAATATATCTTTGTTATTGGAGGAGTAATGTCAGGAGTAGGAAAGGGTATTACGACATCATCAATCGGTACTATTCTCCAGGCAAAAGGATATAAGGTAAATCTCATGAAGGCTGATCCGTACCTCAACGTCGACGCAGGAACTATGAACCCCACCGAGCACGGTGAGGTTTTTGTTTTGAATTCAGGACTTGAGACTGATCAAGATATGGGAAATTATGAACGATTCCTCAACAAAGATCTCTCAGGTGATGCATACATGACTTCAGGAATGATTTATAAGTATGTTATTGATAAGGAACGTGGATTAGGATTCAAGGGTAAGTGCATCGATGCGGATAATGTACGTGAAGAAATCGTTGAGCGTATCGAGCGTTCAGGAAAGCTCAGTAAGAGTGATATTTCTATTATCGAAATCGGAGGAACGGTGGGCGATTATCAGAACGTGATGTTCATCGAAGCTGCTCGAGTGTTGAAGCTTCGTCATCCGGGTGATGTGCAGTTCATTATGGTCTCATACATGCCAATTCCAGGAACCATTGGTGAGATGAAATCAAAGCCAACACAGAATGCAGTGAAGCAATTGAACTCATATGGTGTGCAAGCAGACTTCATCATTGCTCGTGCAACTGTGCCTATTGATGAAAAAAGAAAAGAAAAAATTGCATTTACTTGTAATGTCATTCCGTCACATGTGATCTCAGCTCCTGATATTGATTCAGTCTATGATGTACCACTTAACTTCGAGCGAGATCAGATCGGTGATATGTTGCTCAAGGCATTCAACCTCAAACCAAAGAAAGATGCTCCGGGACTCACACAATGGAAGAAATTTGCTGACAGTGTAAAGCACACCAAGAAAGAATTGAACATTGCGATTGTAGGGAAATATTTCAATACGGGAGACTTCGTACTTTCTGATGTCTATGTCTCAGTGATTGAAGCGGTGAAATTCTCTGGCTATGCACAAGGAGTGAAGCCGCGTCTCACGTGGTTCGCTGCACAGAACTTCGAGCATGATGCTCAGAAGCTCAAAGAGCTCTCGGGATATGACGGTATCATTGTTCCTGGTGGATTCGGTGAATCAGGAATTCTAGGTAAACTCAAAGTGATTGAATACGCTCGTGTGAACAAGATTCCGTACTTTGGTCTTTGTTATGGTATGCAGCTATTGGTAATCGAGTATGCCAAGAATGTTGCCAAGCTCAAGGAGGCCAACACTGCCGAAATTGATCCTCATGCAGCACATCTGGTGATTGATATTATGCCCGAGCAGAAGAAGCTTCTTGCGAACAAGCAGTACGGTGCATCAATGCGACTTGGATCATATGTCTGCCTCCTCAAGAAGGGAACGGTGGCACATGAAGCATACAAAAATACAGAGAGACTAAATAATAAAGGCGAAATCATAGAGCGTCACAGACACAGATACGAAGTGAATCCTGAATATGTAAATAAAATAGCTGACGCAGGATTAGTTTTTTCTGGAACATCACCAGACGGAACATTGATGGAGATTGCAGAATTACCACGAACTATTCATCCATTCTTTGTTGGTGCACAATTCCATCCAGAATTCCTCGCTCGACCATTGTCTCCACATCCATTATTCACTGCATTTATTAAAGCATGTAAAAAGAAATAATGACTATCGATCACATTCTCAAATTCACCGCATTTCTTCATGAGTTCAGAGCCATTGAGCGCCGTGTCTGGGCAAATACGAAAGAGCGGCTTGAGAATGATGCAGAGCATTCATATTCGCTTGCACTACTTGCTTGGTATATCAATGAAGTAGATGGGCTTGGTCTCGATACCGGCAAACTTATGAAATACGCACTCGCACATGACCTCGTGGAAGTATATGCAGGGGATACATGGTTCTATCAGACTGATCAGAAGGTCCTCGATACGAAAGTAGAAAAAGAACACGCAGCACTTATTAAAATCAAAGAATACTTCGCAGAGTTTCCTGAGCTTGCTCAGATAATAGATGAGTATGAAAAAAGAGATAATGAAGAAAGTCGATTCGTCTATGCTCTAGATAAAGTAGAACCTATGCTTAGTATCTATCTCGATAAAGGGAGAACATGGAAGAAAAATGATGTTACATTGGAGAAAGCAAAAGCGATGAAAATTCCAAAAGTAAAAACACATGCAACTATTGATAAATATTTCCACGAGTTACTTGCACGTCTGGAACAGGAAGAACATGAGTTGTTCCCACAAGATAAATAAAAATCCCTCCACATTGCTGTAAGGGATCTGACTGAGTCGGGATACGACTATCTCATGTCGCCTCCAAAGAAGACGCTCTTTGGGTGACGCCAGATGATCTGGATTACCACTCTCGACTTTGTGTGTCGGAAGAGTCGAGCGTGGGTGTTATCATTCTGGACGACTAATGCATCGAGATGTTCGAATTCTTGATTTGCAATGAGCTTGTCACAGATCAGTGTGTAGTTATCGAAACCAAGCACTCGGAATGCTTCGTGTTCAGGAACGCCTTTCTGTCCCAGTAGTTCAAGACGCAGCCGAGGATGACGGACGCACTGGAGGAAAACGGTATGAGGTTTCTGGTTCTCTTCACCGAACTCCTTCACTCGGAGCCACATTCCGGGACCGGTTAGGGTGAGTGCGAGAGAGTCCACTCTCCCATTGATCATCTCTCCATCAGGCACCGCACGGATGGCGGAGTGTTCGTGGAATACCTCGTCGAGAGATACTCCCGCAGAGACTGCGGCTGTAACAATGAGCGAGTAGACGCTCAGACTAAGTGGGTTCATCGATTATATTTGTGCTGCCGTTGCTTGTCGGCGATTGCTGTATTTTGATGTGCTTTTTCTCTTCACACAAGCTTGCGAAGTGAGGTATTTATACATCACAAATACATATTTGTAAATACCTCCTCGGGTGAGTGTCCTTCCTTTGATTTTGCATTACCGATATACTTAGTGACATATGAAATACTTCTTTAGCTCACTTGTTCCTAGTATCATTCGCTCATTTACAGGTAGACGCATCTGGCTGCACCTCATTGCAATTATTGCTACCTATATCATTGTAGTAACTGGCTTCGACTGGCTCTGGTTCCTCTCGGTACGTGGTGAATTATTATCAGACATCCTCTCACCAGCAATTGGTATCGGAGCGTTGATTCCCATTGTCATTCCACTCTCACTCTTTGTCACCGGATGGATTCTCGACAAGAAATATTATCGATCGTATTCACTCTATGGTGCTGCATTAGGACAAGCAGCACTCATCGGATCAATCATCTCATCAGCTTACAAAGCATTTACTGGACGCATTCAGCCTGATATTCACAACTTGATCGTTGATGGCAGTCGATTGTGGAACTTCGGATTCTGGGAGCATGGCGTATTCTGGGGATGGCCGTCTTCACATACGACGGTGGCATTTGCCATGGTGTTCTGTCTCATCTACATGACCGGACGGAACAAGCCTATTATGATAAGCGCACTCATCTATGGATTCTATATTGGTCTCGGAGTATCATTGCGCATTCATTGGTTCTCAGAGTTTGTAGCGGGAGCATTCATCGGAGCAGCGATTGGAATTGCGGTGGGCAAGGTATATCGAATGAGGCTTGACCAGAAGCGGGGAGAGAAGTAGGATATTTCACGGATGGTTCTCGGGTTACTATGACTGGCGTTTCAGTCCAATGTGAGTTTATGTGTCTCACAGGTGATAAGGTAGCCCAGAGCTCTCTACGGCGCTCATCGACTTCCGGGTCGGTGAGCGTCCTTTTCTTTATTTCATCAGAGAACATATCATTGATTTTTGTCCAAAAAACGGATATTGTAGTGATATTGCGGGATCGTCTAATGGTAGGACATCAGGTTTTGGTCCTGAGTATCATGGTTCGAGTCCATGTCCCGCATCCGATTTTTAAGCGTAAAAATCGCGTCGAAATTAGCAAATTTCGACGATGATGTTTTTATGTAATATATA
>JBDKLF010000061.1:0-4291 GCA_039795755.1 Candidatus Parcubacteria bacterium | reverse complement strand
AGATTATCACGTGATAGGCACTAGGTGTAGACGTAGCAATACGAGAGCCGAGGTGTACTAATTGACCGATTCTTATTAGGAAATGTGAAATATCACTTCTAAGCGCTTAGTTTATTGCGCTGCAATTACAAATTTTCAAAAATGGAAACACGAGTATGGGGTCTTATGATTCCAACAAATTTCACGCCTCTGGACCAAGGTGCACAAGGCAACATGGGTCGGACTCTGGGGGGAACAACTGATCCGGTTGTTCGCACCAAGGTCTGGGGCGTGAAAATTCTTCGAATAAATCAGATGTAGCTCAATTGGCAGAGCGTTTGCTGCAAAGCAAGAGGTTGAAGGTTCGAGTCCTTCCATCTGCACTTATTTCGAATGCTCTTTGTTAGTTATTTTAGCCAGATCAATTTTGATCAGGCTCCGTACTCGGGTTTTCATTTGTTTCGTCGGTTATGTTCTGGTGATTTATCGCAGAGGTCACACCCGTTCTCTTTCCGAACACGGAAGTTAAGCTCTGTTGAGGCGATGGTAGTCACACTGTGGCGAGAGTAGCTTGTCGCCAGAACATAGAATACGAAACTCATGAAATCCCACAAAAACCCTGAGCACTATCTCAGGGTTTTTGTTATACTAATGATATGAGTATTTGGGCAGAACGAAGAAAACAAGCAATCATTTGGGTGATTATTCTCCTTATCTTTGGAGTGATTGGTATTGCTGCTTGGACGGTATTACATCGAGAGCCAACTTGCAGTGATCGTCAGAAGAATCAGAATGAACAAGGTGTTGATTGTGGCGGTGTCTGTGATCTCATGTGCAAAGACAGTGTGCAAGAGCCAGTGATTCTTTGGCAGCGATTCTTCAAAGTAAGTGAGGGTATTTATACTGCTGCAACCATGATTCAGAATCCCAACCTTGCTTCACAAGCAGCAGATGTGCCATATCGTATTCGTCTTTATGACGAGGATGGAGTAACTATCTTTGAACGTAATGATTATATGACATTGTATCCAAAGTATAATTTTCCTATTATTGATTCTGGTATAAGAACTTTGGAACGAGTTCCTGTTCGTATGACATTCGAATTTACTGGTGAGCCTGTATGGTATCGAGCACAAGAGCAGGTGAACAGTCTTTCAATTACTAATGATGTTGTCTTTAACGAAAAGACTTCTCCTCGTATCGATGCCTCAGTAAGAAATGATTCAAATGTTTTGAAAAAATCAGTCAAAGTTGCTGCACTTGTCTATGATCCAGAAGGAAATGTGATGGCGGTGTCACAAACAGTAGTTGATGCAGTGGCACCACACGGATCAAGTAAGGTAGTGTTCTCTTGGCCGGAACCATTCACTGCTCCTATATTAAAGAAAGAATTAATTATCTTGCCGTATTAGGCATCCTGCTATGGAATTCATACGAAGAAAACTGTCGATAGATTGGATATTATTCTTTGCTGTCTTGCCGATTGTTGGTGCGGGACTTGTTACCATGAATTCATTTGGTGGCAATAATGCATACTTCGAGCATCAGCTCATATGGATTGGAATATCACTTGCAACATTTTTTATTGTTTCAAGTATAGACATAAGCTTTCTCAAAAGAACCAATGTCATCATGATTTTGTATGGAATTGTGATTACCTTACTTACGTTACTTTTTATATTGGGAACTATATCAAAGGGTGCGCAGAGCTGGTTCAATCTTGGAGGATTTTCTATTCAGCCAATTGATCCTGCAAAGATTATTCTCATTATTGTACTTGCAAAATACTTCTCTCGTCGCCATGTAGAGATTGCTGATATACGACATATTATTATTTCCGGAGTTTATGCATTTCTTGTATTCGCACTCGTGTTCTTGCAGCCAGACTTTGGGGGAGCACTTATTGTATTCTCAATTTGGTTTGGGATGGTGATGGTGTCAGGGCTTTCAAAGAAGCATCTCTTTGCAGTATTTGGAATTGGTACCGTCATATTCAGCTTGCTATGGGGATTTGTATTTCAAGAATATCAAAAGAAGCGTATTCTTACCTTCATTCATCCGCTCGCAGATATTCGTGGTGCTGGCTACAATGCCTACCAGTCCACAATTACCGTAGGATCTGGTGAACTGTTGGGGAAGGGAGTAGGATTTGGAACTCAATCACGATTGCAATTCTTGCCTTAATACGAAACAGACTTTATCTTTGCTGCATTTGCTGAAGAATGGGGATTTGTAGGTGTAATGCTTTTGTTCCTTCTCTATACCATTGTGATGTGGAGGATTCTACATAATGCATTGCATGGTGCTTCTAACTTCGAACTGCTCTATGGAGCGGGGCTTTCGATGTTCTTTATGAGTCATTTCATTGTACATGTTGGAATGAATATAGGATTACTTCCAGTGACAGGGCTTACCATTCCATTCATGAGTTACGGAGGATCAAATCTCATGACATCGTTCGGTGCATTAGGAATTCTTATGAGCATGCGTCGTAATGCACGAGCGGCTCGCAGGGATCTTATCCACAACGAGTTTATTGGAATTACCTAGAGCATATGAGTACATCACCTCGCACTGTCTCATATGTTATTCCATGTCTCAATGAAGCTGAATCAATCAGTGAATGTGTTCGTCGAGCCAAGGAAGTCTTGGAACGAAACAATATTCAAGGTGAAGTAATTGTCGCTGATAATGGAAGTAGTGATGATTCAGTTACTTTGGCTGAGCAGGCGGGAGCACGAGTAGTACATGCTCGTATTCGTGGTTATGGTGAAGCGCTCAAGACGGGATTCGAAGCTGCACAGTCAACATATATCTTTATGGCAGATGCTGATATGTCATATGACTTTGCTGATATGCCGAGGTTTCTGGCATGTGCAGAGAGTACCGGTGCTTCATTTGTAATTGGTTGTCGGTTTCCTAATGGTGGAGGTAAGTTGCTTCCGGGTGCGATGCCATGGTATCGACAATATATTGGTAATCCTGTACTCTCAGGTCTCGGAAGATTGTTGTATAGGTCAAAGGTAAAAGACTTTCATTGTGGGGCACGTCTCTTCAAGAAAAGTATACTTCCATCGCTCAGTGCTACGTCATCTGGTATGGAATTCGCGTCAGAGATGATTATCAAAGCCCATATTCGTGGCGTACATATCGAACAAGTTCCCATTGTGTTGCATCCTGATAATAGAAAGAAAGCATCACATTTGAGACCAGTACGAGATGGGTTGCGACACATGAGAACACTCCTCAAATATTGGCCAGAGTTTCTTAGAAAAATACCATGAAGATTACTTCCAAGCTCGGTTACGCAATTATTGGTGCGATCGCAAGTGTTACATTTCCTTTGATATTGATGCTTCTTACAGGATTTATTTCACCAGATTTTTCGCGTGCGTATTCAAGTGATATCAAAGGTCCACAATCACAAGTGAATGCGTTGTGTCATGGTTCAATTGCATTATCACAAGATCCCTCAGATCTCTTGATTGATTACGTCTATCACAATGGAAAGGTGCAACAGATTTGGGGATTAGGAGTTGCTTCACTTCAGTCTCTAATACTATGTCTCATTCCTATTCCTGATAGAATATTTTTACTTGTGATACTCATCATGCTTTCTTTTGCTGTGTATTGGAATGTAAGCAAGTGGGTTAATAAGGCTCAGTATCATAGAGTGGTAGCGGCAATTATTGGTGTATGTTCAGTATTTGTTTTTGTATTTCTTCCGGCTGTTGTTTCGTTGTTACGTACTCGATTCTTGGTGTACGAAGAGACGATTTATTATGGATATCTATATGCAGTCTTTCTGTTCATCTGTAGCCAGATGATAATACATAGTCGTAGGGGAGCGTTTCTCGTGGGACTGCTATGTGGATTCGCTGTTATGATACGTCCTACCGTGCTCTCATATGGTATTGCGACGTTAGTGGTGTTGTTATGGAGAACTCCTTCGTATCGTCTCAAGCGTTTCTTGGTCTATGGGTTCTGTATTGTTGGTGTTATTGCTGCAGGACTTAATTGGTATCGATTTGGGAGTCCGATTGAGTTCGGACATACAACTAATGTAAGTCATGATGATGTTGCAAATACCTATCAGCTCAAGTTTGATTATGCGTACAAACATGAATCAGTAATTTCAGCTGGTAAGGAGTTATTTGGTGCCTTATTTTATGCAACACCTACTGTGCGCGGTGCATACTTATCTCATAAATTTCCTTTGCAATCAGATACTGTACGTTGGAGGGCTTTTTATAACTATACATTTAATCCTTGGTATCTTGGATTTTTTGTAGTGCTTTGTGCCGCATGGTGG
>JBDKLF010000060.1:0-20748 GCA_039795755.1 Candidatus Parcubacteria bacterium | reverse complement strand
GCATGTGCTTTAGTGTATTTTCTATATCATTTGATCTTTCAGAAATTGGTGTGTGTATATAGGAAATAAGATTACTGAGTTCAATGTGGCTACTGCTTAGTAGGGCAGCTTCTATATATTTGTGGGTAAGAGGATTTCTACATACATCAAGACGAATAAATGAACGCGCGTCTTCTGCTTGTTTGTAAGCATCGTATTGTGAACGTTCAAAATATATCTGTGAACGAAGTTCCGCGAGGTCTTCCGGTGAGAGAAGTTTGAGTTTTTCAAGTGAAGTGACGCTTTCATCAGTAATAAGTCCGTAGGGCAAATGTGAACTCATTCCTTTTATTTGAATAAATAACCCGTTGGTATCCAGAAACACAGGTGCGATATTTTGTGAATAGAGCTGAGGGCTGAGTTTTTCAGAGATAAGTACATTAAGGAACCGTGATCTCACATATTGTGCACGAACACGATAAAGACCACTTTCGAATGCACGCAAGTGGTTAATTATGGTTGAAATAATCTGACCTGAAATATGCTCAAATTCAGGAATATTAAATGCGTCTCTGCATGAGAGTGGAACGTGTTCAAGAAAAATGGAAATATTTTCTACTGTAGGTGACTGAAATACCGGTAAGCAAATATTTTTAAGGATACTACTACCATTATTATGTTTCTCTGAAAGACTATCGATAAGATCAACAGGGGAAGGGAAGGTTGTTGGGGGTAGATTTGTAAGTGCGTCTCTAGATGCATTGGTGATTGCATATCGTAGTGACTTAAGGTGTGATGAAAGATTTTGTGAGGATGACTCTATAAGTTGCTCTGCGATTTTTCCTTCATGTCCGGAGAAAAGGTGTAAAAACTCAATATACGCCTTGCCGTGGTTATTTGAATTTAATACGTCCGAAAGATTACTGATACTTTTTTTAAATTGAGATTCAATTTCTTTTGAGTAAAATAATGAAAGTTTATTTTCTAGTTCATTCCATGCGATATTAGAGATCATTGTTGCAATGCGACTGTTCATGTGTGAGTTGATTCTAACACTAAAGAGTCTTTTGAAAAAAGACCTGATACTAAAAGTGATTGATCAGTCTACTGGCACTCCCTGAATACAACTGCTCGAATAATCTTCGATAGTTTTTATTTAAAATAAAAACGCACACTCATTCATTCTTGATAAAGACTGAGTATGCGCAAGAGATGATCACGGTAATAAATGCACTCATATAGACTGTTCCACTAATGATAACTGGGAGTGGTATGTGATGGTGAGGGAAGAAGTGTCCGATGATTATGTGCAGAATAGCTGCAATCACTATACAGAGAAGAGTGTGGCAGATGAAGGAGCGTTTCATGGGTTGTGTCTGACGAGAAGTATAGCATTTTGAAAAAGGCTTGAAATCCGCTATTATGGCCCTATGGCAGACGAAACAACCAACAAAACCCCTTCAACTGAGCGCGAAGAGCGCATACTGAAATTCTGGGAGGACAATAAAGCATTCGAAGCAAGTCTCGAGCAAGAAGCACCTCAAGGTGAATTTGTATTTTATGATGGACCGCCTTTTGCTACAGGATTACCTCATTACGGTCATGTGATTGCGAGTGTGCTCAAGGATCTCATTCCTCGCTACAAGACAATGCGTGGATATCGAGTGCGACGACGATGGGGATGGGATTGTCATGGACTACCAGTTGAGAACTTGATTGAGAAAGAATTAGGATTTTCTGGTAAGAAAGATATTGAAGCCTATGGAGTTGAGAAGTTCAATGCTGCATGTCGTGCAAGCGTGCTTCGCTATGCAGAAGAATGGCGCAAGCTCGTGCCACGTGTCGGACGATGGGTGGATATGGTGGATGATTATCGCACCATGGATGCAACTTATACTGAATCAGTATGGTGGGTATTCAAGTCGCTCTATGACAAAGGCTTGGTCTATGAAGGATTCAAGTCGATGCAGCTCTGTCCTCGATGTGAGACGACACTCTCGAACTTCGAAGTGAATCAGGGATACAAAGACATCACTGATATTTCAGTCTATGTGAAATTCGAATTGGTAGATGAACCAGGAACTTTTCTCCTTGCGTGGACTACGACTCCATGGACATTACCAGGAAACGCTGCACTTGCAGTGAACGCAGAAGAAAAATATGGGATGTATGAAGTAGAAGGACAAAAGATTGTAGCAATCGTTGCTCGAGTGGAAAAGATTTTTGAAGGCAAAGAGTTTACCTTGATAAAAGAATTCAAGGGAGCTGACTTGGTAGGTAAGTCATATCATCCAGTATTTAATTACTATCAGAATGATGAAAAGGTTAAGAACAAAGAAAATGGGTGGAAAGTGTATGCAGGGGACTTTGTAACTACTACTGATGGATCAGGAATCGTACATATAGCTCCAGC
The DNA here is from genome assembly GCA_039795755.1 of Candidatus Parcubacteria bacterium. Taxonomy (GTDB): domain Bacteria; phylum Patescibacteriota; class Minisyncoccia; order Phycocordibacterales; family CAIZIN01; genus JANNXY01. The sequence goes on along the minus strand of JBDKLF010000060.1, from coordinate 18,356 downwards.
TTTTGGAACTGATGACTACAATCTCTCACTCAAGGAAAACATTCCTTTTATTCAACATGTGAAGAAAGATGGAACATTCAAGCCAGAAGTCACTGACTTTGCGGGACAATATGTGAAGCCAAAGGAAGATCATCAGAAGGGTGATGTTGAAATCATTAAGTATCTTGCAAAAGAAGGCAAGTTATTCAAGAAAGAAAAGATTGTTCACTCATATCCACATTGTTGGCGATGTGACACCCCACTCCTTAACTATGCTACTTCATCATGGTTCGTGAAGGTGACTGATATACGAGACAAGATGGTTGCTGCGAATAACAAAGTGAAATGGATTCCAGAAGCAATTGGATCGAATCGATTCGGTAATTGGCTCGAAGAAGCGCGAGATTGGAATGTCTCACGACAGCGATATTGGGGAGCACCATTGCCAGTATGGAAATGTAATTCATGCGAATCATTGCAAGTAAGTGGCTCACTTGAAGAATTGCGAAAGCAATTGAAACCTCGAAATAATTACTATGTCATGCGTCACGGAGAAGGCGAGCATAATGTGGCATATGTGATTACTTCCGATAAACACAAGAAATATCATCTTACGGAGAATGGACGTGAACAGGCGGCATTAACTGGACTCACCCTCAAGGATAAACATATTGATGTTATCTTTGCTTCACCACTCACTCGTACTCGAGAGACTGCTGAGATTGTCGTTGAACAAATGGCCTTCAAAGATGAAGTGATTGTTGATGAACGACTCAGAGAATATGACTTTGGTGATCTTGATGGAAAGAATGCAGAGGAATATCATCGATTCTATAATTCAGTCAAAGAACAGCTCGATAAGCGATTACCAAACGGTGAGAATGTTCGTGATGTTGCTCGACGTGTTTCTGAATTCATCTATAACATTGACGCAAAATATGAAGGAAAGAATATTCTCATTGTGACTCACGATGGTCCCGCATCAATGCTCTTTGCTGCTGCACTCGGAGGTGGTGATAAGGAATTGATCAATCATTGGGCAGGGGATTTCCTCGAGACAGGGCATGTGAAGCAGCTCGAATTTGCAGCACTTCCTCATAATGATGCTTATCAAGTTGATTTCCACCGACCATATATTGATGGGGTAACATTTAGTTGTTCATGTGGTGGAACATTCACTCGAGTTCCCGATGTATTCGATTGTTGGTTCGAGTCAGGATCAATGCCGTACGGAGAAGTTCATTATCCATTCCATCATGAGACTGATTTCGTTGGTAAGCATTTTCCCGCAGATTTCATTGCTGAAGGATTGGATCAGACACGAGGATGGTTCTATTCATTGTTGGTATTGGGGACTGCACTCTTTAATGAATCACCGTACAAGCATGTGTTGGTGAATGGGTTGATTCTTGCTGAAGATGGACAGAAGATGAGTAAGTCAAAGAATAATTATCCTCCAATTCTTCCTACGATAGAAAAATACAGTGCAGATGCATTGCGTTATTTCCTCATGCAAAGTCCTTCGGTAAAAGCAGAAGATGTATGCTTCTCAGAGAAGGGTGTTGATGAAGTGAACAAGAAAATATTACTTCGATTACAAAATGTAGTGTCATTCTATGAGCTCTATGCCAATGGTGAAGCAGCGGTGAGTGATTCACCGAATGTGCTTGATCAATGGATTGTTGCTCGTCTCAATGAGACTGGTGCAAGCATGACTCGTGCACTTGATGCATTTGAAATCGATAAGGGTGTACGACCGCTTATGGATATGATTGATGATCTCTCGACATGGTATCTCCGACGATCACGTGATCGATTCAAGTCTGATGATGTTGCTGACAAGACTGCAGCAATCGCGACCACACGATATGTATTGCTCGAATTGTCCAAGCTCATTGCACCAGTGATGCCATTCTATGCAGAAGAACTTTATCAGAAGGTAAAGCCAGAAGGAGCTAAGGTAAGTGTTCATCTCGAACAATGGACAGAATTCGTTGCTGGTGAAGGTAAGCTTATTACCAAAATGAAAATGTTGCGTGAAATAGTAGAAGCAGGATTGTCATTGCGTAATGCAACAGGGGTCAAGGTACGACAGCCGTTGCAATCATTTACCTACGAACAGAAAGAAGGAATTGAATTTAGTGGAGAAGAGCTTGCAATCATTGCAGATGAACTCAATGTAAAAGAAGTGAAAGCGGGTACAAAGAACGAACTTGATACTACTATTACTGACACACTTCGAGCAGAAGGAGTGATGCGTGATCTCGTACGAGCGGTGCAAGACATGCGAAAGAAACAGGATTGGCAAACAACTGATCGTGGTAATCTTGTCATTGCCGAAAAGCTCAAAGCAGATGTTGAAACATTTGAAGATGAAATCAAGAAGGTAGCGGGAATTGTCTTAATAAGTTATGGAGAAATGGAGGGAGAGTTTGAACTTCACAAAAATTAATCTTTTATGGAAAAAAGATTTGCAGAACAAAATAAAGAACCAATTCCTGATGAAACTCCTCTTGTAGATATTTTGCCTATTCAGGAAGGAAGTGTAGATGTTGGCTCAAGAGAGTCATTGGCTCAGGTAGTGGAAGCACCGCTTTTGGGTGCGTGCCAGATGCTCTATGACAAAGGTATTGAAACACTTATGTCCTCAGCTAATAGTAATGATATAAGGGGTGGTAATGCTTACATTGATATTAATTACACAAGACTATCAGATGAGAATAAAAAGATTGCGGAAGAATTAGGTGGACGTATGTTTAAAATGCATGGTCCTGAACCCCGTATTGTATGTGTAAAAATAACTTTTCCTGTTGATACTACAACTACAGTGGGTGATATACGAAAGGTTTCTATTGAGACGTGCTCACGTTTTGTACAACAGTAGTATGTCTCATCACAAACATACGACCGAAGCATTTGTACTAAGTGTTACTGCAGCTCGCGAGCATGATGCGCGAATAAAGGTGGTGACCAAAGATGGGGAAGTACTCTCTGCTATTGCGACAGGATTGCGAACATTGCAGTCCAAACTCCGCATGTCATTGGTACCGTATAGTCATGTAAGTATTTCATTGGTTCGCGGCAAAGATGTCTGGCGATGTACCAATGCGAGCTCATTACGGAATTTCTATAATGAAATACAAGACAAAGAGTATAAGAAAGCACTTGCACGAACGGTCTCACTCATTGAGCGACTCACTCCAGGTGAGGCGCATGTAGGAATGCTTTTTGAACAATTGCTTACCTATGCAGAACGATTAGCACATGAATCATCACAGCCTGATAATGCTCGATGCAAAGCATATGAAGCACAAGCAGCATTGATTATATTGAGTGAGCTTGGGTACATTGAACATGCTGAACGATGGGTAACTGCAGATATTTCTTATATTCAAGAACATATAGGAGAAGCAGTGCGAGCAATTAACCACGCGATACAATCCACACATCTCGCTTAGTGCTTGATATGATATAATTTTGTGATGCTATCACCAGGGAATCAAAAGCCTGAATCACATAATGATCGACTCGAGAGTTTGTCACAAAAGCTCTATTCACCTAACACTCCTTCAGTGGTGAATAAAAAAGTACGACCATTGGGAACATTTCAAGGATCAGTGCCTCGAGCATGGCAAGAGGAAGAAGTTCCTGAAGAAGTTGAATACGAAGCACCTCAAGCAAAAGGTAAAGGAGCATGGGTATTCTTTATCATTGCATTCTTGTTCGCTGCTGCATCATTTGGATTTGCATGGTTCTATATTGTGAACAAAGGAGATACTGCTTCCAAAGTAGACATTTCAGTCACCGGTCCTGTCTCTGCTCCTGCAGGAACACCGTACCCACTCGAAGTAAGTATTACTAATACTAATTCATTCGCACTCGAGCTCGTGGATCTCGTGGTGCAATACCCACAAGGAACCAAAAAATCTGACGTACCTGATGAAGACATTGGAACCTATCGAGAGGGGCTAGGAACCATCGAGCCAGGACAGACAGTGACACGAACGATTACTGCGGTGCTCTTTGGAGAGTCACAGCAGAAGCAGTCAATTCTTGCTGAAGCGGTGTACCGTACTCCTAACTCGAATGCAATTTTTAATAAAGAAAAGAAAGTTGATGTGTTGATTGAGTCTGGTCCTATTGAATTTACGCTCGACACACTTAGTGAATCAATTGCCGGACAAGAGACAACACTTACCTTACATATCAGATCGAACACCGATGCGCCTATTACTGACATGTTGGTGAAGGCGGAATTTCCTCAAGGATTTCAGTTCGTAAGTGCAACACCAAATACGACATATGCTGAGAATGGATGGCTTATCAAAGTACTTGAACCACGTCAGTCACAAACCATCAAGATCAAGGGAATATTTAGTGGGGAATCAAATACTGATCGATTCATTCGATTCAGTGCAGGTGTTGCTGATCAATTCGATACGACACAAATTTCAAATATCTATGCGAGCTCATTAGAAAAAGTTTCTATCGTGAAGCCCTTCCTCAGTGCTGATCTTATCTTTAAGAATGGAACAGTGGTTGAAGCGGGAGATGTGGTGAAGGGGACTATTGCATGGCAGAACAATTCAGGTGGACCGCTTACTGATGTAGGAATCGAGCTCGACCTCACTGGTACTGCACTTAATAACAAGATTATTTCTGCCGACAAAGGTTTCTTCCGTTCTTCAGAACACAAAATTATTTGGAACAAGACCACCAATCCTGAATTCGCAAAGATTGATGATGGACAATCGGGAGTATTAGACTTCGAATTGGGAGTATTGGACTTTGCTGATTATGCAGCGCTTACCAAGAATCCTGAGGTGAATCTCGATGTGTCACTCTCTGCACGAAGACCTTCACAGACAGGAGTACCAGAAGAAATCAAATCTTCTGTTGCCCAAAAAATCAAAGTTGCAACTGAGCTCGGATTCAGTGCAAAGTCGGTCTACTATATCGGCCCTTTCGTAAACACTGGTCCATTGCCACCAATGCCTGAGACGAGTACAAGTTATACCGTTGTCTGGACGCTTACTAACGGATCGAATGATGTTTCAAATGCGCAGGTGGTTGGGTATCTCCCTCCTTATATGTCATGGAATAATAAATATTCACCAGCAAGTGATCGTGTGACCTATGATGAGACTACTCGCAAGATTACGTGGAATCCAGGAACGATTCCAGCCGGTACCGGATATACACGTCCTTCTCGAGAGGTAGCGTTCCAGGTGACACTATTCCCAAGTACGAACCAAGTGGGTGATGTGCCAATGCTTGTGGGAAATGTAAGTTATGGCGGGCGTGATACTTCAACTAATGAAGATATGAATATGGGATTCGGTGGAGAAATTACCACACGACTGACGCAGGATCCGAGTTTTGTGGCGACAATGGAGAAAGTTGGTGGGGAATAGGAAATATGCTAATCTAGCCAGTACAACATAACACCATGAAAAAAGAAGAACAAAATGTAATGGAAAAGCTCATATCCCTCTGCAAACAGCGAGGGTTCATCTATCAAGGATCAGAAATCTACGGAGGTCTTGGAGGTAGTTGGGACTATGGTCCTCTTGGTGTTGCACTCAAGAATAATGTGAAGACATTATGGTGGAAGCGATTCGTTACTGATCGTGAAGATATGTATGGATTCGATGCAGCAATTCTCATGAATCAGAATGTGTGGAAAGCATCAGGGCATGTAGGAGGATTCTCTGATCCTTTGGTTGAAGATCTTGCAACAAAGAAGCGATATCGAGCAGATCATCTCCTTGAAGATAATGGAATTGATACTAAGGGCTTGAAGCTTGAACAGATGGATGCACTCATCAAGGAGAAAAATCTTAAGAGTCCAGAAGGGAACAAACTTGGTGAAGTTCGCCAATTCAACATGATGTTCCAGACACATGTGGGCGCTATTCAGGATGATACTTCAATCTCTTATCTACGACCTGAGACAGCGCAGGGAATGTTTGTGAATTTCAAAAATATTATTGATTCATTCCATCCGAAGCTTCCTTTTGGTATGGGTCAGATTGGTAAAGCATTTCGTAACGAAATTTCTCCACGAGACTTCACTTTTCGTACACGAGAATTCGAACAGATGGAAATTGAGTATTTTGTAAAACCAGAAGACTGGGCTGCATCATTCGAAGAATTTCGTAAGGAGGTATGGGTATATACTCAAGACATTGGTCTTGCTCAAGACAAAGTACATGAATTGGAGGTAGCTGATGGTGATCGAGCACACTATTCGAAGCGAACCATTGATTTCGAATTTGACTATCCATTTGGAAAGAAAGAATTGTACGGTCTGGCATATCGAACTGACTATGACCTCGGTGCACACACTAAGGATTCTGGTGCTGAGCTCTCATACTTCGACGAAGAAACAAAGACTCGTTATATCCCGCATGTTATCGAACCTTCATTCGGTGTTGATCGAACCGTGTTGGCAATTCTTACTAATGCGTACACTGAAGACGAAATGGATGGGGAAGTACGAACATATCTCAAACTCTCACCAAAGGTTGCACCTGTTAAGGTTGCAGTATTTCCATTACTCAAGAATAAAGTTGAACTCACAGGTAAGGCAAAGGAGGTTTATGTAATGCTCAAGAAAGCATTTGGAGCAGTGATGTATGATGAGTCAGGAAGTGTCGGAAAGCGCTACCGACGTCAGGATGAGATTGGTACACCGTTCTGTGTGACAGTAGACTTCGATACACTTGGTGAACATCCAGAGCTCCTCAACACCGTAACGATTCGTGATCGTGATACAGGAAAGCAAGAAAGAATCGCTATTGATCAATTGATTACATATGTAGAAGGGAAGATGTAGTATCTGGGGGTTACTTGATTTTGTAGTGAATAGGCGTAGTGTGTGTGATGGACCTATGAATAATCATCCAGACAATACAGAGTATGTGTGGATGGTCGATTTTGAAATTTTTCCAACACCTGCTGATTCGTTTATTCTCCCAGAAGCGAGAAAGTATTACAGGGTGAGCCTCGAGAGGTATGTGTGGTCATTACATCAGACAGGATTCTTGGTGAGTGAGAAGAGAAAGGAGTGTAAAACAGTTAAGTTTATCATTGACCTTGAAGATGCGTATACCTTTAGGTGCTTCAATCTTTTTCATCTTTTTACAACAGGGAAGCTTACCATTGAACAGAAGAGAAAGTGGATGCTTCGATTGTTTGATATTGAGAACAACGAATGGAAGGAGGTTCTCATGTATGACATTACAAGTAATTCATTCTATCTCGAGGGAATGAGACATGGGTGGGAAGTTACTCGTCGGTATCGAGCAAGATTAAGAAAAGAAATCGATCATATATCACGAGACCTTTGAGGTAAGTGATTTTTATTTTGTCTTGAAGTTCAAGAAATGATTGGCAAGGAAACTCCATATATACACCAGTCCTGCAGCGATGATTCGCGAAGTGAGTACACTGATGTGTAAGTACGTAATAAGAAGATGCACAAAAAGAATCGTGAGTACAATACCTACAGCTGCAATAATCAAGAAATACAGATATCCTTTTCCTATATGTTGTTCTGAATCATTGAAGGTATAGATACGGTTGATACTGTAATTCACCAGAGTACCAAAGATGAATGCAATTGTTATTGAGAATACATAATGCAGATGAGTGTATGTAAGGAGCATATAGAGTAGGGCAAAATCAAGTATAAATGCACCACCGCCAGCAACTCCGTACTTAATAAAACGCGAAAAAGTATTCATACAAAAAGTATAACAAATTGTGTTAGACTCTACCTATGAAATTCACCAAAACAGTACTCGAAAACGGTTTGCGAATCATTACGGTGCCTATGCCAGAGAATGGTACGGTAACTGCTATGGTGGTAGTAGAAGCTGGTTCTCGTTATGAGACTGCGGACAAAGCAGGTATCTCACATTTTCTCGAACATATGTGCTTCAAGGGTACTTCGAAGCGTCCGAATGCACTTGCAATAACCACTGAATTCGAATCAATGGGTGTGCAATATAATGCATTTACTTCAGGAACATATACTGGATATTATGCAAAAGCTTCAAAGGACAAAGGTGTACAGATTCTCGAAATGGTAAGTGATCTCTATCTCAATGCAACTTTGCCTGAAGAAGAAATTGAAAAAGAAAAAGGAGTAGTCATCGAAGAAATTAATATGAATGGCGATCGACCTGAGCGAATTGTCTATCAGACATTTGATGAATTACTCTATGGAAATCATCCTGCAGGGAGACCGGTCATTGGTACCAAGGAGACGGTGAAGTGCTTCACCCGAGCTGATCTCATTACCTACAGAACTGCTCATTATATTCCCGCAAAGACTATGGTAATCGTCTCAGGAAACATCGATGAGCAGCAGGTAATAGGACAGGTGACTGAGCTCTTTGGAACACTTGCTACCGCATCAGTAATCGCTATGGAACAAGTAACTGATAATCAGAAGGGTGCTGCAGTAAAGATTTTTGACAAGGCAACTGATCAAACACATTTCATTCTTGGATTTAGAACATTCAATTGTTACGACGAGCGGCGAAAGGCATTGGGGGTACTTTCAACTATTCTTGGGCATGGAATGTCATCTCGATTGTTCAATCGCATTCGTGAGGAATTAGGATTATGTTATTACATTGGAACCTCTACACATCTTGAACATGATACAGGGGTATTTACTATTCGTGCAGGAGTTGCTCATGACAAGATTGAAGAAGCGATTCGTGAGACATTGGTAATACTCAAGGAAGTTGCTGAGCAGGGAGTGACTGATGCAGAATTGCAAAAAGCTAAAGATTTCAAAATAGGCAATATGTATCTCGGTCTCGAAACATCTGATGCACTTGCTGATTGGTACGGATTTCAGGAAGTCGATAAGGAAGAAGTGCTTACGCCGGAGCAATTCGAAGCAAAGGTGAGAAGTGTTACTCGGGAGGCGGTACAACAAGTTGCTCGAGATGTCTTTGACCTCGCACAGGCTAACCTAGCAGCGATTGGTCCACATCAAGGCAAAGAAGATGCATGGAAGGGGCTTCTCTGCTAGTATAGGACACATATGGAAAAGGGAGGACATACTACTATCACTATAACTGCGGGTACGATATTCAAGGCGATTCTTATAGGAATTGGGTTCTTTTTACTCTGGAAATTGCGAGATGTTGCACTTGTGGTAATTACCTCAGTAGTTATTGCTTCTGCGGTTGAGCCAGGAGCGCAGTTTTTTGAAAAGAGAAAGATTCCTCGAGCCATTGGAGTATTGCTTATTTATATTGCAATCTTTGTTTTACTTGCGGGATTGTTCTCAGTATTTCTTCCAGTATTGCTCAATGATACTTTGCAGCTCTTCAGTGTATTACCAAGCTATACTGAAAGTGTCTCTCTCTGGAATCCACTCGGTCAATTCGAGTCGTTGAATCAATTTTTCTCAGTTAAAGATATTATTTCATCTATCAATACATATGTAACCTCGTTTACCGCAGGATTCTTTGGAACAATTTCAGGACTCTTCGGAGGGATTGTCTCACTTACTATTATTATTGTACTTTCGTTCTATCTCTCAGTTCAAAAAGACGGTGTAGCTGATTTTTTGAAAATCGTAACCCCGTTACAAAATGAGGGATATATTATTGGACTATGGAGACGATCACGAGAAAAGATTGGTCTCTGGATGCAGGGCCAATTCGTACTCGCACTGCTCATTACTGTACTTACCTATATGGGACTCTCAGTGCTTGGGGTTAATAATGCTTTGCTTCTTTCAGTTTTTGCAGGAGTAATGGAATTGATTCCACTCTTCGGAATTGTAATTGCACTTATTCCTGCGGTCACTATTGCGGTATTACAGGGAGGTGTGAGTCTTGGACTATTAGTGCTCGGTCTCTATGTCATCATTCAGCAATTCGAAGGTAATTTATTCTATCCCTTGGTAGTAAAGAAAATTGTGGGTATTCCACCAATTCTTACGATTCTTATGTTGGTAATTGGAGCCAAGCTCGCTGGATTTCTTGGAATCTTGCTCTCTGTTCCACTCACTGCAGTATTAATGGAAATTTTGTCAGATATAGAAAAACGAAAATATGACCGATAAAACATTTTACATCACCTCAACTTTGCCGTATGTGAACGCTGACCTGCATCTTGGACATGCGATGGAGTTAATTCGTGCAGATGTGATTGCACGCTACAAAAAACTAAGTGGATATGAAGTGTTTTTTAATTCTGGTACAGATGAGCATGGAATGAAAATTGCTGAATCAGCTGCAAAGGCAGGGAAGACACCACAGGCGTATGTTGATGAATATGCAGAAAAGTTCAAGAACTATGTTCACGCGTTTGGTCTTGATACAGAGGTACTGCGCCTCATTCGAACAACTGACGCGAAGCATATTACTGCTGCTCAGGCATTCTGGAAAAAAGTTGCTGATAATGGATTTATTTACAAAAAGAATTACAAACGAAAGTATTGTGTGAGTTGTGAAGAAGAAAAGAATGAAAGTGAATTGGTAGATGGTAAATGTCCTATTCATCCGAATCGTGAGCTTGAACTTATTGATGAAGAAAATTACTTCTTCAAGTACTCTGCGTTTCAAGATAAGCTACTTGAATTTTATAAAAACAATCCTGATTTTGTGATTCCTGAGATTCGCATGAGAGAAGTAGTATCTTTTGTTCAAGGTGGATTGCAGGACTTTAGTATTTCACGGTTGAAGTCAAAGATGCCATGGGGAATTGAAGTTCCAGGAGATACTGAGCATGTAATGTATGTATGGTTCGATGCTTTGGTGGATTATATTTCAACATTGAATTGGCCAGATATTGAAGGTGATTTCGCAAAGTTTTGGTTAAAAGGTACTCCGGTACAATATTGTGGAAAGGATAATACTCGATTCCAGGCAATTATGTGGCAAGCGATGCTTATGGCTGCAGAAATTCCGAATAGTCATCATGTTATTGTGAACGGATTTGTGCTTGGTGAAGGTGGGGTGAAAATGTCTAAGTCACTTGGAAATACCGTAGATCCGATGGAAATTGTGAATGAATATGGCACAGATGCATTGCGATATTTTGTACTTCGAGAAATCAGTTCGTTTGAAGATTCTCCGGTCGCAAAAGATCGAGTAAAGGATGCTTACAACTCAGGTCTCGCAAATGGTTTGGGGAATCTTGTCTCTCGAATAACAACTCTTTCAGAAAAATATTTAGATAAAAAGATTGTTAACATGATTGTTCAAGATGTTGAAATAAAGCCATTTAATTCTTTTGTGGCAAATGACTTTGAAGTATTTGATATAAACATGGTATGTAAATTTATCTGGACAAATATTTCGGTGTTGGATAAGAGAATTTCTGATGAACAAGTTTTCAAAGTTATTAAAATAGATTTAGAAAAAGGAAAGGATATTTTGCGTGACTATATAGATAAATTAGCTGATATCGCTTGTCATTTAAAAGCAATAATACCTACAACAAGTCAAAAAATATTAGATATTTTAAAGGAAAACAAAAAACCTGAGACACCACTCTTTGCACGGAAGGACTAGTTTGACGCCGGTAAGGGGAGGAGTATAATCCACCCTATGGAAATGACATTAGATATGAACGGTCTTGATCAGCCATGTAAGTGTGGTTCAGGTAAGCTCGCAGGTAATTGCTGCCGAAAGGACGAAACATGTCCTTGTGGATCAGGCAAGAAAGTCTGCGAATGCTGCATGAAAGACACTCACGATGCCGACACGACCTCTTCAACAGAAAATAAATAAAGACGATATCAAGGCGTATAAGCAAGCTGTTCAGTATGTGAATAGTTTCGCTAATACGTCTTTTCGTCATAATCACGGAGCTCTTAAAAAAGATCCGAATTATTTTCTCTTACGCACCAAGCAATTCCTCGAATTGTGCGGTTCACCGGAAAAAGCCTTCAAATATATTCATATCACCGGAACTGCAGGGAAGGGCTCAGTCTCTACATTGACCCATAATATGCTCGTAAGTAGTGGCAAGTGCACGGGACTTTTCATGTCACCGTTCGTTACTACGGCGATTGAAATGATCAAGGTAAATGATCAATATATTTCCCCAGAGGCTTTTGTAAACATTGTTAATCAATTACGACCAATCATTACCAAAGCTCAACATACCGAGCTTGGTGGTCCATCAGCATTTGAGATATTTTTTGCAATTGCGATTTTATACTTCAAGCAAATGAAATGTGAATGGGTGGTACTCGAGGTAGGATTAGGGGGTCGCTATGATTCGACCAATATTATAGAAGCTCCACATGCGACTGCAGTTACTACTATTGATTATGATCATACTGAAATCCTTGGTAAGACCTTAGAAAAGATTGCTTATGACAAAGCGGGAATCATCAAGCAAGGAAGTGAATTCTTTACCACTGAGACTCGACCATCATTACAACAATTATTCAGAAAGATATGTAAGCAACAGGGAGCAGTATGTCACGTGCTTCCCAAGAAAAGAAGTTACAAAGCTCGCAATATACTGCTTGCAACATCGCTTGCTCGTGTGGCGGGTGTTGATGAAGCATCTATTGAACAGGGAATTACAATCACTCGTATGCCATGTCGATTCGAGTGTATACAAGATCATCCTGTAGTGATTCTTGATGGTGCACATAACAGAGCAAAAATGAGAACCACCGTGAAGAATCTTGCGGAGATTAAGTATAAAAAGCTCACAGTAATCTTTGCGATGGCAAGTACCAAGAAAGATACAAGCTCAGTCATGAGTCAGATTATTCCTCTTGCAGATAAAGTGATTATTGCTGGCACCGAAGAAGCAGATCGTAAGTCGATACATCCAAATGTCTTGCTTCCATTGATTACAAAAGAGAAGAAGCGATCGGCCAAAATAGAAATCATTGAGCATCCGTTGCATGCAATCGAGAAAGCAATACGAGACGCAGGACCAGATGATTGCATATTGGTAACGGGATCATTCTTTCTTGCTGGTGAGATCAGGAAGCGATGGTTCCCTGAGGCCTATGTGCTTCAAAATCGAAAGAGTTTTTAATGATAAGATATAAACATGAAATACTTCGATATACATGCTCATGTGAACTTTGCCATCTTTGATACCGATCGAGATGAGGTAATTAAGCGAGCAAAGGAAGCTGACGTGGGAATGATAAATGTGGGCACACAGATCGAGACTTCACGACAAGCGGTTGCACTCGCAGAACAATATGAGCACCTCTATGCGATTGTAGGACTGCATCCAATTCATACCTGCGAAGCAGAACATGATGCAGATGAGATTGGAGCAGAGACAAAACCATTTCATTCAAAGGATAATGATTTCGATGCTGTTGCATATGAAGAGCTTTGTAAGCATCCCAAGGTGGTGGCGATAGGGGAATGTGGGCTCGATTTCTATCGATTGGATGAGGCTTCAATTGAACGCCAGAAAAAAATCTTTATTGAGCATATTGAGCTTGCTAAGAAATTAGGTAAGCCACTCATGCTTCATATCAGAAGTAATCCCGAGCGATCAGCTTATGCTGAAGCGTTGGAAATATTGAAGCAGTATCCTGAAGTAAAAGGGGATGTGCATTTCTTTGCTGGTTCTCTCGATGATGCCAAGCAATTCGTTGAGCTTGGATATACGCTGTCATTTACGGGGGCGATTACCTATCCAAAGACTGATAATTATCGTGAAGTGATTGCCTGGGCACCACTTGAAATGATTATGTCAGAGACAGATTGTCCCTATGTTGCTCCTGTTCCATATCGAGGCAAGCGCAATGAGCCAGTCTATGTGCTCGAAGTCATCAAGAAAATTGCAGAGATCAAAGGACTTCCGGTTGATCAAGTTGCCACCCAGCTCCGAGAGAATGTGAGAAGGGTGTTCGGAATTTAAATAAAAACCGCCGTTCATGCGCGGTAGAAGAATCTCCCCCAGATCCAGAAGCAGGGCCAGAGGCCGACCGCAACAATCCAGTTTGTTCTATACATCGCTTTGGTGATCTCTGTTCCGAGACCAAGTTGGCGAATGTAAAATATGGTGAGACTAATGAGGGGAACAACTGTCATGAAGTAGAGGAGTAGTGGGCGAAGATGTCTTCTGTCCCACATTTTCACTACTAATCCTGACAGTGCACTGCCGCTTGGCGACACAAAGCTCGACACTAATGCAATCGGATAACCGAAAGCACTTTCCAGTGCACGTGCAATTCCAGCTTCATAGTGCCGTGCTATAAGCATCCCCATTCCAATAATTGGCATGAGTAGCACCATAGTGATGAGGAAACTCGACGCGGTGTTGATTGATGCGTCGAGAGCTTTTCCAGCGAGTTGCAGGCCTCCAATCTTGATAATCATTGTTGTCATGATCAGAAAGGCCACAACCATAGGTGCAGTGTTCCACAAGAATGCAGTGTTGACCTTGATCGGGAAAGCCCGAAGGAGGCCAGTGGTGAGAAGTGTGAGTCCTGAAATAATCAGACCCAAATCAAAGAGCGATGTTTTCATTCGGTACCTATAATGCATCACAAGTGTTCTTGTGTCAAATATGAGAAAATAACAAGTGTTCGGGACCAAAATAAAAAGTTCTGAAGAGTATTATTGTTACTCGCCAAAACCAACTTTCACCACATCAGGATCTGCATGAAGCTGTTCCAGTTCGCTATCAGCAACTTCGCGAAAGCAGTATGACCCGTTGAATTGGATCTTTTCGCTAGGGTTAATGATGATTCCAAAATTAATACCCAATCTGGTCAGGGCTTCTCTTATCATGGGTTCATGTATGGAGAAATCAGGAGCTTCACCATCTTGTAATTTCAGGATGCCATGGCCTGTTCTGCTCATTGTGCCTCCCCTGAAGTCTGTGCTTCCACCTACGATGGTGTATGTAAAATAAAGAGCTCTCATATGGGGCAATAGTACAGTTGCTGTAGTGTCTTTGCAAGAGGGTGATTCTTGTGGTAATGTTCTCACCAGTCAGAGGAAACCTGGCAGGGCATGTGTGTTATCCAAATATACACTTCTATTTAAAAAAGCACTGCACGGTAACCCCTTTGATGATCATCACATATGGCAAAAGCAAAAGAGGTTCAAGAAATTGAACTTCCAAAAGTCTATGAGCTTGGATCACACATTGTTTCTTCTCTTTCTGAAGAAGAAGTGAACAAGGTGTATGCAGGTCTCAAAGACCTTATCACGAATGCAGGTGGTTCTATCGTTGCGGAGGAAGCTCCACAGCTTATGGATCTCGCATACGTAATGGTGAAGCATGCTCACGGAAAGAACGTTCGACATGCAACTGCAAACTTCTCTTGGATCAAGTTCGAAATCGATCCTTCACAAGTTCCTGCAATTCATGAAGCTGTTTCTACTAATGAACATGTACTTCGATTCATTATCGTAAAGACGGTAAAGGAAAACACTTTGCACGGACACAAGTTCCCGCATGAAGTAAAGGAAGAAAAGGGTGGTAAGCGAGAACGACGAGAAAAGCCAGCTGCTCCTGCAGAAGAAGCAGAACAGGCAACTGAGGCTGCTGTCAACTAAGCACCTATGATATACTAACGGTGTTGCGTGAAATTATACGTTAATACTTAGTTATATGTATCTAAACAAAGTGCTTTTATACGGGAATCTCACCCGTGATCCAGAGCTCAAAGCTCTTCCAAGTGGGACCAAAGTTGTATCGTTCTCGATGGCAACTAACCGTTCATACAAGGATAAGGATGGTAAGAAACAGGATAGTGTGGAATATCACAATCTTGTATCGTTTGGGAAGCAGGCTGAACTCATCAATCAATACATGAAGAAGGGAAGACCTCTCTATGTTGAAGGACGATTACAGACTCGAAGTTGGGATGGTGCAGATGGCAAGAAGAACTATCGAACCGAAATCGTAGTAGATAGCTTCCAATTCGGCCCTTCTGCCGCTCCAAGTGGCGCAGCAACAAGTACTTCAAGTGCTGGAGCTGCAAAGCATGATGAGCAACCAGATGCTCCTATGGATTCAATTCAGTATCCAGAAGAAGACATCAATCCAGACGATATTCCATTCTAAAGCACTCATTATCAAGTAAGTAACATCTCATTATATGAAAGAATGTTTCTTCACAAAGAACGGAATCAAGCATATTGATTACAAGGATATCGAAATTCTCAAGAAATTCGTTAATCCATTCGGACGAATTGTATCTCGAAAGCGAACTGGCACTTGTGCCGCAAAGCAGCGAGAACTCGCCGAAGCAATCAAGCGATCACGCTTCATGGGCCTCATGCCATACGTAGCGCGATAGTAGATAACAAAAACCACCCCAATCGGGGTGGTTTTTGTTTTACTTTAGCAAGATTTCAATTATACTTTGGTATATGAAAACAATATACAAAGTGACAGTTACTATACTCGTGCTCCTTGTGGTGGGTGTTATGGGATATGTGTACTATCGACATTATACTTCTCCAGTTAGACCTACAGAGGTTGGAGTTGCTACTACACAATAGCAGTTACCAAAAAAGGCGGTGATAGGTATAAAGGGTGTACAGCAAGAAATAACATGGCTTATGTATGAGAATGGGGAGACGGGTATCAAATTCTATTATCCACCTGGAACAAGTGTTTCCGAGTATTCATATACCAATGAGAATGGTGCTGTTTTCTCTGTTGATGTATACGACCCAGTGCTTCATAGTTCTATATTTAATGGATATCTCGAGAGCTCTTCATGTGCGTATTCGGGTATCAAAGGAGAAAAGGTAACAGTTGCGAGTACAACATTTGACCACTTCACAGATGATTATGGTGGAGACGTAATTTATGATCGATATAAGGTTAACAAAAACGGTGGTTGTTACAATATTAACCTGAGCTATTTGAGAAACAATGCTTCAAGTAAAGAAAAAGCTGAGAATATACTCAAGTCTATTGTGTTCACGAGCTTCTAGCTTATTTTTTGGGTGATCCTGCTCCAGGTTTTCCTCCAGCACCTGCACCGCCTTCAGCAGCAACTTTTGCTTTGACCCCAGAGTAGAAGAGGAATGCTACTACAGCTAGCACAAAAATCATCAGGATTTTGTGACATCCAATATAATCAATGAGTTTGAGGGGATTGCTTGTTGCTTGTCCAATAGTAGGGCAGACGGTGGGAGTTGTAGGAACGTCCTTGAATCCAGATGAATACTTTCCTGTAGTAAAGTTGTTTAAAGGGTTGTCATTTTTCATACACCCATTATACCTGTTACTTGTTCACTCGTTCAACATATTCATCAGTCTCAGTGTTGATCTTGACGATATCTCCAACGTTAATGAAAAGGGGAGCAGTGATTTCGGCACCTGTTTCGAGCTTCACTACCTTTCCACCTCCACGTGCAGAATCGCCCTTAATTCCTGGTGGTGCTTCAACTACGGCTAGGTCTACTTTGACCGGAGTTTTTACTCCAATAATTCGTTCTTCTTCGTTGTCATCTTCGAAAGTAAGTATTTCAACCATACTGTTCGGCTTCATATATTTTGCTGCTGTTCCAAGGACACTTTCTTTGAGCTGGAATCGCTTTGAGGGGTCGTTTGTTTCACAGAACCATGATTCACCTTTATTGGTGTAGAGGAACTTGATTTCTCTTTTACCGATTTCAGCTTCTTCTACTTTGTCAGATGCATGAAAGGTCATTTCCATTACAGATCCGGTAATAAGGTTCTTGAGCTTAGTCTTGTTCTGGGGCTTTCGCTGCTGCATACGGAAGATATGTGCATCAAGTACTTCATAAGGCGCTCCATCGATGCTGATGAACTTTCGAAGTAATATTTCATTGTATTCAAGCATTGCCATGTGTGTGGGGTTAGTAGAGAGATAGTAGCAGAAGACAGGGAAATGGTCTAGTAAAATCTCTGCGATCTATCCCAGTAGCACACTTTCCCCACATCACCATCTTTTAATCCATCTTTTACTATAGGTATCCCACTACATCTGTACAATGGAACAAGCTCGAAATATCCAAGTATTCCATAGAGAACTGTTATCCCAATGATGGTAAATAGTATTTTCATGATCGTACTTCCGTTAATTGGCTTCTGATTTCTTTAGAAAGTAGTAATGCCATTATGATAATAGGGAAGATCGGAAGCGCACCCTTTTGCAAGGCACTAATAATAGTGATTCCAAGAACGATGAGACATGCCGAATAGATACGTTTTGTTCTCTTGCGGATTAATGTGAAGACTAAACCAATTGATACCAAAGGAAATAGCATGGTTCCTAGTAAGTACCCAGCCTGTTCCGAGGTGAGACTAGTCGATATTCCAGTACCTCCTTCGTAGAATCCAACAAAAAATGGACTAACGTGTTCCGGACCTATTATCGATACGGTGTACACCGTAGTCAAAGAAAGTAATATGAT
>JBDKLF010000059.1:0-4724 GCA_039795755.1 Candidatus Parcubacteria bacterium | reverse complement strand
AATCCAGAAGCAGGCTGCACATAGATACGATTACTTGGTCCTGAAGCAAGGAGACGCGCAGAAGTGGTTGAGACCGCACCGAGTGCACTCCATGTTGCTCCACTGTTTGTAGAATAGTAATACGTTGCGTTGGTAGTATCAGCTCCAATAATAGCAACACCAAGTAATGCTCCTGAATCAACATCAGTTACATTGTCGAGTCCACCCGCAGGAATAGCAAAATCAACCAAACTACCGACATTTGTTCCCACTACACCGCTTGGTGCTCCGGCATTTTGAATAACACTACTAAGTGAAGGACTTCTACTTACATTCAATACCGGTGCATCATTTACTCCGGTACCAGTAAATACTTTGGTTCCCGTGAAAGCAGCACCATAATCATCAGTGATATTGACCACCATGTTCACACTATTCGTATAATCAGCAGTTGGAATAAAGATCACTCCCGCCAAAAGCGCATTGATATCTGCAATTGCTCCACTGGCTGTCCACACTCCTGTTCCTGAATTATAAGATGATGACACTGCACCTGATGTTCCTGTATTCAAACTTCCGGCGAGTCGATTCGAAAGCGTGAGTGTTACCGTTACATTACTACTGTCTGTATCGGTTACCATAATATCAATGAGATTGAGTGGTGTATCTTCAGTATATGTTTCTGCTGCAGAAATATTTGTTGCAGAAGGTGCTGCTTCAACTACTTGTACTATCGTGTCAGTCATATTTGAAAATGCAAAACCAGTACCATTCTGAGAAGCATCAACGAGATCTCCATCTCCCCCATCAGCATTCGTCAGATCCCATGCTCTGAAGGTCAGTGCGGAAGTAAAGTTTCCATTCAGACCAGTTCCCGCTCGACAATAGACTCTGTTTTGTGTATCTGTAGAAATAAGTCGTGCAGAGGTATTTGAGACTGCACCCACAAGATTCCAGGTCGTACCATTATCATAAGTGTAGTAACAGGTGAGATTCGAATCAACAGCAATAATAGCCATTCCATACAATGCTCTAGAATCTGAATCATTAACGTTATCAAGTCCTCCAGGAATATCTGATCGATCAATCAAAGAAGACACGGCTGTGCCCACAACGCCACTTGGTGCCCCCGCATTTTCTGCCACTGTAATCAACGTAGGAGTCCTTGAACTATCGAGAGCAGGAGCGCTATTTGACGAATTAACAGTTATTGCAACACTACCTGTCACATCTGAATACGCAGTTGCACCACCATTTGTTGACGTATCTGCAGTACCACCATTCGTTCCCGTTGTCTGATCCCATGCACGAATAGTGATTGCATTAGAAATAGAACCAAAAAAAGGAAAGTTCGGCTGGAAATAAAGACGAGTATTCACATTTGTTGCCAAGAGACGTGCT
The DNA here is from genome assembly GCA_039795755.1 of Candidatus Parcubacteria bacterium. Lineage (GTDB taxonomy): Bacteria > Patescibacteriota > Minisyncoccia > Phycocordibacterales > CAIZIN01 > JANNXY01. The sequence goes on along the minus strand of JBDKLF010000059.1, from coordinate 3,344 downwards.
GATACATCAGACACGGCGCCGAGCAGATTCCATGTGGTCCCATGATCAATGGTATACCACCAAGTACCGTTTGAAGCATTCGCATCAACGATTGCAATACCAGCAACCGCGCCCACGTCATAATCAAGCATATTATCAAGACCACCAGGATCAACATCGAGATCAATAATTTCTGACACTGGAGTTCCTACTGCTCCTATCGGCGCTGGAGAAGACACAAGCACACTTCTCAAGACAGGGATTGCAGTTGGATCGAGATAAGGTGCCACGTTCACCGGAGTTGCAAAAGCATTCTGAACATTTGTTGCAAATAATACCAACGCCAATAATAGACAGAGTGCTTTATATTTTTTCACGATGAAATAATTATACAGGAAGATGTCCGATACTGCATCGTGAAGTAGGGATAAAAAATAAAAATCGCACGTTAGAGCATGCGATCGGTCACCACTTGTCACTCATTCTTCGTTTTTCCATCAGATTGGAACTACCGTGCTTCTTTGCAACTTTAATGTTACTCAGAACCGCCTTGTCAACAAACTCCATGACCAATTTTTGGTAGATTATTGCTACTTCCGATTCGGTCATTCCTCTGCAGAGATAGCGTTCTTCACTATTATCCCAAAGTCTGAATCTAAGGGTTCCGTCTCTTTGTTTCTTTGAACGAACGACGATGCTTGATTTGAGCGTCATATGTAATTTTGTGCTGCTTTGTTTCAAAGCAATAGTGACATATTATTATTTATGTGTCAATTACACCGCAGATGTACTTCGAGGATAGTCTTCCTAGACCGCCTACCGAATTACTCGAACTTTTATAAGGTAAGTATAATGTTTGACAGATTATTTCCGTTATGTTTATATATGTTCAGCTAGCACTAATCATATGGGAGAAAAACACAAACCCGCTGGAAGTAAGGTTGGCACCGCCGACCCGAAAAATAAACCCGAAACAAAAACCACCATCGTCCGCCGAATCAAGGCCGTCAATACCTGGTTCGTGCCGAAGCCAGATCTCAGCGGCAATTTGCGGACGTTCGATACCGGAATCCTGCACGACGTCGTCTTCGACCCGAATGCTCCGATCATGAAGGATGTCATCTGCGGCACCGATCGTGTGTCTGAGGCAACCGCAACAGGCATCCTGGAAGTTACCGAAAATGAGCCCAGGATGCCTGCGGATGCGAAAACGACTCGTGAAGTCGATTACCACCGCGGACAGAAGGTGTTCCACACACGTGGCAAGCCCACCGAGACCTTCCAACGCTGTGACAATCTCGTCCTTCGCTTGAACGGAACCTCACTCGCCGGCTGGAAAACCGCGACGATCGAAGGATAGCAACAACGCTTCCTCACGACCGCAAACCACTACGGTGTCCTCGAGAAATCTTGGACACTGTTTTTTATTTAAATACAGGCTGCGAGTCTTGAACGATACCGGAACTCTTATCGATTCAAATTCCACTCTTTTTTCAAGTCCTCAAGCTTTTTTATCAAAATAGGATGAGTGATTTTTTTCTTTGAACTACCAAAAAACTCTTTAAATAGAGGTATACCTTGTGCCTTTTCATATTCTAAAGCTTTTTCAATCGCCTGATATTTATCAAGCTGTCTTGCCAATTCTGCAGCTGGATCATTTGATGTTTCAAAACGAAGCCAAAGATTCATTATTTCCTGACCTTTTTCTTCAATCTTTTCACAAATAGAAGTAAGAGCTGCTTTTTCTTTATCAAATTTTGTGGCACGCAATAATTTCAATTCAGCTTCATCATCTGAAATTACAACCTCATCACCATGAATTGCTTCTGGCCAATCATGAACCTCAAGCATACCCAGGAGACCATCTTTTTCTTCTTCAGTGAGTCCTTCCAAATTACTCGCGATGATTCTCAGAGCAATCGTATGATCTTTCACAGTTTCAGGATTTGAAACTTTTCTATTTACCCAACCAGTACGCTCAAGTTTTCCAAGAGCTTCCCACACCTCTGGCGCCACATGAGCATATTTGAGTTCTGGTCCCTTCACTTGAGTTTGATTATTTTCTATTCAAAAAGTATAGCAGGGTTCTAGAGTAACTAACAGGTTAGAAATTTGGTTTTCCAAAGTATGAGTTAAATCAATGGCTGGCGTCAGCGGGTTCGGAATTTACACAACCTTACCACACAAGGTTATTCTAATACTTTTAATCTTACCATTTTGACCCTCCTCGGAATAACTATTCTTGTGAATTCTTCTCCTTTAGAAAGTTAACAAGCGCCGAGCATAAAACCAACAAATAACGTGCTTCTGCTTCCTCAGAATCATTTTTGCCTCCACTTTTTAATGCATGTCTTATACCTCCCTCATCGCAAGTCCACCCGTACAACTTGGCAATACCTTGTTCTAATGATGGGTGAAGGTTCATGGTCTTAACCGCTTCGCCAAGGGTAGCAGATTCTTTACCAGTAATCTCACGCGACACAGCTTCAACAGCGCTGATGGATTCTTTAATGGAATTAGAGTAATCAGGCGTGGGCCTTTTATTAAATAGTTCGACAGCTTTGTTCAGATGAAAGCTAGCAGAATTTTCCAAACTTTGTGCTGCCGAAACCTCGTCTGCTTCCGTTTTATTCATTAGAGCAGCCACTTGTCCATCGACAATTTTATATTGAACCCCTTCTTCTTGAAAAACATCATTTAGTCTATCTTGTAAATCACTGGCTTGGTATTGATTTAGAGAGTTCAAAGTAAACTCCACAAGACCATAAACTTCATCCCAAGATATTTTTTTAAACTCTTCCTCAAGTTGATCAGTGAAATAATCCATAGTTTTTATCTATAAGAAGTAACTCCATTTAGTTCGGAGCCACTTTTTTTAAAAAAATCAGTCCATATTTTTTTGATGAGATCATTTCGGTCATTACCTATTCTTGCATCATCAAGAGACTTTTGTATTTCATTCCAAATTCTAGTACGCAGGCCTAAAGGCATATCTTGCGGATTTAAGATTTTGGCCTTTATTAAATTTCTTTGTGAAAAAAGTTCCATAAATTATCTATATATTAAGATACTCCTCGGACTCCGAACCTATCCCAACTTGGCTGCGGGACATGGACTCGAACCATGATACTCAGGACCAAAACCTGATGTCCTACCATTAGACGATACCCCAATATTTTATTTAGTACACTTTAATATAATCTGTTAACGTTAACCTAGCTGATGTCTACCCCTCAGGAGGACTGCGATTTCAAGAAATTGATTACAATTTAAGAAATCGGGAGCATTAGACGATATCTCAGTCATTATTTTGGAACTCTTCTTGTCCTTGGTCTGCTGACCTCGGACATCTTCCTCACTCTTCG
>JBDKLF010000058.1:0-3189 GCA_039795755.1 Candidatus Parcubacteria bacterium | reverse complement strand
AAAATATCCAGGCAGGATTTATATAATAGGACCTGATTTTTTTGCTGATTTTCCTCATATAGAACGCGATGTACGAACCCCATCATATGATGAAGTTGTTAAAATGCTTAGATCGTTGGATATTTTTGATAATGTAGAAATTGTTACGAGAGAAACAATTAAACAAATACCTTCGGACAATACTATAGTTATGCCAATTGATGAGGTCACTGAAAAGATTGCGGAGAGGTATTTTAAAGATCGAGAAATTATTTTTGATTCAGTGTTCTTAAAGTGGACTCCAAGAGTATCAATGGCCAAGACTGAAATATCTCCTGATCGAATTATTAGTAGGGAAGATAGGGATAGGGTTTTCATTCAACAGGCAAATGAGACAGCAGAAAAAAGCTCTGATTGGTGGAGAAGGATTGGGGCCGTTATTGTTAAGGATGATAAGTCTATAATTACTGCGTTTAATTCGCATGTACCTTCTGACTTTAATCTTGATTCTGCTGGTGATCCTCGAACGAGTTTTAATCCCGGTGAAAGAATTGATCTATCTACCGCGATACACGCAGAGGCAAAAGCCATCTCTCAAGCGGCTCGGAAGGGTATTGCTCTCGAAGGAGCGACGGTCTATGTTTCAACATTCCCATGTCCCGGATGCGCCAAGCTCATTGCTGAATCTGGTATCAAGAAAGTCTACTATGATCAAGGATACTCACTTCTTGACGCAGAAAATCTTTTAAAAGATTTTGGAATCGAAATAATTAGAGTTGATACAGAGGTGGGTGAGTAAAATTACAAACCAACTCTCATATGATCTTTGAGGTTTGGATCTTTTGAAACGAATTGTGCGTGGATATGTTCAACACTTGAGCAGTTGTAACGAGTGTCACCAGATCGAATGAATAAGCTTCCATGATCAATGTGGTGAGCGGGAAGGTATTCCTTTAGAAAGGAAGGGAGTTCTCCCATTTCTTCTGGACTAAGATTCTCAACTTTTGTCTCGTGTCGCTTGAGAATAAAAATCAAATGACATTGTGCTTCCTTGTATGGATATGAGTTTTTTGTGAATAACCAATATTTCCCTTCTTTAATAATCGGTTCTTTGTGATGTTTGAGATAGAGTTCTCCTGGACAGAAAGGACAGAGATTTTTGTCTGCAATCTCTTTAATTACTGATGAGTATGTTCCACCGTCTTCGTGTGTACCTGAGTTTTTTTGGTTTACTACCATGTTTATATTGCGGTAGGAATTACCATCTTTGGGTGTGGTTCATAATCTTCAAGTACGAAGTCTTCTTTGCGGTATTCAAAAACTGATTTTCTTTCTTCTTTTGGTTTGAGGTAAAGACTTGGAAGTTTTCGAGGTTCTCGCTTGAGCATTTCTTCAACTGCAGGAATCTGAACATCGTAGATCTGTGGATTTGCAAGGAAGTGAGTATACTCAGTGAACTTGAGTCCTGTTTGCTCTGCAACCATCATTCCAAACGCAACCCACTCAGCAAGGTTGAGTACGAGTCCTACAGGGACATCTGCTGACCGTTGATAATGCACCATGTGCATTTCTCCATCAGGAAAGACATTGAATTGAATTGCATTGCCGTGACATGGAGCAACGACAACTTGTCGAGGAAATCCTTGATCCTTATCTCCAAGTGAAAGCGGTGGATACCATGTTGTCATGTAATGGGTACGTAAGTGTGGAGCGCGTTTCATTTGATTAACAACCGCTTGAACTTGGTTGAATGTTTTGCCATCTGGAGTTGGTATTGAGGCAAGTACTGCACCGTATGAACCTCCTCCGAGGTCGTGTTCAGGGAGTCCAAATATTTCACATTTTTCTTTTGTCACCCAACGATCCCAGAATACATCGGGACATCCGTGTTCTCGGAGCTTTTCAAGTGTTCGTGCTCCATTGATAAAAGCAACAACTTCACCAACAGCACCTTTGAATGCATTTGATTGATCGCGAATAGGGAGAATTGGCACACCATTTCGTAGATCATACTTGAGCATTTCTCCTGATAGCTCAAGACAGTATTCATGTCCGGAACCTTTGTTCTCTGCGAGTTTTGCATGAATGGTTTCTTTTCTTTTGCCTTCCTTTAAAATTTTTCTTAATAAATCTTCATACTGTGTATCAACAGTACGTTCTGAGTAGGGTTTGTATATATGTTCCATACCATAATTGTATGGGGTCTGATGTGAAAGTAAAGGTTGACACTGGGATAAAATAAAAGGCCCACAACCGGTAAAGGTGTTGGGCTGGATGTGAGAAGTGATCGTTATTTCACTACCAGTGCAGGGTCGCGGCTGACAATAAAGTCACGATCATTTGGCCTAAGTTGATCCAAGTTGCCACCATTGAGACGAAGATGCTCAAAGATCGTGGCTCTATGGTCCGCATGTGCGATTTCCTCAGGGCTCTTGGCGAGCCAAAGTGCAACCGTTCCTTCACCGTTGGGCACTTGAATATTCCAATGGAAGTGGCCGGGCACGCTAGCGATGTTGTAATTAACGTCGCCGAATCGTGCACCGAGACCACCACCTGGTAGCTGCTCTCCAAACTTGCCATGTATCCATTGGAACATGTCATGTAGGTGGGCCATATCTGCGAGGGTAAGCTCGTGGAGCTGACAGATGTGTCGCTTGTTGGGAATCACCAGGTGCAAGCTTTGGTGTCGTTGAGGGAAAGCACTATGCCAGACCATCCAGGAATCGTTCTCATAAAGAGGAACGTTAATTTCTGGATTAATTAGGCAGAACGGACATTCATTCGCAAGGAGGGTTTTCACCGTCGCGCAGTATTGCTTGAAGGTGCTCATGTTGCGAAGGACGCCAATGTCTGCGGGTTTAATGCCAGGAATGGCAAATGGAAACTTTTTCATTAGTCGATATTGGTTGTGTTGATGAACTGCGGTTCTGCGTGATATTACCAGCAATTTGGGATAAATCAAGGTACTGTAATTCGGACTATTTGTTAGTATTATCTATATATCTAACACCTTATATTCCCATGATCTAACCTTCGATTAATTGCATATTATTTACTCAATCAATTAATCAATTGCCATGGCTGATCAACAAATCAAAAAACTTATACAGGCAGAAGTGAAGCGACAGAAAAGTGTTATTAATCTCATTGCTTCAGAAAACATTGTTTCAAAGGATGTACTCTACGCACTTGGATCTGAGCTTACTAACA
>JBDKLF010000057.1:0-13403 GCA_039795755.1 Candidatus Parcubacteria bacterium | reverse complement strand
AGAGAAGAAGCAGGTGTTCACTGTAGTACTTAATCTCGCAACGATCAAACCACTCGATCACGAAACAATTGTGAAATATGCCAAGAAAGCAAAAGCAGTAGTAACTGTAGAAGAACATCAGATTGCAGGTGGTATGGGATCTGCGGTTGCAGAATGTCTTGCTGAGCATTTCCCCGTGCCAATTGAATTCGTTGGTGTGCGAGATGAATTCGGTCAGTCAGGAACTCCAGCAGAATTAATCGCTCATTATGGAATGGATACTGTTGATATAGAGAAAGCGGTGCTGAAAGTAATTAAAAGAAAAACAAATCACCAATAATATGAACCCACAACCAGGACAAATTTGGAAGCATTCAAAGAAAGGTAATCTGTACAAAATTATTACCGTAGGGAAGCATTCAGAATCCCTCGAAGAGATGGTGGTCTACGAAGCTCAGTATGAGAATCCAGTATCAAAGGTATGGATTCGACCACTCACTATGTGGAATGAGGAAGTTGAAATAGAAGGAAAGAAAGTTCCGCGATTTGTATTGGTAAATTAAAAACCGCCCATAAGGCGGTTTTTATATTTTAGAGTGCTTGTGCATTCCAACCTTCTGGTGCAGTTTTCAAGAAAGCTTCAATTTTGTCTTTGGTAAGCAATCCTCGTTGAGCACCAATTTCTTGAACGACTGACATTGAGTTGATTGATCCCCATTTCATACTTTCTTCAAGTGTTTTTCCTTGAATAATTCCAACGGTAGTAGTTGAGGCGAAACAATCACCAGCACCGGTTCGCTCGAAGGCAGGCTTTTGGTCTGGATAGGCGTCGAGGAAGAATTGCTTCTGTCCATCTGATCCGTAAGAACCATCTGGTCCATCAGTAATCACAACAATCTTTGGGCCAAGGGCGTGAATGCCGTTAAGGAGGTTTTTAACATGAGTATGTTTCTCAACATGTGCTTGTGAGAGGAGATTGAGAATTCGTTCCGCTTCTTCAACATTGCAGAAGAATAATTCAGTCTGTTTGTAGATTCGAGCCAATCGTTCGGTACCAAGTTTCATTTGAAATGTTCCCGGCTGGAATACGAGCTTCATTTCAGCATGCTGTTCTACGTAGTTAGCAATTTCATCATGAAATGTCTCAGTGTTGCCACCAAGTGAGCTGAGGTAGAGCCATTGTGGAACTGTTTTTGTAGGAAGTGTGTAGGTAAAGATTTCATGCTTCACGAGAATGGTTCGGTCTTTTTCGTACCACAATACATAGTGATAGTTTGTCTTCTTACCTTTGTTGATAGAGATATAATCAGTTACCACATGTTCTTTCTTGAGTGCAGCGAGGCATTCTTGTCCTTCTTTATCGTCGCCAATTCCAGCGACAAGCGCAGCATTCAGTCCGAGTCGAGCGGCAGCAACTGCTGCATTGGCACTATTTCCTACTGCAGGAATAATATCTACTGATTCAAAAGGTACTTTGTCACCATAGGCAAGACACAATTCACAATGTCCATTATCACAATCGGTATGTGCTTCAGTGATTCGGATAAATGCATCAGTAACGATGTCTCCAATTGCTAAAAATTCTATAGATGTGTTCTTTTTGAAAAATGACATAGCTCAAGTATAATACGAAAATGAACAACATTCCAAAAGCGATTGCTATATCAGGGTCATCGGGAACCGGCAAAGGTTCAGCTGCGGCAGCGGTAAGTAGGGCACTCGGTTATCCGATTGTCTCAGCGGGAAATATTATGCGAGCAGAGGCAGAGCGATTAGGTAAGACACTTAAAGAACTCAAAGAAACCACTCGAGGAGATCAGTTCCTTGATTATTGGCTCGATGCTACGACACGTCTTGCAGTATTCGAAAAGAAAGAGGGGGTGATTGTTGAAGGTCGTCTCGTTGCATTCACTGTACCATCAAATGTTTTTCGAGTATTACTTGTGGTTGAGAATGACGATGGTACTCCAGACGAAGATATTCGTTGCTCACGAATTGCATCACGTGATGGTTTGACACTTGATGAGGCAAAAGAGGCAACATTATATCGAGAGCAACATATGGATGATCGATACTTCACTTTCTATGGAATTCGATATGAAGAACTATTTCATAAGCATTATTATCATCTCGTGATTAACACCAAGATTCATTCTGCTCAACAAGCAGGAGAAATGATCGTTGCAGCGTATGAAAAATACCAGAAAGGCGAGTGGGAAGGCGAGGTCAAACATAAGAATTTGCCTCAATTTATCGTGTGATATAATCAGTAATATGAAAACACTTAAAGAATACATACTCGAAGCACGAGAGAAGGGAATTGCGGTGGGACATTTTAATGTTTCTAATCTTGAAGGTGTCTATGCGATTGCTGATGCTGCACAAGCACTCAATGTGCCGGTAATTGTCGGTGTCTCAGAAGGTGAGCGGGATTTCACTGGAGTAAAGGAAATTGCAGCGGTAGTGCAGACATTGCGAGAAGAACGACAGCAGCCTATTTTCCTCAATGCTGATCATACTTATTCTATTGATCGAGTTAAGGAAGCGGTTGAAGCAGGATTCGATGCTGCAATCTTTGATGGTGCACAGCTTGGAATCGAAGAAAATATTGCAAAGGCAAAAGGATGCGTAGACTTTGCTCATGAATATAAAAAGCTTACCAACAGAGAAGTGGTTATCGAAGGTGAGCTTGGTTATATTGGAACTTCTTCAAAGGTACTCACTGAAGTTCCTGAAGGCGCTGCAATCTCAGAAGAAAACCTTACCAAAGTTGAAGATGCAGTGAGATTTGTGAAGGAGACTGGCGTAGATATGCTCGCTCCTGCAGTGGGAAATATTCATGGCATGTTTGCCAAAGGCAAAGACCCTGCGTTGAGTATCCCAACAGTGAAAGCAATCGCGGATGCCACAGGTGTTCCATTGGTACTTCACGGTGCATCAGGAAATAGTGATGCTGATGTACAAGCAGCAATCAAGGCGGGTGTTGCGGTGGTTCATGTAAATACTGAACTCCGTGTTGCATATCGCGAAGGACTCGAAGGTGCTCTCGACGCTAAGCCAGACGAAGTGGCTCCCTATAAATATGAAAAGGTTGCAAAGGAAGCAATGCAGAAGGTGGTGGAGGAGAAGTTGAGAATATTTAACTTTCTATAAAATAAAAACCGGATATTAACTTACCCAACCGGCGGGGATATTGTTACGAACGAAATTGAGAACGTTCCCCGTCATCTCAGTGCCATCAACAACACAGTATGCTCTTAGTGCATGATCTCTGTAGGCCTTTTGAGTAGTGAATCCGTCATAATCCCGAGTCACTGGTGGGCGTCTACCTGAACCTGAGACAGTAAATTGTCGCTTTGCACCTGGAACGTGGCTCCAGGTGATGACGAGCTTCGATTTTCCATCCACAAAGAATTGTTTTGTTAATTGGATCATTCTGTTTTTAAATTAACACAAAAATACATATGTGGCAATATGTATTAAACTAGTATTGATTTTATTAAATAAATGTGTTATTGTTTTTGCTTATGTTGAAGTTCATTATCACGCTCATGGCGATGGTTTCCATCGCTTTCGCCCAAACAACCGCAACACCTTCGACTGATCTGAAGGACCGGCTCACGACTCTCGATGAGGACGTTGAAATCTTTTCCGGTGAGGTTCTCACGGTCAAGCGGATGTTGACCGCATGGCTGAAGAACAACAACGGTAAGGTTATCATCACCGGCCGGCTCCAGTCAGGTGGTCCGGAAGGTCTTGTGATTACGGTCTTCTACCAGCGGATTCCCGAGCCAAAGGCCAAGGTGCCGGTTGACCCGAAGGAAAAGAAGTAGGAAAACCCGCTTCCAAGTACCCATCTCAGAATCCAATGTGGATTGAGATGGGGCTTTTTATTTACACTGTGGTGATGTGTTACAATATTTTTATGACAAAGAAAATTTTTGTAACGAGAAATATTACTGATCGAGGTCTCAATATGCTCAGAGCAAAGGGATATGAGGTGGATATTAATCCTAAAGACCGAGCACTCACCAAGAAGGAGCTTATTAAGTGCCTGAGTAAAAAGCCTTATGATGCAGTACTCTCATTGCTCACTGATACTCTGGATAAAGACGTTTTTGCAGCATGTCCAACCGCAAAGATCTATGCTAACTATGCAGTAGGTTTCAATAATATTAATCTCCAAGATGCAAAGAATGCAGGAGTGACTGTTACTAATGCCCCTGGTGGACTCTCAAATATTGCGGTAGCTGAGCATACTTTTGCATTAATGATTACACTGGTGAAGCGGGTGGTAGAAGGTGATGTGTTTCTTCGAAAAGGTAAGTATGTTGGGTGGGATCCATTATTACTCCTCGGAACAGAACTTCAAGGTAAAACACTAGGAATATTAGGTACTGGTCAGATTGGCTCTCGTGTAGCCCGAATTGCAAAGGCATTTGAAATGCAGATTGCATACTACGATATTAAGCGTAACGAAGCACTTGAAGCAGAGGTGGGTGCAAAGTATAGTAATAATATTGAGGATGTTTTGCGATTCGTTGATGTAGTGTCACTTCATGTGCCACTTATGGATACAACACATCATCTTATTAATGCAGAGCGATTGGCGATTATGAAGCCTTCTGCATATCTTATTAATACTTCTCGTGGTCCAGTGATCGACGAGGCTGCGCTTGTTGAAGCATTGCAGAAGGGAATTATTCGAGGAGCAGGGCTTGATGTGTTCGAGAATGAGCCAAAGCTTGCAAAGGGCCTCGCAAAACTTTCTAATGTAGTAATCACTCCTCACATTGCTTCATCTACTGAAGCGACACGCCAAGAAATGTCATTTATGGCAGCGAATAATCTCATTGAATTTCTCGAGGGACGAGTCCCACCGAACAAGGTTGGGTAACCCTCCCCTTTTCCAAGGGGAGGGCGGGGTGGGGTTGAATATTATTTTCCTTTGTGTATAATGGTCACCTATGATAACTCTTAATGTATCAAAGCGAAATATTAGTGCTCCTTTGAAGGAGCTCCGTGCATCTGGCTTTATTCCAGCTGTTTATTATGGTCCAAAGCAGGAATGTACTCCAGTTGCTATCAAGGAAACAGATTTTATGAAGGTGTGGAAACAGGCTGGTGAATCATCAGTAGTAGTACTCAATGATGAAGCTGGTTCACATGAATGTCTTATTCAGGATATTCAGAAGAATGCGGTTACTGACCGTATTATTCATGCTGATTTCTATGTACTCGAAAAGGGTAAGAAGGTAGCGGTGAAGGTTCCTCTTGAATTCGTTGGTGTATCTGCTGCTGTAAAGGGTGGTGGAGTACTTGCAAAGGTAATGCACGAAATCGAAATCGAAGCTCAACCATCAGCACTCCCACATCACATTGAAGTTGATATTTCTGTACTCGAAACATACGAAAACCAGATTCACGCATCTGATCTCAAGCTTCCTGCTGGTGTAACACTTGCTCCGGATGTTAATCCAGAAGAAGTAATTGCGCTTGTTGATGCTCCTAAGGAAGAAAAGGAAGAAGAAGCGGCTCCAATTGACCTCTCAGCAATTGAAGTAGAAAAGAAGGGTAAGAAGGATGAAGAAGGAGCTGAAGCAGCTGCTGAATAAGTCTTTCGAAGATCGTGAAATATGATAGAATGAAACGGTGAAGAAACTCATCGTTTTTTTCTTTTGTATAGTATTGCTCGTAGTGCCCGTTATTGAGGTGCTCCCTGTTGCAGTAAATGCAGCTACTGATGATCTGAGCTCTGCTGAACGTGCTCGACTTCAGAAGGAATTAGACCAATACGAAAAAGAGCTTGAGGGCCTCAATACTCAGCTCAAAGCATTGAATCAACAAAGTGCCTCGTATCAACGTGACCTCGAGTTGCTTACTGCTCAGATCAAGCAGGCTCAGACAAATATCAAAGCAAAAGGAATTGTCATTCAAAATCTAAGTAAAGAAATTGAAAAGAAAAATGGCGTGATTCAACAGCTCGATTCTCGAATTAGCAAAGGCCAAAAGACCATGGCTGAGCTCCTTCAACAGCGATATGAGCTCGATGATCAAAGTTTGGTAGAAGTGGTGATGGGCGACAAAACACTTGCTGAATTCTTCAACCAAGCAGAGACTGATAATTCTATTAACGAGGCATTGCAGGTTTTATTTAACGATATTCGTGATACCAAGACCAAGACGGCTGCAGAACGAGAAGCACTCAAAGAAAAGCAGGATCAAGAACTAAATGCCAAGAAAGCAATTGAAGCAAGCGAGCGTCAGATTGCATTGAAGCAAGGGGAAAAGAAAGATTTGCTCGCAGTATCAAAGAATCAAGAGGCAGGCTACAAAGCTATTATTGCTGACAAACAAGCAAAGGCTGCGACCATTCGTGCGGCATTGTTCAAGTTGCGTGATGCTGCAGCGATTTCATTCGAAGATGCTTTGAAGTATGCGAATGAGGCTTCACAGGCCACTGGAGTACGTGCTGCATTTATTCTCGGTATTCTCAAACAAGAATCTAATCTCGGGGTAAATGTTGGTCAATGTTATCTCACTGATGATGAGACAGGTGCGGGAGAAGGTAAGAATACCGGTACTGCTTTTGCCAAAGTGATGCATCCAACACGAGATGTACCTGTATTCCTTGACCTAGCAAAGCGATTGGGAATCGATCCTCATACAACCGCTGTCTCATGTCCACAGTCTATTGGGTACGGTGGAGCAATGGGACCATCACAATTCATTCCTTCGACATGGGTAGGTATTGAATCTCGTATTGCAGCGGCAACTGGGGCAAGTACCCCTAATCCATGGAATCCTGAGCATGCAGTGATGGCAACTGCGGTATTCCTTAAGGACCTCGGAGCTGCGACACAGACGTACGCCGCTGAACAACAAGCTGCAGGTCGATACTATGCTGGTGGTAATTGGGCGACCCTCGGTCTTGGGTATGCTGGTAGTGTATTAGGGCATGCGGCAACCTTCCAAGAAAACATCGACTTCTTGGATAGTGTGAAGTAAGGTAAGCAGGACTTGCATTTTATACCTTTTCTGGTAAACTCTAGAAACTATGAAAAAAGATATTCATCCAACCTATTTTGCAGATGCACAAGTCGTGTGTGTTTGTGGTGCTAAGTACACCATCGGTGGTACAAAAGAAAACATCGCAGTTGAAATCTGCAGTGCATGTCACCCTTTCTATACAGGAGACTCAAAGGTAGTAGACACTGCCGGACGACTCGAAAAGTTCAAGGCTCGACAAGCAAAGGCAACTACAAAGAAGTAGGGAATCAGAAGGAAAGTCCGCACTTTATGAGTTCGGGCTTTTCTCATTTATAATACATATATGGATCTCACCAAATATAAAGAAAATTTTAAGACCCAATATCTCGTTGCAGAATACGAGCGTCTTGAGAGTAAAAAGCCGGAACTCGAAGAAATGAAAGCAGATGATTCGCTCAAGGAGATGGCGGAAGAAGAATTGAAACAAATCGAGGAGGGACAAAAGGCACTTGTTGATCAGATGGAAATGATTCTCAAAGAAGAAGAAAAGCAAGAGGAGCAGGCAAATGAAATCGTGCTTGAAGTACGAGCTGGTGCAGGAGGAGATGAAGCAGCCTATTTTGCTTACAATCTAGCAGAAATGTATCGCGGCTTTGGAGAAAAAAACAATTGGAGCTTCCGACCTATTGATGAGAGCGAAAACGGTGCGGGAGGATATAAAACTGCATCATTCGAAATGAAAGGTCAGGGTATCTATGATGCACTACGTTATGAAACTGGAGTACATCGTGTACAACGAGTACCGGCAACCGAAAAGTCTGGGCGCATTCATACTTCTACCGCATCAGTTGCGGTGCTTCCAATTCGAAAGAGGGGAAAGATTGAAATTAACCCCACTGATATTGAAATGGAATTTTCTCGATCGGGTGGTGCAGGAGGGCAGAATGTGAACAAGGTGGAGACTGCGGTACGTTTGATTCACAAGCCTACCGGAATTGATGTGCGATCAACTGCAGAGCGAAGTCAGCTCAAGAACCGTGAAAAGGCCATGCAAATCCTTGTTGCAAAGCTTGATGCATTGCATGAAGAAGAGCAAGCCAAGAAACACGCAGCAGAGCGAAAGAGTCAGATTGGAACAGGTGATCGATCAGAAAAGATTCGTACCTATAATTACCTCCAGGACCGTATTACTGATCATAGAATCAAGCAGTCATGGCATGGATTACCAAAGATCATGTTGGGCAATATTGAGCCTATTATTGAAGCTCTAAAGACCGCTTCTGAATCAGGAACTATGGGAGAAGGTGGTGATGAGGGAGATGATGAATAGACCCTTGTATTTTAACCGATAATCTGGTAAATTAACCTCCTATGCAAAAAAGCGATACCAACATTATAGATTCTATGTTTTCAGCCGGCGTACAGTTCGGCTTTTCAAAGGCTCGACGACACCCTTCAGTAAAGCCTTATATTTTCGGAATTAAGAATAAGACTGAGATTTTTGACCTTGAAAAGTCAGCAGCAATGCTCAAGGAAGCAACTGATTTCATTGCAAAGATTGCTTCAGAAGGAAAGACTATTCTCTTCATCGGTGGTAAGGCTGAAGCTCGAGTAGCAGTAGAAGACGTCGCTGCAACACTTGCAATGCCATATGCAGCAGGACGATGGATTGGAGGAACATTCACTAACTATGGTGAAATCAAGAAGCGTATCGAAAAGCTCAAGGATCTCTCAACTCAGAAGGAACGAGGTGAACTCGCTAAATACACAAAGAAAGAACGATTACTTATTGATAAAGAAATCGACAACCTTACTATCATGTATGGTGGACTCGGTGACATGAAGGAAATGCCAGGAGCAGTAGTAGTAGTAGATTCAAAGCATGAAGGAATCGCTGTTGACGAAGCTCGATCAAAGAAAATTCCAGTAGTTGCACTCTGTGGATCAGATTGTGATCTTACAAAGGTAGATTTCCCTGTTGTTGGTAATGACACTTCTCGAGCAAGTATCACTTTCTTCCTCAAGGCTATCGCTGAAGCTTACAAAACAAACAAAAAATAATTCATCAGGAGATATTCCTGTGGTATAATTTTTGTATTCTTAATGTTTAAATAATCACGTACTATGGCAATCACTACAGAACAAATTAAAGAACTTCGAGACAGAACAGGTATTTCTGTTATGCAATGTAAGAAGGCGCTTGAAGAAGCTGGTGGAGACATGGAAAAGGCAGTTATCATCCTCCGAAAGGCAGGAGCTGCTTCTGCTGCAAAGAAAAGTGACCGATCATTGGGTGCAGGTGTAATCGCCGCCTATATTCACGGCACAGGAAGTGTAGGAGTGATGCTTGAGCTCGGATGTGAGACTGACTTCGTATCAGGTAATACTGAATTCAAAGCTGTAGCATACGACATTGCAATGCATATCGCTGCTCAGAATCCAGAATTCATCTCTATGGAAGAAATTACTCCAGAAGCAAAGGCAAAGGCAGAAGAAGTATTTGCAAAGGAAGTAGAAGGAAAGCCAGAAAACATGAAGGCTCAGATTCTCGAAGGAAAGCTTGCTGCATACTTCAAGGAACGTGTACTTATGGAACAGCCATTTATTAAGAATCCTGAAATTACTATTGGAGAGCTCGTGAATGGAGCTATTCAGAAATTCGGAGAAAAGACTCAGATCGTACGATTCACTCGTTACGCAATCTAGTCATTTCCCATGTATACGCTTATTGTCATTGGTTCGGTAAGTCTTGGTATAGCAATTATTTTGTTTTTACTCAAAACAATCGAGTTGTGGATAGGACTTCCTCGATGGTATCTTTCATTGCGAAACAAAGTTGATCATATGATTGAGTCATCACTTGATATGACTCATTCTACCTATCGATCGTTTGTAAGTGAAATTAAAGAAGCGTTAAGTCGCACTCCACATCTCATTGTTCATTTGGGAATTGTGATGCGAGATAAATTACGTGTGAAGTTCGCTAAGTATATTGATGAAGTACGAGGACGAAAGCCGCTTGGTAACAAGAAGAGTAACTCAGAATTTCTCCAGGCAGTCGGAGAGTACAAGAAGGAAGCCGTGGTTGTAGAGGCAGCTCCACAAGGTGAAAAAAAAGTTGAATAAGCTTTTATTTCATGCTAGATTATACCAACGCCACCTTAGCTCAGTTGGTAGAGCAGCCGTTTTGTAAACGGCCGGTCGTCAGTTCAAATCTGACAGGTGGCTCAGAAATAATAAAAACCCTTCAATGTAATTGAAGGGTTTTTATTTTGAGACTGCTACTTCTTGGTAGTGGTGGCTGTTGTTGAAGCGGTGGTTGTTGCAGTCTTGAGTGTCTTAAGTCCCGGCATTACCTTCTCGAATTCTTCGAGAGTAGTGAGGCCGTAGTACACCTTGTCGCCTACGATAATTGCAGGAAGCTTGTCTTCGACTTTGTTGAGTTTGATGAGTGTTTGTAGGGCAGAAAGGTCAAGGTTGTAATCAAAGGCGTATACCCGAAGGCCTGGGTATTTCTCACGGAGATAGGTGAGAACATATCCTGTCTTCTCACATTCCTCGCAGGCACCCTTTTCATTTGAATAGAAGTACAATACTGAGATTGATTTGAATCCACACTGACTCTCAAGTCGTTGCATAAGGAGATAATCCTTAACTTGTAGGAGTGAGTACTGTCGCTTGAGTCGGAGAATTTCCTCATCGTCGTTTGGTCGATTTTCTTCCATATAACCAAGTCGACTTGCGAGATCATTGAGTTCTGTTGAGAGGATATCATTAGAGATCAACTTGCATGATGATGATCGAATGAGGTCGAATTGTGTTTCTGAAGAAAGGATATCGATAGCAATTCGATCTTCAATATTACGAACAGATTCGAGCTTCTTATCATTGAAGTAGTTACTGATCATGATAGCAATAACAAAGATTGCGCCTGTAATAATAAGTGCCAAAATATATTTACTCCAATTAAATGTTGTTTCTTTCATATGTTTATATTAATTATCTCCACTTTGTTTCCCGGAATAATACGGTATTGTAAACCGATTTCACCAACCAGAATGGGGCAATAAAGCTGTACAGCACTATAAAGTATACAAGGTCCACAGTAAATAGTCGTTCTTTATTGGTAATTACTCGCCCAATAAATATAGAAATAAGAATCGTCGCCATAAGGGTCATTCCAATGAAAGTAGCAGCAGTGGTATCAAAGAAGAACCAATCAAAGGTGAAGTGTGGTGAAGGAAGGTCGAAGTTTACCAGGTTCAATTCTTTGAGTGTCTTAATAAGGTTTGCGATAGTGGTGATAACAAATACCGCAATGATGTAGAGTGATGAGCATGCAGTAATGATGGTCATAGGAAGAATCCAGAAGCTCAAATGGCCATGATTCTTGTGGAAGAACATGTCACGATAATCAATCATGTTCTTGAGGAATCCACCGGTCCATCGCACACGTTGCTTGTAGAGCTTATAGGCGGTTGCAGGACCTACGGTGTAGACGATAGCGTTGTGTGCATTATCAATGACCATTCCTGCCTTTTGCATACGGAGGGCGATTTCGAGGTCTTCGGTATTGTGTGCGTGTCGATAACATCCGATAGTGTCAAAGACTTTCTTGCGGAAAATAGAAAATGGTCCTGGGGTAATATGAATTGCACCAAGGAATGAAAATGCTTTTCGAATAAAGATTCCGAAATCATATTCAGCTGCTTGAATCTTGCGAACAAGGGTATTTGGTTGCCAGACTCGCATTGATGGGGTTACTGCCATTGCAACAGGATTATGATGGAAGCATGAAATAATTTCTTTGAGGGCATTTGGCTGTACAAATGAATCAGCGTCGAGACATCCAACGAATTCACTGGTTACATATTGCAATGCGAAGTTCAATGCGCGCCACTTACCACCATTTTCCTTGTGGAATACTTTGATATTTTCATAGCCTGTTGCATATGAGTCGAGCACATTTCGAGTATTATCTACCGATCCGTCATTGATGAGATAGATTGATATCTTGTCTTTTGGATAATCAAGTGCAAGGAGTGATTCAACAGTTCGCTGAATAGTAGTCTCTTCATTGAAGCAGGGCACGATAATGGTCACCGTAGGGAGCTCATCAGGAAGGGTTACTTTGCGTGAGGTGGTCTTTCGCTTTTCGAAGAAGGCTAGGAGCAAAAACACCTGATTGTAGAGCAGAATAAAGAGAATAATATATACAATGAATTGTCCGACTTGCATAGTGCGTTAAGAATTCAATACTATCACAAAACCTTGAGAATTTCACGTTTTTTTGACATAATAATTACCTATGAAAGAAGAAGCTACAAAAGGCAGTTTGCATCCAATTACTCAGGTAACTCGAGAGGTCTATGACATTTTCAAGACGATTGGATTTGATATTGCAGAAGGTCCTGAGGTAGAAACGGAGTATTATAACTTCGACACTCTTAATGTTCCTGCTGATCATCCTGCACGAGATATGTGGGATACGTTTTGGCTCAAGCCCCTCACTGATCGTAAGTTACTTCGCACACATACCTCTCCGGTGCAGATTCGTTATATGGAAACACATAAGCCTACCAAAGATCATCCTATCCGAATCATTGCTCCAGGTAAGGTGTTTCGTAATGAAGCAACTGATGCGACACATGAGGCTCAGTTCTATCAACTTGAAGGCTTGGTGGTAGGTGAGGGTATTTCTCTTGCAGATCTCAAGGGTACACTTGCATACTTTTTTGAAAAGTTTTTGGGCGACAAGGTTGAAGTTCGATTCCGTCCAAGTTTTTTCCCTTTCGTTGAACCGGGTGTAGAAGTGGATGTATTATTCAAAGGTAAATGGATGGAAGTAATGGGAGCGGGTATGGTTCATCCAAGTGTTCTCGAATCAGCGGGACTTCATCCTGACAAATACAGAGGCTTCGCATTCGGCGCAGGAATAGATCGACTTGTAATGTCTAAATTTGGCATTACAGACGTTCGTATGCTTTATAGTGGTGATTTACGTTTAATAAATCAATTTTAATTATGAAAGTCTCAAAAGCCTGGCTACAAAAATACATAATTGAACCACTTCCAAGTGTAGAAGAAATTGCAGAAAAGCTGACAATGACGGCTTTTGAAATTGAATCAATAGAGAGCGATGATGTGATTGATGTAAAAATTCTTCCAGATCGAGCTCATTATGCTCTGTCACATTATGGAGTTGCATCTGATATTGCAATTGCCTTTGGTTACACTTTAAAACAGAAAAATGTAATCAAGCTTCCAGAAATTTCAAAGGAATTAGGGGTAGAAATAAAAAATGAAAAAGAAAGTGATGATAGTAATCTCTGTAGAAGATACACAGGTGCAATTATTAAAGGTATAAAAGTTGGCCCTAGTCCAGAATGGTTGAAGAATAGTTTAGAAGCAATTGGTCAACGATCAATTAACAA
>JBDKLF010000056.1:0-24419 GCA_039795755.1 Candidatus Parcubacteria bacterium | reverse complement strand
AAGGGGTTGGTGTGTATGTACCACAGACAACACAACCAGGTGCAATGGTTGAGAAGAAGCTTGATCAAGGTTAAGAGTGTTTTTCTTTACAATATTCCCCACCCAGTGCTTCCATTCATCTCCAAGTATGAGAGCTTTGATTTCCTCTGGAAGACTCTCTATTTGCTGCGTGATTGCTTTTTGATTATCAGGATTCATAGTAATTTGTAATTAATTATAACTATTTTTTATCATCCTTCTTCTCTTCTTTCTTTTCATCCTCCTTTGCTTGTTTTTTGATGAGATCAAGTGCTTTCTTCAATTCCTTATCTTCCGAAGACTTATAAAGTTGTTTCAACTCTTCAGCAAGCTTGGCACGATAAGCATCTGTTTGCTCACTTGGAACAAATGAGAGATTATTTGAACCAAATGTCTTGCGTGCATTACTTTCGAGGTGCGCAATGTATTCTTTCTTTTTCTGTTTAATAACCTTGTCAGCATCATCAACCTGTTTTTTGAGATCATCAGGTTTATACCCAAAGCTCTTGACCACCGCTTCAGCATCCTCAGCGTCTTTCTTAACCTGATCTTTTGCTTTTCGAACAGCTTTAAGTGACTCTTCTGCTTCCTTAAATTCAATATTAATTTTCTTTCGTTCAGCTTCAAGTCGAGCATCTTTTTCTCCAGCAACTTTAACCTTACGATCTTCAAGATCAGTCTTTCTTCCGTCACGCTTAGTTTTTTCTTTTTGAGCCGCCTCTTTCTGTTCCTTTGTCGCAGCTGCATCAGTAAGAACTTTTTCAAGGTCTCGAAGTTCCTTCTCATTCTCAAGTAACTGCTTATCAATTTCACTCTGTTCCTTCTTGATTTCATTATCAATATGATCCTCTGCACCATCAATTTTCTTCTGAGCCTCATCAAGCGCCTTCTGATACTTATCTTCAGAATCTGTATTATCTTTAAGATTCTTTTGTGCTCGCTCATATTGTTTATAAATTTCTTCATCAGCTTTCTGCTTGTCTGACTTTTCAGTCTGCTTCTTGGCGTATTCAATTTTCTCCTTGGCCAACTTCTCGTTCGCTTCAACAATACCCTTCTTGTAACCATCCTTGAGACCTTCGCCAAGACCAAGATTCTTTGCGGCACCGGTGTTACGAGCATCAAATGTTGCATTCTGAAGCTTCTCACCACCCTTGAGTGCCTGTCGAGCAAGCGCCCCAGCTCCTGTTGCACGGAACAATAGACTGTTTGAATTGGCTATACGCTTTGTTAGACCACTTACACCTGACTTATTCGCAAGATACCCTGTTGCGCCAGCAGCTCTTCTCCCCACTCGAGCAGCGAGACCAAATGTTGCTCCACCAATTGCTGCCTTTGCCCACTTCGATCCAAAGTCTGCTGCCCCTGCGCTCCCCCCTACACTCTTAGCAACTGAAAGACTAATTACCAACATGGCAATTGTCATCACATAAGCAAATATGAGAGAGATGTAATCATTTGCATTCGTTGTCACCTGTGCAGTTGCAAACTGAGTGAATTGCATTGTGATATAGAACATGAGCATGAGCACAGGAAGAAAAGTAAGGTTATCTTTGAGCTTCTGCCACCACATCTGACTATATGAACCAATTGCTGCAGGAACAAATGTACCTACATACGCAATAGGTGATGTCATTAGTAGCAATACAAGTACTAGAAACCGAATCGTCATCATTCCTGCAATAACCGCAATTACAATTGTTGCAATAATAATAAATATGATAGTAAAAAGACCATAGACAGCAATGAATCCATAGTCAAGATTATTAAAACCAAGACCACCCCCACTAGAATTTATTACAAACCTTTGTATTTGCATATTCGAAAGAAACACATCTGCAAGAGACGACTGAGAGACAGTAGCAGCAGCAACCGGTGATCCGGCAGTAGTATTCTGTGCGATTTGCTTCACATCACTAAGACCTGTTTGTTTATTCGCAGTCTGAACAAGCACATTGAACACCTGTAATGACGCAGTATTGGACACATCAATCATTACTTTACTAAAAAACATACTGAAATTTATGAGAAACGCAAAAATAATCACATTTATAAGACGTTGCTTCTCTTGGAAACCATCTGCGTTGAGCATGGTCTTAATAGCTATATAGACCAGAGCAACAATGAAGAAAATATTACAAATATTCTTCATAAGCTGCCAGACATTGTTTACTGAATTATACAACTTTCCTCCTTTTGAGAAATATACACCGAAATCCCTTACGGTGAAGTTGGTAACATAATCAAGCAATCCCGCACTCCATGTGAATGGTACCGATACTACTTGGATACCAAGATTGACCAACCCAGCCAAACAAGCTTTTGGATCCCATTCAACACTAGCGTTCCAGTGAATCGTCGGTACACATAACCCAAGACTTGCAAAATTATCAGGAGTAGGACCTGCAAGCTTCTTTTCTGCAGCAGCCCCCGCCGAAGTTATTGCAGCAACATTTTCTGCATTAGTCTGCTTAAGCTTATCTCGTTGTTCTGTCTTATCTTTCAGCTGATTTTCAAGTGCAGTAATTTCTTCAGCATTTGCTTCTGGATCTTTTTTTAATTCTGTTAACTGCTTTTGAATTGCGTCTATTTCACCATTGAGAGTAACTGCATCTTTAGCGATTCCTGCTGTTTCTTGTTGTCTGTCTTTAATACTCTTATCACTTCCAAAACTTACTTGGTTTGCTCTTTTATTAAAAATGCTTTCATAGGCATCCGCATTAGCAGCATCATTAGCAAAACCAAACCGCTTCCCCATTGCATACACAAATTCCTTGTCCTTCGACGGTTCACTATCGAACGCACTACCAGGAACTCCTGCCAAACGATTACCTGCATCAACAAAAACAAGCTGATCACCATTTTTGTAATACATTCCCACTATTCGATCATCATTCTGTGGCTTATTTGGATTTGCTTCTGTTGCATCTACCACACCACCCTGGCCAGCATCATATACAAAAACTAAATTTCCATCTGTTTTGTAATAGGTATTATCGTACATCTCTGCAATATAACCAGGCTTAGTAATTGCACCTCCTGGACTATCCCCGTAATCGTTGATAAGAGTTCCATCATTATTGTAGTAACCGGCTTTTTTTGCACTAATTAATGCGGAGATTGTTTTGGTGTAATCACCACTTACTGTCTCTTCTTTATATTGTGCTGCAAACAAAAACTGTGGAGCAATTGAAAGAAATCCTATAGATAAAAAAATATATGCGAGAAGCTTTTTCACACTAGTTATTATAAATCAATACACATATATTGTGTAGCAAGTTCTACACTTATTTATGGTGAAGAAACTATTTCACCTTGACTGCAGCATCACAAGAGACGGTTTTGCTCTGACTACCTGATACCACATTGAGTGTTGCACGCTTTGTTCCCTTGCTCCAATACACCACACGGTGGTCTTGGTTCGTCTGTCCAATTGGGTCAACATCACCTGACCAATCATAGACATAATAGCCAGTTCCCCCTGACACAGTTGACTTCCATGTCACCATATCACCAGTACTTACCGATGTATCATCAGCTGCACATGATACCTGAAGTGGTATTGGTTCGTTTACCACAACTGAAGGACATTTCACTACTACTGACTTTGAACCAGACTTCACTCGTGCACTTACCGTTGTTGAAGCAGTACTTGAACTGAATGAGATCATAAGCTCAGATTGAAGTGTTGAGGTTGGGAAATTAACTGAACCGAGCCAATCATAGATATATTGCTGATTACCCCCTCGTGCAGTGATCTTGTAGAGCAATGGCTCATCTACCGCAACAGTGGTTGTAGACACTGAACATGTTCCAGTAAGCTTAGCTGGAGGAGCGGGTGTATAGCCAGTTCCGGTATAGCCACTATTATTGAGCACCTGATTAATTTCTTGAGTTGTCTTTGCGTCATCAGTTGTTGTCTGTTTGTTATAACTGTTCGGATCTCCTGGAGTAGTGATTTCTGAAAGAGCTGCCTTGATAAGCTGATTCACCAAAGCTCCAACGATTTCATCGAATTCATCTGCGATTTCGAGACGGTTACGTGGTGAATTAATAGCATTGTTGGCTTGTTGCTCAATCAATTGTCCTGGAGTATAGGTCTTACAATTTACTTTTTTGATTTGACGAGTCTTTACATCACTTACCTCATCACACTTCTTATAGTTCAAGAAATCTGTCGCACGCAGTTCGAACTGTGCTTGACCTTGCTTCTTTGCAATTCTGCCACCAAGTTCTTCTTGTGCGGCAAGATACGCTCCACTTGGAGTGCTCGCGGGGTTGTAAACAAGCTCAACAAAGGCATTGATTCCTCCGTTCTTGTAGTTATTTGCAAATGCTTCTAGATTAGTTCCAATTTTATCAAATGAACATTTATACTTGTCTTTAAAGGCTTTATTACCATTTTGCTTGAGATAATCATTCACAATAGCGATACGAACCTTGGGAGCAATACCGGAACACATGAAGCCTACACCAAGTTCATTAATAAATGATCCAAGCTCAATATCTGCCATATCCTGGAAGAATTGTCCGGGATTATCAACGAAAGTTGGATTGCCCTCGAAACCACTATTGATCCAATTCACTGTTGATTGTGTGAGGTACTGAATCGTTGCATTAGCGAGACAGAATCCAATAGAGTCCCAACTAATACTTGTGACACTTTCTACCAATGAATCAAGAAGACCAAGATGCCCTCCTCCTACTTCCTTACTTGTTGTACGAGCAGTGTCTTTGTTGATATTCTTGATCTCAGTCTTGATTGTCTGAGGATCGGTTGGTACGTATCGCCCTGCAAGTCCAGAGATTTCATCAGTTATTTCACTCGTTGCTTCACCTTTGATTTCATTGATTAATCCACTAATTCCGGCTCGGACGATTCCTCCAGCGATTTGTCCTACACTACACCCTACTGCATCTGCAGTGAATGTTGATGAATCAGCTTTCTTTGTTTTGTCGGTTTTTACACCAGTATTATTGACCTGTGCCTGACTCCCATTGGCATTATTAGAAATAATCTTTGCATTTGATTTTGCTTGAGCGTCCTGTTGTTGTACTTGGGCACCGCCGAAGAGGGATGTACTATTGGCACCAGTATCTCCATTTGACTGAGGTAATTCTTGTGCGTAGGCAAAAGGTATCGCCAATTGACTGATTATAACGAGTATACCTATGAAAGAAGTTAAA
The DNA here is from genome assembly GCA_039795755.1 of Candidatus Parcubacteria bacterium. Taxonomy (GTDB): domain Bacteria; phylum Patescibacteriota; class Minisyncoccia; order Phycocordibacterales; family CAIZIN01; genus JANNXY01. The sequence goes on along the minus strand of JBDKLF010000056.1, from coordinate 19,214 downwards.
TATTTGCCCATAGTCTTTGAATATCCTGATTTTCAAACAGTATACCATTACGAGTGAAATAATTCGCCACAGATATGAACAGTTTTGGTTGTAGTGCTACCAACTCTCTCATATTTTTGATCGCCAACGCTGCACGAATTGGATCTTCATCGTACTTTGCAATAATCGAGAACATAATTGCGATGTTATAAAAACTGTTACCAATAGCTGCCTGAGTCGCTGCTAATGATTGCGGAGTATAGATAGCGGTTATGTCTTTTGAAAAATTCTGATATTCAGTAGCAATCGAGCTGAGATCATCACTTCCCTGATCAATACGCTCAAGCATTGCTATATATAGTGTACCGAATCGCTCACCATACTCCTTGCCCTTATCCAGGTCACTATCATCAAAAGTTCCAATTGAGCTTATATCATAACGCTGGATGATCTGATTCTTTGCTAATGTCTCTTGTGCAATTGTACTCGCGATCGTGTTGAGATTGTCACCTGATGCATCAGCGAGATCTCCTGAATTCTTTGCTTGTATATAAGCAGAGAAAAGCTCTTTTGAAATATTATCAGTGAGTGACTTGGGTACAAATGAGCTATAGAGCGCCGTTGTATCTATCTTGAGCTCTGTTGCAGCATCGGCTTTGTCATTTGGACCTGCTTTGAGCGGATTTCGTGCTGCTGCAACTTCTGCGCCGTCTTTGGTACCATCACCGTCTGTGTCGGGATTATCAATTTCAGTACCCTGAATCATTTCCTGCCAATCTTTGAGTCCGTCTCCGTCAGTATCAGTTGTATCTTCGGTAGCGTAAATAGGCACAGACACTTCAGGGAGTTCAATGGTCGTAAGTATTCCATTCGGAGGAGGAGTCACCTTTGGGTGGAACTGTACATATGCAACACTTCCCACCAATGCAATACACACAATGGCAGTTGCAATTATTTTGTTACTTGGATGAACCATGGATACATACAATTGTATCCAATCACTAGAGAACATTCAACCAATAATGATATACTGAGGTGCATGAAAAAAGGTTATTTGTTAGTTATCACTCTCAGTCTCTTGATTACAGGAGTATTTTCGTTAGTACATACCACTCAAGCACTCACCGCACCCTACGGATTCATATTTCTGTATGACATGAAGCAAGGTACCACACTTACTGATGTGAAGTACTTACAAGAAATACTTAACTCAGATAGCAGAACCCAAGTAACAGATACCGGATTCGGATCTCCTGGCAATGAAACTACGTACTTTGGAGAAAAGACAAAAAACGCTGTCATTCGCTTCCAAGAACTCTATGCGTCCGATATTCTCACACCCAATAACCTTGCGGTAGGAACAGGATTCGTGGGACAAAGCACTCGAAATAAGCTCAATTCACTCATCGAAACAATCAATGGTAATAATTCAACTGAAAACAACTCAACAAACTCATCCGATTCAGAATCAACACAAGAAAAACCTTCAAAGCAAAAAACAAAAGTATCAGGTGATACAAAAACATCAATATTTACCGACAATGATATCAATTCAAGTAACCCACAAAGACCGACTCTTACAGATATTTCCCCACTCAAAGTAAGTAAGCCGACACAAAAGATTACACTCACCGGAACGAATTTCAGCACAGTTAACAATGTGCTTTATGGAACGATTGGTGATATGAAGTACGCTACTTCAACAGATGGAACAAGTATTACTTTTAGTTTGAATGATTTTTCTGGCTTTTCTCAAGCAAAGGACCTCTACGCTGGATACACTATCAACATCTACATCAAGGTACAGAATGCAAATGGACTTAGTGATACTTATGCAGTAGTCAGTTACGCATTCCCAGCACAAGCTCACAACACAGCCCAAAACGAAATTTACATAGACACCACAACATGTACTACCTGTGCAGCCAATCAAGCCACAGCAAATCAAATAGAAACTGAACAAGCAAAAATCGCTGCGGAGAACAAAAAGAAATCCGAGTCGGCGTCTTCCCAATCAAAAAGCAGTGGAATTACTTCAAGTATTGCTGATATCGACAAATTAATGTGGGCGCTCAGTCCACAAGGTCTCATCATCCGACTCATTGGTGGAGATAAAGCCTTTGATACGGTGTATCAATATAGTCCAAGCGGAATGCTTCTCGGTGGAGGCAGCTCTTCAGGTGGAGCGTACGGTGCTGTGTTCGGTGGTGCAGCTGGAGGATCATCTGCAGGTGGTGGCGGAGGAGCAGGAGGAACTTCTGGTGGAACTGGTAATATTGATTTCTTCGGTGGAAATATCACCCAGGTCACCTACTGTACTTGTAGTGCTGGAGTACTTCTCTATATACAAGACAAGGTTACCAACTCACAAAAGCAACTCGTCTATCAGTACGGATCATCACAACTACGAGCAAATTACAACGTATTCAGCACCGGACCTAATGTTATCGGAGGATTCTACCAAGGAGGCATTTGTGAAGTCTACTCTGGTAACTCTTGTTCAAGCGAAGGAAGTCCGCAGGGAACTATCGACTATATTCGAGGGATTGGAACATCACTTGAATAATCAACTCATGCGCTGAGTTCAATCCATTCTTGTACCGTAAGCTCTTCTGCACGTCGCATGCCAACACTTTCAAGTTTGGTATCATCAATCACTCCTTTTAAATTATTTTTGAGCTGTTTGCGCTTATGTGCGAATCCTGCTTTTACTACTTCGAAGAATCTCAGTTCACTCACCTGCTTATCAACAAACAATGCTTTTGTTATATGATGAATTGCAATAATAGCGGAATCAACATTGGGAATCGGTCTGAATAAGGATTTCTTCACTGTTCCACCATATTCAGGAACTCCATATGCTTTAACACTAATCGAGAGAATACTCTCCTTTCCATCACGAGCAACAATTCGTTCAGCAACTTCCTTTTGTACTAACAATGCAATCGTATCCGGCTGTATTTCTGCCTCGAGAAACATTCGAATAATTTCACCAGTAATATAGTACGGAATATTCGCAACAACTTTGTAGCCTTTTGTGAGTAGCGCTGGATGAGTAGCGAACAAGGTAAGTACATCTCCATGAATAAGAGTAAATTGTCCGGTACGAATTTCTGCATCAAATGACACTTGAAGGAGCGGGATGAGATTGTCATCTTTCTCAACAGCAATCACTCGAGCACCTGTTGCAAGTAATGCTTTGGTAAGTACACCCTTCCCTGGTCCAATCTCAAGCACAGTATCTGAAGCAATGACTTTTGCACATTCAATCATACGTCGCACTGGTTGTGTGGAGATAAGGAAGTTCTGTCCGAGTGATTTCTTTGCAAACATGGTACTACAATATGCTAAAATATGACTTATGTACACCCAATCAGAAATGCCACAGTATCCTTCTCTGTGGTCATCAATTATAAGTACTTTCAAAACATGGCGACAAGGATGGGGAGTGTTTTCACTCATTAACCTCGCAACGGTAGTTATTGGAACCATTGCATGGATGAATATTGTTGCAGTGATGCCATGGCTCAAGACACTCATTATCGAAGGTAAGAATATCGATCCAACGATTATCTCTAATCACTACCCCACTCCATTCTCTCTCATTGCCGACCTTGGGCTCGTATCAGGTATTCTTCTCGTATTTATTATCTGTATTGTGATTAGTCAGGTAATGACTATTTATGCAATTGATCCAACAATTCGTAATCAAGGATTTAAGCACCTTCTCACCACCTCGCTTCGTAGAACTCCGTATTATCTCTGGACGGTAAGTATACTCAGTATGATTATTCTCGGAGGAATGGCCTTACTGGTAATCCCTGGGGTACTTCTTATACCACTCGCAATCATCACTGTTTTCATTGCTACTCTCGAGAATACTCATGGTATGAGGGCTGTTATCAAAGGCGCTTGGTATCTCAAAGGGCATGGCATAGAAATACTCTGGAGATCATTGCTCGTCATTCTTATTATTCAGGCAACAAGTCTGATACTTCCTCTTCTCGCCACCTTACTTGTATACCCTTTCACCTTACTTAATTTCTCTCCATACACTATTCGTGTACTCAGCTTTGTTGCAGGAACATTATATACATTCGTATCATTCGTCCTCTCGCTTATTCTTCCATCTCTCCTTATGATTTTCTACTTCCATCTCTACTCATTTGTGAAAGATCATCCCGTTGAAGACAAAAAACCCCTTCATCGTCACATGATCAAGGTTCTCGCGTGGATCGGTATCATATTCATAATCTCATTGCTTTCTCTTGAAGCCTTTGGGATTTAACTAAAAATCAATAAAGATATCTCGTGCACTACTCATCACCTTGCGCTCTTCTTGCTCAATGAGATCAGTACTAATATCAGAAATAAATTCTGAAGGAACACCTACTTGCTTCTGTCCGAATATGGTTCGAATGCTTGCGCACGAGAGATAGAGTTGTGTACGTGCACGAGTAAGCGCTACATAGAATAATCTTCGCTCTTCTTCATCATCATCTTTCTTTTCACCCATTCGCTCATGAGGGAATAGCCCTTGCTCGAGACCAGTGATGAACACATGATTGAATTCAAGACCTTTTGCGGCATGAATCGTCATGAGTTTCACTGCATTCTGTTCTTCTTTGATTTCGTCTTGATCTGAGGCAAGTGCTGCTTCTTCGAGCATCTTTTCGATTCCGTGCATTTGTTCCATTGCATCGTACTTGGTAGCAAGTGTTACCAATTCCTTGACGTTTTCTAATCGTTCTTCTCCTTCGAGGCCGTCAGCAAGGAATGCTTCTTCCATTCCAGAGGCACGAAGTACAAATGCTACTACTGCTGAAGGACGATCACGCTCAACCATTTCCTTGATTTCACCGAGCAGATTATAGAAGTCATCAACCTTTGTGCGGGTCGCCAATGGTAATTCATTTCGCTTTCCTTCCATTACTTTGACTACAGTTACCTTACCAATCCCTCGTGTTGGTTCATTGATCACACGCTTAATGTCTCCTAGTGATTCCGGATTACACGCTGCACGTATATATGAGAGCACATCTTTGATTTCACGACGTTCGAAGAACTTGGTACCCAATACTTGATACGGAATACTATGCCGGAGCATTGCTTCTTCGAGCACTCGCGATTGGAAGTTGGCACGATAGAGAATGGCAATGTCTTTGGGCTCACCTCCCTTTCGCATGATGGTATCGATCTTTTCTGCAATCATACGTGCTTCATCGTTCTCATCATATGCACAGGTGAGCTGAATCTTTTCGCCTTTGTGATTATTGGTGAAGAGTACTTTCTTTCTTCGTCGCTCATTCTTCTCAATCACCTCATTCGCTGCATTGAGAATGGTTTGTGTTGAGCGATAGTTTTCTTCGAGCAATACCACCTTTGCATCTCGATAATCTTTCTCGAAATTAAGAATATTCTTGATATCTGCTCCTCGCCAACTATAAATATTCTGATCAATATCTCCTACGACACAAATATTGCGATTCGGGCCAACGAGTATTTTTGCAATCTCATATTGCACGGTATTCGTATCTTGATATTCATCAACATGCACATACTTCCATAATGCTTGGTAATATTCGCGTACCTCTTGATGATCACGAAGGAGCATTGCGGTTCGTAGGAGGAGATCATCGAAGTCGAGTGCCTGCTCTCGACGTAGTGTCTTCTCGTATTTACTCCATACTTCGAAGAGCATGGTTCGTGTATAGTCATTACTCGCTTCACCTTCGAGCATTCCCACGGTCTTCATTTGTCCTTTCTCACGTGAAATCATTGAGAGGAATTTGCCTGGATCATAGGTCTTTGGATCAAGTCCACTCTCAACAATTGCTTCCTTTACTGCGCGTTTTGCGTCACTTTTATCAAAAATAGCGAACGTACGCTTGAGACCAAGTTTCTGTGCATGTTCACGCAATATATGAACTCCGAGCGCATGAAAGGTCGAGACAAAAGGCTTCTCATGAAATGAGATAGGAATATTAAGTTCTTTATCACTGTGAATCAGATGCATGACACGATCACGCATTTCTTTGGCTGCTTTGTTAGTGAACGTAATAGCAAGAATATTATGTGGAGCAATTCCCTGCTTGATAAGGTGAAGAATTCGAAAGGTCACCATCTTGGTCTTGCCCGCACCAGCCCCCGCAAGTACAAGAAGCGGTCCTTCTGTATGAAGAACCGCTTCTCTCTGACGATCATTGAGTGACGCGAGATGTTGCATGCGAACTATTATAGCACCCCTTCTTAAGCAGCCGCTACTCCTTGCACTGTTTGCAATGCAATCTTTTTGAAATTATTGATTTCTTCTTCAGCAATACGATCAATATGAGGAATATGCTCGTACATGAAGTTCCCAATTTGGTCAAAATCAGGCTTGTCAGCGAGGAGATGATCGAGTTCTACTTTGTCTTTGTTAGAAAGCGCTTGAATTGCTCGACTGATAATTGACTGGTAGATGACATCACCTATATCGACAAGAATCTGCTCCTGTTCTTCAGGGCTCAATTTGTCGAGTCCGAGTGTTTGTATCAAATTTGTATCAATAAGGTGCTTCATAGGATATGTTATTTTTTAACAGCCGTCGCTGCAAGTTTACCTGCTTCTTCCTGCTCAATCACTGCCTTTGCCACATTACCAATTGTCATACCTGGTTTTATTACACCAGCACGATTACCAACATCAACCAATTCTCTTATTGCGCTCAATTGTCCTCCCGTAATTTCTCTTGGAAGATTATTCTGAGCAAGAAACTGAGGAACATTTGACATGTCTGCCTTTAGAAATCGGCCTGCATCTACATTACCAACTCTAATCCAACGCTCATCATTTACCATACCTTTGACTGATTCAGTACCAAGACGAAATGGACCAAAAAATCGTACCTTCGGCGGGAAGATCTCTGCTACACGTTCTGGCAATGCCTTCCCTACTGCTTTGGCTAATACTTCTGGAGCTACATTTGGAATAGCATTAACAGGTGTCGTTGGTGTCACAGGCGCAGTTGCTGTTGCTGGTACTTTTGGAGTAACTGAGGGGCGAGTGATTCGTGGTTCAGTTGAAGCTGCAACTCGAGGAGCTGCTGTAGGCTTTTCTAAAGCAGGCTTAGCAACTGATTCAGGAACACTACCTTTTGGTGCACCAATCACTTCACCATTCACACGTGGTGCGAGACCTTCACCCTTGAGAATTTCAACTTTGCTGACACTGCCATCTGCATTAAATCCAATTTTGATACTGTTACCATTATGAGTTATTGCGCCTCGGACTTCAGGATGATCTTTAACCAATTGTTCAACTCGACCTTCTGCCCACTTGCGAACAGATATTCCTTTACTTTCATCAAATCCTAATTCCTTTGCATGCTGTTCAAATATACGTTTTGCAGATAATTCAGCTGAATCACCTTTGAGCACTCTCGCTCCACGCATTTTATCTTCAATGAGATCAGTAAATGTCTTTGCCGGTACGCCACCTGGAGCTTCAACACTCACCGGAGTTGTTGGTGGTACACCAGGACTAACTTGTGTGGGTGAACCAGCAGAAACCGGAACACCCTTGGTACGAACATACTCATCCATGATTGGATCAGCAGAAGGAACTTTTGGTGTCGTTCCATCATATCCAAATGGTTTCAAATCTAACCCTCGCTTAAGTGCACCGCCTGCTGATTCTGGAACGCCATTTGTTCGTACATATTCATCCATAATTGGGTCGGCAGAAGGAACTTTTGGTGAAGTACCATCATCTCCAAATGGTTTAAAATCTGGCTTTGCAGTCACACGATCAAAATCTTCCCCATACGTACCTTCAGAACCTACTCCGAGATGATTCTCTGGGATACCATCATTGTTCTCGAGTGCTTGCTGATATGGATCCATCGGCGCTGATTCTGGAACACCATGAGTTCGTACATATTCATCCATAATTGATGAATCGTCTATATTTGAAGGTGCAGTTCCCGGTGCAGATACAGTTCCGTCAACAGTACCCGCTGGCAAAGGAGCAGTACCAGAAGCAGGTTTGTTGGTTGTCTCAGGAACACTTGCGCCACCGGGATTCAAAAATGCATTATCGAGCGCCCCAATGAGTAATGAGCTTCCTCCACCGAACAATGCTGCAACCCCCATTTTCTTGAGTGCAACTTTTCTTCGTTTTTTATCAGTCGCACGTTCGAAGTCCGCAACCTCTTGTGTATTACCAAAGAGATTGTAACTATCATTGAGTTCCTCAACCCCTTCATCATGTTCAGTTTGTAACTCTTGATTTTTCTTTCGTCCGTATCGTTCTGCGTATCCTGCACCGATAGTCATTGCAAGTGTAGCTCGAACTGCTTTACGAAGTACGGTTCCCGCGAACAAATATCCAGATACAAATGCAGCAGGAATTGAAGTAATTGCAGCTCCAATGAGAATTCTCTTGGTGCGGCTCATACCACCATATGCTTCGAGCATTTTGCGGAATCGTCCTTTCTCGACTGGCGGTAGCGTCTCTGCTTCAACTTCCTTGAGTCGTGCATACTCCGGAATCATCACTCTCTGAATCTGACGAGCTTTGATCTTTGCATTAAGTGCCTCGAATTCTGGAGTTCCAAATGGAATGTCTCCACCGAGATTTCGGTGAATTTCCCATTCTCCTTGTGCAACTGCATTCGCATAACGCTTCTGCATCATGTTGTATTTCTCTTGAGCAAGCTTGAATGTTGGTGATTCTTCCTTTTTGAGACCAAAGATTTTTCTGAAGCTTCTTTTGAAAATTCCACCTTGAGATTTTCTCTCCTTCATATGTTCAACAACATATTCCGCTCGAGCACTATTAAGCTCTTTTGCTGCCTCTTGTTCTTCCTTTGCCCAATCACCCTTATGAGCATTAATCTCTGAATTGATTGATACTATTCTTTCAGTAAGTACTTTTCGCAATGGATCAGTAGGTGAAAGCTTCGCGAGTGCAGCGTTCAAATCTGCAATCTCCTTTTCTTGATTATCAATTGTAAGAAGATCTGATGAAGGAGCTCGCTGTGGTGCTTGTGGTGCTGTTGGCGGAACTGGATTTGGAGTTGGCGCAGCATTCGGGTTACCAGGAACTGGAGTTGGTGCGGGAGCAGGAGTGGCATTTGGATTAGCCGGCGCAGGAGCAGGGGCTGCAATAGGCGGAGGAGTAATGTTGTTGGGACCAGAAGGTGGTGTACCAGGTGCAGAACCTGTAGGTGTCGGTGGAACTGGAGCTGGGGTTGGTGTAGGAGTTGGAGTCGGTATAGGTGCAGGAACGGGAGACGGAGCTGGTGGGACGGTACCCACATACGCATCAATAAGTGGCTGAATGGAGCGTCTTACATTTTTATCAATTCGTGCAATTGCATCCTTTCGATCTCTTAGTTCAGTAAGACGTAAAAGATCTTCAAGACCCATAATAGTAAGTCCAAGATTCATGAAATGATCCTCATTTTTTTCATCTGCATCCTTCAGATATTTAAGTACCTCTTCAAGTGAACCTAATTTACTTAGTTCAGCAAGTTGCTCAGGAGTCAAACCAAGTTGACCAACAATTGTTTTCTTTTCAGGACCTGATACTTTCTTATCTTTTTCGTCCGCTTTTGGAGCAACACCTTTCTTTTCAAGCGCAGCTTTTTGCTTGAGATAGTCAGCTTCGAGATCTCGATATGACTTCAGCGTATCATTCAAAAGATCAATATGTGCTTCCCACAATGTTCTATCCGAACGAAGTGTAAGTGTTTTGTGTGTTTCGTTAAGATCTTTCAGATTTCCTTCAACAGCCTGCATTTGCTGTGTAATTACCTTAAGGTTAGCATCGATTTCTTCTACGCGAAATTTTGGATCGTCACTTGTTACTTCAGGAGCATTACGAAGATCAATCACAGGCCGTTGAATACGAACAAGGTGCGCAGCTGCCTGCGTGAGGTATCGAGGAAGCATTCGCACACGTGACATAGTTCCCTCTTTGTATTCTTTGATAACCTCAACTACGGTAGCTGGGTCAACTTCGCCCTTGAATCCTTGAGCATCAATTTCAAACGCTCCTTCATGGTTTCCAACAACTGCACATAATTGATCAATGGTCTGTGCCTGAGCAATAACAGCTTCGAATTCTGCCTGATGTTCTGCTTCGAGAGCTTTCTTGCTCTTTCGAGGTGCCTTCTCTGCCTTTACTTTTGATCTTTCTGTCATAAGAATACATACATTATATATATGTATAATAGATTTAGCACCTTTTTTGTCCCCTTTTTGTCCACATTACCTATTTTTGTAAAGGTTGACTCCTCCCGGTAGAGGGGTAATATATACCTTACCGATAGAAATTCCAGGAAACGTCAAGAGTGCTCATGCTGAATTCAGACCGAACTTATACACTAATCCACGTATATAAAACCCCGTTTTTCTGTGCCCAAGTTAGTAAATATGGCTCTGTTAAGCGCTTATATAGTGTCTGCTTCTTTTATCTATAGTATCCCAAAGCAGACTGAGGCAAGCCTTCTTAGTAATATCGTTAATTTGTTCAAAAAGACCGATACTCAGGATATTGCTAGTCTCGGTGCAAGCCAAAGTCTCCAGTCGCTCTCAATTGTCGAGACTAATGGTGGTATTACCGGCCCTACTGGAGGAAGCGCGATTACGATTGAAGACAATACCTTGGTAAGCGAACCCACTGTTTCACCTGCAGGAACCGATGAATACAAGCCTGAGGCAGAAAATATCAGTATTTATGAGGTTCGAAAAGGTGATAATCTCTCCCAAATTGCTGAAATGTTCGGCGTGTCTGTAAATACTATCAAATGGGCTAATAATCTTACTGGATCTATCAAGGAAGGTCAGATTCTTACCATTCTCCCTGTGACTGGTATCAAGTACACCATCAAGAAGGGTGATACCGTTGCTTCAATCGCCAAGGCATACAAGTCTGATGCCGAAGAAATCACTTCATTCAACGGTATTACGGGTGCACTTGTAGCAGGTGACACTATTATCATCCCTGATGCAGAAACCCCAATTATCAAGGCAAACGCTTCACTTTCTTCAGTTGCAAGTGCTGGTGGCAACAGTATTCCTGGATATTTCAAGCGACCGATCAAGGGTGGTGTACGAACACAAGGAGTCCATGGACATAACGGTGTTGACCTTGCATCATACTCAGGTGCACCTATCTATGCAGCAGCAGGAGGAGAAGTCATTATTGCCAAGGCAGATGGATGGAACGGAGGATACGGTAACTATGTCGTAATCAAACACAGTAACGGTACTCAGACTCTCTACGCCCATCTTACAGACGTACAGACGAGTGCAGGTATGACAGTGGAACAAGGAGATCAGATCGGAACTATGGGAAGTACTGGTAAATCAACAGGAACCCATCTCCACTTCGAGGTTCGTGGTGCCGCTAATCCATTCTAGTTTATTCCAGAACCTTGGGACGATATTGTAACGCTTCGAGAATGTGCTTTTCTTCGATACATACACACTCTTCAATATCAGCAATTGTTCGTGCGAGCTTGATCACTCGATGAAAGCCACGAGGTGAGAGCATCATATGTTTGGCACTTTGTTCAAGTAATGTCCGTGCTGCTGCACTCATGTTTACTTGTGACTTAATATCTCGAGCAGTGAGCTCACTATTTGTTTTTTCTTTTCCATATCGCTCTATTTGTATTTCTCTTGTGTGAGCGATGCGAAGTGCAATATCTTTGCTTGCTTCACCATACTGCGTATTATCAAGAAGCACACTGTGGTCAATAGCGGATACCTCTACCCACATATCAATACGATCGATAATTGGTCCAGATATTTTTCGCTCATAACGAGCAAGGTCATGTGGCTTACATTTGCATGCCTGCTGAGATGATCCACGAAATCCACATGGGCAAGGATTCATCGCAGCAACAAGCATCACATGTGCTGGATATGTCACACTTCCCTTTGCACGAGCAACTGTAATCACTCGATCTTCGAGTGGCTGGCGTAGACATTCGAGCACTTTCTTGTCGAACTCTGGAAGCTCGTCGAGAAAGAGTACTCCTCTATGCGCAAGTGTCACTTCACCAGGACGAGGATTACTTCCTCCACCTACCAATGAAACATACGAGGAAGTATGATGTGGTGAACGATATGGTGGATACATAATTAATTGATCTTCGAGTATTCCTGCTATCGAATGTATTCCGGTAATTTCTAAAGCATCACGAAATGAAAGCGGCGGCAGTATTCCTGCAAATGCACGAGCGAGCATGGTCTTTCCAGTACCCGGTGGGCCATACATACATATATTATGACCACCCGCTGCTGCAATCTCGAGCGCACGCTTCGCCATTGCTTGGCCTTTTATATCAGCAAAGTCATGCGTAATCACTCGTTCTTCACGAATGATTTCTGTGCGTGCCTGTGGAGCAATTGTTATTCCTGTGTGAGTGAGATGTTCAACTAATTCCTTGAGTGTAAGTACTCCATATACTGTTATTCCATCTACTAATGATGCTTCTTGCGCATTGTGATATGGAACATACATTTCTTTGTAGCCTTTGTTGCGAGCATGCAATACAAGTGGAAGCACTCCTCTTACTGGACGTAATGACCCATCGAGTGCAAGTTCACCTACAAACATTTTACCTTTGGAATCGAATGTTATTTCTTCAGCAGCACAGAGATATGAGAGTGCAATTGCCATATCGAACGCACTTCCGTCTTTGCGAATATGTGCCGGTGCAAGTGAAATAATTACCTTTTCATTTTTTTGCTTAGGTGATTTGAATCCTGCATGCTTGATTGCAGCACTTACTCTGTCTCGCGCTTCTTCAATACCTTTGTCAGGGAGGCCTACGATAGCAAAGCTGTGTAACCCTCTAGTAATATCAGTCTCTACCGAGACTGTGTACTGCTTCAACATGTATGTATAAGCAGTGGATAATCGTGCGAATTTCATACTGAAATTCTGTCACACGAGTGATAAAGATTTTGTAAATACAAAATAAAAACACCTTCATATATTATGAAGGTGTTTTGTTTATATTTTCGCACTCTGCCGCGTGAACTTACTAGTTCATATGTGCTTTACATGTTCGAGCAGCAGGATTTGCTTCGAGGCGATCTTCTTCGATCTTTTCACCTGAGACTTCACAGATTCCGTATGTTCCATCATCAATCTTTGCGAGTGCGTCATCAACATCTTTGAGCTGCTTTTCGAGTTCGCCACCAACTGCATCATTGATACCAAGCTCCTCGAACTTATCTGCAACTTCTGTTTCATCAGCAGTATCAATAGGAGTCCCTGAAGTTGCTTCCCAATCATCTGCTCCTACATTTCTTCCTATCGATTTGAGTTCATGTACTAATCGTGTCTTTTCTTCAGTAAGTTTTGCTTTGTAGTGTTCTGTGTTCATAATGTTGTATTAATTATCGTGTTACGTTTTCTAATGTCATTCGCTTGATGAGCGCGTTCAGCGTCTCCCCATCTCGGGTAATAATAATCTGTGTTCTGTTCACAATCGCCCACAAGAGTAATGGTTTGCCATTATTTCCGAACACCGCTCTTGTATCTTTATTATAATACACTTTGTCTTGGAACAATGAAGGTGTTGAGCTTGCAATAATTGGCGATAGTGTTTCTTGATCAATAAACATTCCTCCAATATCACCAAGCATGGTTCGCTCCCATTCCTTCATACCCGCATATCCATTCTCGAATGAATCTACAGAGAATAATATGAAGGGTATATTTGCATCAGTCCCTCCATATACACCGAGAACATAGGTATCTTGTGCTGCACGGAGCAACTCATCAGGAATTCTTCCATCGAGAATGGTCATGAGCCGATTGAACCCGACTGGCACAGAGGTGGTACCCACCGTCTCCATGAGTTTGAGTTCAACAAAGGTATCTTCAGGAATTCGTGTCGCACCAATACCACGAGCTGCTTCAAGTAATGTATTCTTGTATCCATCGCGCAGTTCAAGTGCAGCAACTTTCTGTGCACGAATTGGTGAATAATCCTGTGCAACAGGAATAACTGCAACAGGAGTGTTTGATCTGAATGTGATATAAAGCGCTACTCCACCACCAATAATTGCAATGACACCGATAATAATTAACACTATTTTCAATACTCCGCTTTTTTGCTCTGCCTCTTGATAATCCTCTGCAGTAGCACCTGCTGCCTGACGTCGACGTTCTTCATCCATAACAATCTGTGCCATTGAGACCCCTTTCTCAGATACATTTGACTTGATGTCATGAGCGAACGATCTGAATGCGGGATTCGGATTAGGATTTGTGGAAGGAGTAAGTGGCTCAGTACTCACCTTTGGTTGTCCTGGCATCGGCCCTACTGGTGGCATCATGGTGTGAGGAGTGCTGTTTGCAGTATTAGTACTTGGAGATCCGAAAGGCATCCCTGGAGCATTGAATACTATTTTTCTCTGAGGATTATTCTGATTGGGTTCCATACCGCCTTATTTTATCAGAGCTTGAAAATATTACCTAGATTTTGTAGCATATTAAGTAGACATATGCCTACCGCCGCCACTATTCAACCTTCACTCGAACATTACGCCGAAATGCACCGCGAGCTTTTGGAAAGCAAACTTCCAGGTCGCAAAGCAGAATGTGCTCACCCTGCATGGGAAAAGAATGACTGCCGCTGCACTCGCACAGGACTTACGGTAGTTCGCTCAAACACCTTAGCTGACTAGTGCTAGGGTTTTTATTTATTCAAACGGGGTGATCTTGGTAGGAGCTGGAGGAGTCTCGGGTCGTGGTGGACGGCGATGATTGTTAGGTCGAGGGTGTGTATTACCACGAGGTTGTCGAAGTGGTCGGAAATTCATGAGGAATTTCTTTGGATCATCTGCCATATCAATGAAATCATGTGCAACTTCCTTGAGTCGTGCAGATGCAGACTGACCAAAGGTAATCACTTCCACCTGACATCCTTCATGATATTTGAGATATTCAACCAATGGCACGAAGTCTCCATCCCCTGTTACCAATATAATAGTATCGAGCTTAGGAGCCATGGTGATTGCATCAACTGCAAGTCCTACGTCCCAATCAGCTTTCTTGGCACCACCGGCAAAGATTTGTAATGGCTTTGTTTTTACTTCAATACCACTTTTTCCTAATGCCTCGAAAAACTGTGTTTCATCCCCTGCATCGGTAGAGACCACGTATGCAAGTGCGCGTACCAATGCTCGTCCTGCAAGCGCTTCCTTGACCACTGCTCCGAAATTCACCCGTGAATTATATAAATGTCGCGCTGAATGATAGAGGTTCTGCGTATCAATAAAAATCCCTACTCTTTGTTCTTTATGTTTTATAACTGACATGTCTATAGTATATCAAAACAAAAACCCCTTTCGGGGATTTGTTACTTCTTTTTTGCTTCGAGCTTCTTCATAATAACTGCGTGTCGCTTTGGATCCTTCTTGAGAATATATCGGAGGTGAGCCTGTCGATCTGCTACCATTCCGAGGAGTCCTCGTCGTGAGTGAATATCCTTAGCATGCTTCTTGAGATGTGAAGCAAGTTCATCAATCTTCTTGGTAAGAATTGCAACCTGTACTTCTGGTGACCCAGTATCAGTAGCATGTACTTGGGCTTCCTTTATGATTTTGGTCTTTTTGGTCTTTGATAACATATGTTTATGTGAATGAGATAATAGCATAGTATTTTTTAGTAAGCAAGTACTATATACTATAGTATATGTCGCACAATATTAAGGAGCTCAAAACCCAATTCCTTGAATATATCGAGATCGAAAAAGGCCGTGCAGTAAATACTGCACGCAATTATGATCATTACCTTACTGTGTTTATAGAACATACCAAAGTAAGCACACCTGAAAGCATCACTAATAAGAAAGTTCGTGAATTCCGCATGTGGCTCAATCGCCAACCCGGTGCATATACTACTCGCGGCGACACCATGAGCAAAAGAACTCAGAATTATTATCTCATTGCACTTCGATCATTTCTCAAGTTCTTGGTGAAGCGAGGTCACACTACCCTTGCGCCTGACATGATTGAGCTCGCAAAGGTTGCTGAACGATCACTTGATCTCATCACTCCCACTGAATTACAACGACTCATGGAAGCACCTCATCAAGAAAAGCATCCCGAGAAGAAGGCTCGAGCACTAGCTATATTCGAGCTGTTCTTCTCGACAGGACTTCGAGTGTCAGAGCTCGCATCGCTTACTGCAGATATTGATTTGCGCTCAGATGAACTCTCAATTAGAGGAAAAGGAAGCAAAGTTCGTGTGGTATTTATTTCAGAAGAAGCACGTAATGCTATCAAACAGTACCTTGCATTACGCAAAGATATGAATGAGGCACTCTTCGTCCCTATTGCGAGCGAAAAAGCTTTTGGCAAAAAAGATACAAAAACCAAAGTAAAAGAAAACAAAGATGCCGATGGTGGATTGAGCAAGCGTTCAATTGAACGAATCGTGAAGTCATTTGCCTTGCGTGCAGGAATCTCCAAGAAAGTAACTCCCCACGTGCTTCGTCACTGCTTTGCAACTGATTTGCTTCGTAATGGAGCTGATCTTCGTAGTGTGCAAGCGTTGCTTGGTCATGCACATATTGCAACCACACAGATATATACTCACGTTACCGATTCGCATCTCAAAGAAATTCATAAGAAGTTTCATAATAAGAGAGGTTCATAGACAGACAATAGTACTTGCATTTTGTATAGTGCAGGTATAAGATTCATATCCGGAAACAGCTACTATCTTGGTAGCACCCCTTGTTCTCCAACAAACCGCAAAACCAAGACAACTAATACCATGTCACTTCCAAGTGCACACTTGCATCCAAAACCAAGACTGTCTCCACCAATGAGACAAGTTCAACCGACAAAAGCCCCCGACACCAAGAAAATCACTCTCACGGTGGGCAACCGAGAGTTCACAGTCATCCTTGACTTTGGCTCTACTGCCGGAGAAGGAATCATTAGTGAGATTCAGCCTGATTCAAAGGTCTCACTGCCGGATCTGATTGAAACCACTCGCGCTTCCGTGAAAATCACTGAACTCGCCGTGAATCAAGATGATCGGATGCTTGAACTTCAACGCAAGACTCGAAAAGGAGTTTCGGGCCGCCTTCACCAAGAGGCAGTCCTCCAAATCATTTTCTCGCGAAGCGACGAAGATCAACTCAGTCATCTGGATGCAGAATGCCTCAGTGTCCTCACGGAAACCTTGGGCACACCTCAGGTAAATGACACCTCTGAGTCATTGCGGTTCGCTATCGCCGCTTAACGAATAGCAACGGGGTCCGCAAATCCCGATTTCCATAACCTGGTCCCCCGCTTTCGAGATAAGCGGGGGACCTTCATGTTTTTATTGAGGCATTTTTATATTATCGAGATTTCACATATACTTATCCCATGAATATTATCTGCTGGAATGTAAACGGAATTAGAGCATGGTCAAAGAAAGGAGGATTTGAATGGTTCTTGCAGCAAAGTCCTGATTTCTTCTGCCTCCAAGAGACCAAAGCCGAAGAACATCAGCTCGATCCTGCCATTCGTGCACCTGAAGGTTACACTGCGTATTTCGACCATAGCAAAGGCCGCAAAGGCTATAGTGGTGTGGCTATCTATACAAAACACACTCCAACACGTGTTGAATATGAAGTAGGTGTTGCAACACTTGATCAAGAAGGCCGCTTGCTTGCACTTATATATGATAATTTGATGGGTAAAAAAGTTGCCATTATCACTTCTTATTTCCCCAATGGCGGTGGTGGACCAGTGCGACTCAAGTACAAATTAGATTTTTATAAAGCTTTTCTTATTTATATAGAGAAATTAAAGAAAGACGGCTATACAATTATATTCTGCGGAGATGTAAACACCGCACATCATGAGATTGACCTTGCACGACCAAAGGAGAATGAAACTCACACCGGATTCCTTGCTATCGAACGAGCATGGATTGATAAGGTAATTGCAGCCGGCTATATCGATACCTATCGTCATCTCTACCCTACTCAGACCGGTGCATATACTTGGTGGGATATGAAGACCTTTGCTCGTGAGCGAAATGTCGGCTGGAGAATCGATTATTTCTTTGTTTCATCAGATTTAGAAAAAAATATTAAAGAAGTGAAAATTCATAATGATATTTTTGGTTCTGATCATTGCCCGATTGAGTTGAGATTGAAATAAAAAGAGTTTTGCAACTCTAAGGGACCTGATTTGCAGTTTTCTCCCGCTTAGCAACCCATAGCGTGATCACAAACGAAAAAATAATCACCATTAAATCAATCGGATCGCCTCTTTTGTCCGAATTCTTGCTCTGGAGCAAGATGTCGAACACTTCCTGCCCAATCGTTAAGAAAAAGATCACCCAAATTCCATAACGAGCCTTATCCTCCCACTTTGTGTCCAAAGTAAAAGTTATCAGAACAAATGAATAAAGTGGAACAAATCCAAAATCAGACAAATGCCAGCGAATCCACGATGGAACAATTCTAATTGTTTGGAGTGCTTCGCCCAATGGATACATTACTCCAATGAGAGCAAGTAGTTTGTATTTACTAGTCCTCGGTGGATCTTTTCTTGTAATCCACCAGATCAGAGCTTGAGATACAAGGAAAGCGATTGCGATTGGAGCATTAATTACGAAATCTATATAACGATCTTTAAAGAACATGCTCACAAATTACATTAAAAATAAAATTTGTCAATGAATCTTGAAATAAAGGACACTTATCCCCACTTATTCACATGCATGTCCTTTACATGTCTTTTATATCTGCAATAATAGATGAGGGAAAGGCAATAGCCACTTATAGTTCCTTCCAAAATTTTATAGATCCTTGTCGGTTAGACAGTGGATCAGCGTAGCGCGAGAATGGTGAATTTTGATTTGAATCATTTGTCGTAAGTTTGTACGGAACCAGCGTCGCTGTTTGTTCCCAAACATATATACATTTTTTGAACTAGGCAGTCCAAATGCTTTGTTCTGTATAACAC
Source organism: Candidatus Parcubacteria bacterium (assembly GCA_039795755.1). Lineage (GTDB taxonomy): Bacteria > Patescibacteriota > Minisyncoccia > Phycocordibacterales > CAIZIN01 > JANNXY01. The sequence continues at coordinate 249 of JBDKLF010000056.1, read as the reverse complement.
TTTAGTACAAATTTGATTGATCAATCACCTCACTCTTGGCCGTCCGCATTGTGATGTAGTGTTTATTAAAGGTCTCCACTCAGTGGAAACCCTCTTATGGAGGTAAAAATGGTAGAGCATACCAAAAACCTCGACTTAGTTTGGCTTGTGTCCATGTGCCCGTGTTTCATGTTAGGTTAGTTCCTTGTTTGTCACAGTGGCCCGGGCGGCTTTTGTATTTATTTACCCTCTCTTTTTCCAAGGAGAGGG
>JBDKLF010000055.1:0-14110 GCA_039795755.1 Candidatus Parcubacteria bacterium | reverse complement strand
CTTTGCAAATTGTTCGCTTGGCACTGTGAGTATAACAATAGAATTTTTTGCTACATTTGATCCATCGTTGTGAATAAAAATCGTATAAGGAATCTTTCCAAGAAATGGACGGTCAGAATTATCATCAATAAGATCAGCGAATGATTTCTTTCCATCTAAATTTTTTATCTCAATTGATAACAGGGGTTTTTGTCTTCGACCAAAGATATCTTCTAAATCAAAATGTTCGAGTTTGTACTTTCCATTTTGTCCTCTTTTGTAATATTCTCTGGAACACATAGATCGATGGGGTGTTTTTAAACTTGATGGTATGCATATTAAGATGTATCCAGTGTTATCTTTATCCATGATAATTTTTGCTTCCACATTTTCTACGAATGGCTGAACTGCATAGAGTTGGTAGTCTAAAAGACGTTTCATAAATTCATCTGGCATACTAATCGGTTTTAAATCAGATGCAAAATCATTCGGTTTTGAGGTTCTAATACCAAAAATAATTACACCTCCATCTGAATTTGCAAACTGAGAAAGCGCATCACTAAAATTAAACTTATCTTCTTTGTCTAAATCAGGTATAGATCTGTTTCGTTTCTCTTTAAATTCAAGGTATAGATTTTCACTTGTTTTTTCTTTAATAAGTTTTTGTATATCAGAAAAATTATTGTAACTATCGAATATTTTTTTTGCTATATTTTGCATCAATATGTGACCCTACGGGGAATCGAACCCCGCTTCTATCCTTGAGAAGGATATGTCCTAGCCGATAGACGATAGGGCCTGTGAGGGAAAATATAACAGATTTTTGGCTAAATGTAAAAAACACATGCTTCAAATACGGAGCGGCTATTCATTGACATACCATATAAAAATATGTTATTATATTTTCAGATTTGAAATAGCGTATCTGGTATGTGTTCTCCATCGCTCAGGTATCTCTAGTTAGTCCAATGTTTATGTGTAAGTAGTAAGTATTGGACTGATTAGATGATGTCTGAGTGGACATTGTCTCGTCGGTAGTTTTGTCACCTGTAACTTCAACAAAAACAAATACAGCGTGAGATTTGCCCGCGAGGCATTGGAGAACCCAAAAATGAAAATGAAAAAGTCGTTCGGCAGCCTTGCTGTCGATGAAAACAGTCGTAAATTGCTTGCGCAATGGTTGGTCCATGGCAGGACAATGAGCATCGAAGAACTTCGTGAGGTGCGGCCACCGCTGCACCATAGCGTTGTTGCTTCGGAGCCCCCAGACTGGTGTGAGGATATCAAATATCTGTTCGAAGCAATCCTCCGTAGCCTGATGTGCACTTACGGCTTCCTGAACGTCAACCCGCTGCCTCAGTTGCGGAAATTCTTCCCTCAGTTTGAGTGGAGATTTGAAGAAAATCAGATTGATTGTGGCATGTCCGCTATTATGCCTGAGTATATCTTCAACCTTGCCGAGCATGCATGTGTTTGGGCCCGGCTGAAAGGTCGCAGGTCCCAACCGACGTTCCAGAAATACCTCTTGCCAGATTACGTTACTGTCGATGATGTCGATGATGCCATCCTCAAGCTCGGTTACGAGCATGTGAAGGTCTCGTTGTAAACCGAAACCAATTTGCAGCCCCGGTCACCATGTGAGTGACCGGGGCTTTGATATTTATATAGAAAAAAATAAAAACCCAACGTCATGCATGCAATCAGTCGGGTGAAGCGCGGTTAATTTTTGCAATTTCTTCGGCTGATAAGGGTCTCATTCGTTCGAAGAGATCGTCCTCTGGTGGTTCAGGGACAGGTGGTTTTGTTGGCGGAGGTGCATCAGACTTAAGTGCCTCAAAAATTGCTTTAAAACCCGCAGCTGCTACTTCTGGGGAGACCGGTTCGAATCGGTCATCATTCATAAGATAATGGTGTTTATCTAAAGAGAGATTCTACTACACTTTTTACCACGCCACCATCTGCTTGGCCTGCGGTAGCTTTGATCACTGCTCCTACGAGCATTCCCATCTTTGAAGCATCGGTGATACCGAGCTCAGACTTCTTTGCTTCTGCGAGTGCGCGAATATCTGCTTCAGACATCATGGCAGGGAGATAGGTCTCGAGAATAGCCAGTTCTGCCTGTTCAGTGGCAGCAAGGTCGGCACGTCCACCCTTGGTGAATTGTTCGATAGAATCCTTTCGCTGCTTCACTGCACGCTTGATAAGTGCCATAGCGTCAGCGTCTGAGAGGAGGGGATCGGTGCTGCCTTTTGCTAATTGTTCACTCTGGAAGAGGGCGAGGAGACTGCGGATGACGGCGAGCTTGTCTGCTTGTTTGGCTCGCATTGCTTCGATCATGTGGGATTTGATGGTTTCGTGAAGTGTCATATGAATATGGCTATTTGTATACATCTCATACTAGCATAATTTGCTATACTGTTCGTATATGTCATCAACAGCAATTTTTATACTTATGTTTGTCATTGTGGCGATCAATATCGCTATCATGGTGCTTTTATTCAAGCGTAATAAGCCTGATCAAGGAGCTCAGGCGTCTCAGGAGACAGGGATGCGTCTCTTGCTTGATCAATTAAACAACCTTTCCAAGACCGTAGATCAGAAGCTCGGTGAGACCAATCGCACCATGACTGATTCGATGAAGAGTCAATTCGGTGAATCCCAGAAGCTCGTTGATAAATTCCTCCGAGAAGTAACTGCCATGACTGAGAAGGTGACACGAGTCGAAGAGACTGGTAAGCAAATGGTGGGATTTGCTGATCAACTCCAATCACTTCAGGACATCTTGAAGAATCCCAAGCAGCGAGGAGTGCTCGGTGAATATTATCTCGAGACCTTGCTCAAGAATGTCTTGCCACCAGGAAGCTTCCAAATGCAGTATGGATTCAGTGACGGTGAAATTGTTGATGCGATTGTTCGGGTGAAAGACAAAATTATTCCTATTGATTCTAAGTTCTCACTCGAGAACTACAATCGATTGGTAGAAGAAAAGAATGATGCTGAGAAAATTAGATTGGAGAAATTGTTTGTAAATGACTTAAAAAATAGAATTCTCGAAACTTCTAAATATATAAGACCGAGTGAAGGAACGATGGACTTTGCCTTTATGTTCATTCCTCATGAAGCAATTTATTATGATCTCTTGGTGAATAAGATTGGTGCTATTACTGAAGATACTGATAACTTGATTCAGCGAGCTGCGAATAAGTACAAAGTAATTATTATTTCACCAACTTCTTTCTTGGCATATCTCCAGACCGTGCTACAAGGGCTCAAGGCAATGCAGATTGAAGAAACAGCAAAAGATATTGTGAAGCGTGTAGAAGAGCTTGGTAAGCATCTCAAGAGCTATGAGGAGTATCATCAGAAGCTTGGTAACTCACTTGCTACCACAGTGAATCATTTCAATGCAGGGTCAAAGGAATTCAAGAAGCTTGATAAGGATGTGATGCGAATTGTAGGAGATGCTCCGGGACTTGAATCACTCTCGATTGATAAGCCAGATCGAGAAGAAGAATAAATAAAAACACACCCAGGGAATCAGAGATTCTTGTGGGTGTGTTCGGCTATAGTGGCTCATGCCTATCACCACGGAGCAGGTTCACTTTTCCTTCGTGGATCAGCTTTGGCCCATTTCCATTGGGCATGCAAGATTCCGACAAAGGCGAGGACCAAAATCCCGGTGATGGCAAAGATCATCTTGACCGCCCAGTTGATATCCGAAGGTGTGATGCCTTGGGTCATCATGAGATTGAGCACCACCATGGTGCCCATAAGCATGATTTCAAAGGGACAGAAGAGCCAGAGGGCCAGCTTTCTGTGTGAATTGAGCCAATCGTGAAGCTTGTCTGCTAAGTTAAGGAGCGTATTCATTACTAGTACCGTACCACCGGGATATGTACCTGTCAAGCATAGGGAATGCTTGCATAGAATGGCCAAATAGGTTATTATTTCCTGACTAATTAAACGATATGTCAAAAGACTCATTTGCAGTAATCAAAACAGGAGGAAAGCAGTACCGAGCGGCTGTTGGAGATACTCTTACCATTGAAAAGATCAAGGGTGAATTCAAGGCGGGAGATAAGCTTACATTCGACCAGGTACTCCTTACTCAGGACGGTGAAAAGGTCTCATTCGGAACACCAGTAGTAAAGGGTGCAGTAGTAGAAGGAGAAATCGCTTCTATCGGACGAAACGCAAAGGTAACCGTTATCAAATACAAACAGAAGTCACGATACTTCAAGAAGAACGGCCACAAGCAGCCACACTTCAAGGTAAAGATCACTGGAATCAAATAATAAAAAATCCCCGTTCTGGGGATTTTTTTGTTTTCATTTAGAATCGATTCTTCAATGCGTTCTTGATAGTTGCTGCATCTGAATACTCAATCTCAGTACCAGTTGAGAAGCCACGGCCGAGATGTGTGATCTTGATATCAGGACCAATGAGTTTAGTAAGCTCGGCCTCTACGTATTCCATGGTGTTTTCACCTTCTGGATTGTAATTGGCTGCGAGGATTATTTCTTTTATCACTGCTTTGTCAGAGGCGATCCGTGCACGAAGGTCTTTGATTCTAATTCGTGCTTCAGGAAGCTTTTCGAGAATAGGTACAGTCCCACCGAGGACAAAATACAATCCGTCATATGACTTAGACTTTTCGATCACTTCGAGGTCATTATCACGAGGAACAATAAGTAATGAAGCATTATTGCGCTCTGAATTGGAACAGATGGTACACATGTTATCTGTTGAAGCGCTTTTCATGAAGAAACGAAAGCATCGTGTACAGATCTTTATGTGTTGCTTGAGTGCCTTGATATGATCAGCGAATTCATTGAGAGTGTTCTGATCACGAGTAAGGAGATGATAGACGAAGCGCTTGGCTTGGCGTGGACCAATACCAGGGAAGTTCATGAAATATTCTGTGAGCTTATCAATCGGATTCATGTAAAGTTAGGTAATATTAGAAGCTTGCGACATCTTTCTGGAAAGCAGCATAGCTTGGATCTGGCTCGATAAATGTTGATTGCACACTGTTGAACATGAGGTCAACTTTTCCTGTGGGACCGTTTCGATGTTTTTCGATAAGGATTTCTACCGGAGTGGCTTTGCCTGGTTCCTCGTTATAAGACTTTTCTTCACGGTGAATGAACATCACCACATCCGCGTCCTGCTCAATAGATCCAGAGTCTCGGAGGTCAGAGAGTCGAGGTCGTCCTCCACGCTGTTCTACCGCTCGAGAGAGCTGTGAGAGTGCAATCACGGGTACATTCATTTCCTTTGCAAGTTGCTTCAAGGATCGAGAGATTTCAGTTACCTGATTCACCACGTTATCACTTCCTTTGGTGGTAGTTGGTGCCATGAGCTGCAAGTAGTCTACGACAATCAGTCCGAGACCTTTCTCCATTTTGAGGCGTCGAGCAGCAGAACGCATTTTCATAATATTATTTGCTGGTTGATCATCGACATAGATAGGTGCTTGTGAGAGGGTGCCGAGCTTTTCTTGCAAGAGTACGAATTCACTTTCCATATCGAGCTTACCAGTTCGCAATCTCCATGCATCCACTTTTGCTTCAGCAGCAAGCATACGGTCAACGAGCTGTTGTGTACTCATTTCAAGTGAGAAGAAGAGTGTAGGAACATTCATTTGAATTGCAGCATGTCGTACGAAGTCGAGTGCGAGGGAAGTCTTACCGCATGATGGTCGTGCGGCAAGAATAATGAGGTCAGAGTTCTGGAATCCTGCGAGCTTATTATCAAGCTGTCGGAATCCTGTCGGAACTCCACGTACTTCATTAGGATTCTGATGGAGACGATCGAGTCGCTCGAACGCTTCTTCGAGTGCATCACCGAGAGCAGTGAATTGTCCTGACCCTGAGAAGTTGGTCACTTCGAAGAGTTTCTTACTTGCACTATCAAGTATGTGCTCAACTTCACTTGATTCTTCATATCCAAGTCCTCCAATATGTTCTGCTGCATCAATGAGCTTTCGCATGATGAATTTCTTCTGCACCATTTCTGCATAGTGTTCTGCATTGGTTGAAGAAGGAACGGTGTTCACTAATTCAGTGAGATAGCTCGCACCACCAATTGCTTCGAGTTGATTGTTCTGTCGCAACTCATTAGAGACCGTAAGGAGGTCGATAGGGTGATGCTGCAATGAAAGTGCTGCCATCGCTCGCCAAATCATTCGATGCTTCTCAGAATAAAATCCTTCTTCACGAATCTTGTCAGAAATATCATGAAAGGCATTTGGTCGTAGGAGAATAGAACCAAGCAACGCCATTTCTGCTTCGAGTGAATGTGGGGGTATTTTGAGCGCGGTGTTTGAGTAACTCATAGCTGTATTATGTTCTTTTGAGCCAAAAGCCGCAAACCCCGTATTAGGGGACAAGTTGGGGATAAAATAATTATAAAGTACTAATCTTCTGACCGTGTTCACCGTCTTCTACAACGTACCCTGCATCTTGTATAGCTTTTCGTAGGTCATCAGAAGATTTCCAGTCTTTATTCTTACGTGCTTCTTCACGCTTCTCAGCAAGTTCCTTGATAGCATCAGGGATTTCAGATGACTTACGGGCTTCTTCTGCGATATTGAGACCAAGTATTCGATCGAGCTCGAGTAAGGCACCAGCCTTTTGTTCTTGAGTGAGTGTATCGTCTTTGAGCATATTCCACATATGCGCCAATGATTCTGGAGTGTTGAGGTTCATATATATAGGGGCAATCATTGCATCACTTATTGCAGATCGCTCTGGAGTAGCATGAGGAACTGAAGCAACGAGACGCACAAGCTTGCGATATGCTTCTGCTGCACCGGTCAGTGCTTCCCAAGTGAAGTTTGCAAGACTTTCATAATGCGAAGTATAAAGCCAATATTTGTAAGCGAGTGGTGAGTATCCTTTTGCGATTATATCTTTGAGATAAATATCATTCGAAAGTGACTTAGAAATCTTTTGACTATCAATTGTGATGAAGTTGTTATGAAGCCAATACTTTGCGAATTCCTTGCGAGTATATGACTCAGACTGAGCAATCTCATTGTTGTGATGTACGGGAATATGATCAATGCCACCAGTATGAATATCAAAGGTCTCCCCGAGATATTTGATTGCCATAGCAGAACATTCAATATGCCATCCAGGGAATCCTTTGCCCCATGGTGCATCCCAGCCAAATTCTTTGTTGAATTTCCATACGGCAAAGTCAGCAGGATGTTTCTTCTCGGGGTTAGATTCTACTCGGGCTCCTTCTTTGAGTGCATCGATTTTGATATTGCCGAGTTTTCCATACTGAGGATAACTGTCGATATTGAAGTAGAGTCCGTCAGAGGTAGGGTATACAACTCCAGAGTCGAGAAGATTCTGTACAATTGCTTTGTCTTCAGTGACATGCTCACTTGCTTTGGGTAAATGATGGGGAAGGGTGATATTGAGTGTGTGAAGATCGTGTATAAATGCTTTAGTATAGAATTCACCAATTTCTTTCATAGCTTCAAGTGTCATTGGTTTGCCTTCGCGGATCAATGCTTTAGTCATTTTGTCCTCACCTTCGTCACCATCAGAAGTAAGATGTCCAAAGTCAGTGATGTTGATAACTTGCTTAGTCTCGTAACCTTCATATTCAAAGAGCTTACGCAATAATCCGGCAAATACATATGAACGTAGGTTGCCGATATGGGCATAGTTGTATACGGTTGGTCCGCAATGATACATGCGAACAACTTTTTCTAAAGGCACGAATTTATCAGTGTTCCCTGATAGGGTGTTGTGAAGGTAAATATCCATAAATTTTATAGCCAATCTCGCTTTCTAAAGTATGCAAGCATAAGCATCACTGCTCCAATAACAATTCCCACAATAATCCAGAAGTCATTTTGGTTTCCAAGAATTGGGTTGGTATCAGATTGTATACCAAGAATTTCAACTACCAAAGAAATAGGGAAGGTAACAAAGGCGAGCACGGTAAAGATCTTCATGATCTCATTTTGTTTTGAATTGAGGAGTGAGTCATTAGTATCTCGTAATTCATCTACATAATCTCGCTTCGAGAGTACGAGATGTCTAACTTTCTTACATTCACCACTAATCTTCTTTATATAATGTTCGAATCCATTTCCAAAGATTGATCCACTTACTCCTTCGAGAGACTCAAGTACTTCTTCATGACTATCTGTTGCTGCTTTGAAGTTGAGGAGGGTTCGAGCTTGCTTCGAGAGTGCGGTTACCATGTGCCGCTCATTACCACTAAAGATTTGTGACTCAATATCACGAATATGTGCATCGATGGAATCAATTTTTTCTTGTAATGACTGATAGAGATGTCGCATCATGAAGAAGAAGAGAAATCCTGCATGTTCTCCCATACTTTCTTTGTTAAGTATTGATTCAACTTCGAGCGTCTTTGAAAATTCGAGCAGAGGATCAATTTCTTCGTAGCGTGTAGTGATGAGGAAGTTTTTTCCAAGTATGAAGTCAATTTCTTGAGCTTTGCTGCGAGGACCTACACCAGGAACTTGAAGAATGAAGTATGCATAGTGATCAAATATTTCTACTTTCGATCTAAAGGTGGGTTTGAGTAATTCTTCAGCGACCACTTCACTAATATCATAATCCTGCATAATCTTCCGCACTTCATCAGTGGTAGGGTGTTCGAGATCTATCCAGGTAATGTTTTTATGCGTATATGTTCTAATCATACAAATTAGTATATCATGCTATACTGTAGCTTCTAAACACATCGCATGTCACATCATCCAATCAAAATATTATACGCAAAAATCCTTTCAGGAATTGCGATTATCGCAGTTGTTTTTGGTGCCGGTCTTTATATTGGATTCGATAGTGGATCACATCGTGCGGTAGCTGAGGAACGAGTGAATCTTTCTGCATTTTGGAAAGTATGGGACGTGCTCAATGAGCGATTTGTACCTGGAACAAGTACCAAGGCCGTATCAGATGAAGAAAAGATCAATGGTGCTATCAAGGGATTGGTAGAATCAGTAGGTGACCCATATACCGTGTACTTCCCACCACAGGAACTCAGTGCTTTTGAAGAAAATATTCAAGGAAATTTCGAAGGAGTAGGTATGGAAGTAGGACTCAAAGATGATGTGCTCACGGTTATCGCTCCGCTCAAGGGCTCACCAGCAGAAAAAGCTGGAGTACAAGCAGGAGACAAAGTGCTCGCAATTAACGGTACAACAACTGAAGGAATGTCAGTTGATAAGGCCATTAAGCTCATTCGAGGAAAGGCGGGAACTGAAGTGACTATTACCTTCCGTTCTTCAGACAAGGAAAAAGCAAAAGACATCACCATTGTTCGAGATGTAATCAAAATTCCTGCTGTTGAGACTGAATTGCGAAAAGATAAGATTTTTGTTATCCGTATCTCATCATTTACCGCAACTGCAGCAACTGAATTCAAGGATGCCTTACGTGAATTTGTTAACTCTAAGTCCGATAAGCTTATTATCGATCTTCGAAACAATCCAGGTGGATACCTCGATGCGGCGGTAGATATGGCTAGTTGGTTCCTTCCACAAGGGAAGGTTGTGGTATCAGAGGACTTCGGTACTAATAGTAGTGAAGAAGCAAAGGTGCTTCGAAGTCGTGGATATGATATTTTCTCATCAAAGCTCAAGACAGTCATTCTTATCAATGGCGGTTCAGCTTCAGCTTCAGAAATTCTCGCGGGCGCACTCAAGGAACATGGCAAGGCAACATTGGTAGGAGAGACAACCTTCGGGAAGGGTTCGGTACAGGAATTGGTACCAATTACCAAAGACACCTCACTCAAGGTAACCATCGCTCGATGGCTTACTCCAAACGGTAATTCAATCTCATTACGAGGAATTGACCCTGATGTGAAGGTAGAACTCACTGAGGATAATATCAAAGACAAGAAAGATGCTCAGCTCGACAAGGCGGTTGAAATTCTCCTCAAAAAGTAGTACAAAGAATACATTATTGATCTAATACAAGCCTATGAAGATATTGTTACTTCAGGATATTAAGGGTGTAGGAAGGAAAGGTGAAATCAAGAACGTGGCGGATGGCTTTGCTCTGAATGCTATCTTACCTAAGAAGCATGGAGTTGTTGCAACTCCAGAAGTACTCAAGAAGTATGAATTAGAGAAGCAGCAACACGAGGTAGAAGTAAAGATTCAGCAGGACCTCGCTCGAGCAACATTCAAAGACCTCGCTTCAAAGACGGTGAATATCAAAGCTAATGCAAGTGACAAGGGTCATCTCTTTGCGAGTATTCATGCAGCAGAAATCATGCTCGCACTCAAAGATCAGCATAATGTGGTACTCAATGCTTCATGGATCGAGCTCAAGCATCCGATTAAGGAAGTAGGGGAATATACACTCAAACTCCATGCTCATGGAATTGATGGGGTGTTGAATGTAGAGGTGAAATAAAAACTGACTCACTCTATTAGAATGTATCAGATTGAAACGGAAAGCTGAGTATAGAGCTCTTTCAATAGGGTTGGTGTGGGTTCAAGTCCGCCCGCACAGAGCGTGACCCACATCCTGTTCACTATATTCATAGGTAATGGGCCTTCGATTACCTCAAGCAAAATTTTAAGGAACGGCCGAAGGTCTCTGTCGGTGTGGTTACCAGTAACTCCATTTGTGCTAAGTGCTCTCGCGACTTCCGAGTCGTTTGCCTCTTCGAGAGACTTAGCGCAGGACTCCATAAGCGCATCGCTAAATTTGTGCGGCTCAGAAAGTATTCCGCTCAGTTTTGCACGATTGGTGTTGAAGTTTTTACCCTTCAAAATTCCTTTTGACATCAGGTGGCGTGCAGCCGCATTGACTTTCCCCCGGAATTTATTTTCGATAGCGGCGCGTATGAGCCCTGAGTAATTAGTAGGTACGTTCATAGATAGATCAATTTAACTAGATATTATCCTAAAATAGGTCAAAGTCAAACAAAAAACCTCCGAATCATTCGGAGGTTTTTTGTTATGGGAGACTAGTTAACGTTTACTTCTTTCTTTGAAGTTTTTGTTCCGTCGAATCGAGTCTTTCGCTTGTCTTTGAAAGATACAATTCCTGGCTTTACTGCAAAGATAGTGTGGTCTTTACCAAGTTGAGTGTTCTTGCCGGCAACGTATCGTGTTCCTCGCTGTCGTACAATTACTGATCCTGGATTCGCCTTTTCACCTGCATAGAGCTTTACTCCAAGGTATTTTGGTTTTGAATCGGTGAGGTTTTTAGCTGTTCCTCCGGCTTTTTTGGTTGCCATGGCTTAGTTGTGGTAAAATTTACTATATAATTAAGTCTCATGAGTATACAGGATATACCGCAAAAAATCAATACATATATAGTACTTCGCGATGCTTTTTGGGTAAGTACGGTCTTTGGGCTCGTTTTCCTGCTTATTGGCAGTATTGGACTGATGATGCATACCCGGGAAGTAGAGGGGGTAACTATAGGTACTTTTGAAGGTCCGGTATTTACTGATAGTACCACTGGTGCCACAAAAAGCTCAGTTATAGGTACCCTTACCACCGTATATGCGTCAAAGACAGGCAAGAAATACTATTACAACGACTGTTCAGGATTGGCACGTATCAAGGAAGCCAATCGAGTATCCTTTGCTTCAGCGGCACTTGCCGAGCAGGCAGGATATACGATTGCGGCACATTGTCATCAATAACTTATTCTATGATATATATACTCAAACAATGGGCTCGCCGAATGCTTGGATTACGAAAGATTCAAAGTGTGATTATTCAAGAAGCGGAATTCGCTCCCGGTGATAAGGTAATTGATATTGGCTGTGGTGATGGTGCATTGCTTGCTCGCATTGCTCTCGAATATGGAAATGATCTCGAATATATGGGAATTGAACCTCAGGAATCAGTCCGGTTACGAGCAGAACAGCTTCATGGAGACAAAGGTATCAAGTTCAAGCGAGCATTTGCTGATCATTTACCCTCAGTTCAGGATTACTACACTCAAGTGATATGCATGGTGAGCTTCCATCATTTCCCCCGAGAAAGTTGGAAGGCGTGTCTGACTGAGTGTGCACGAGTGCTTCGACCCGGTGGGAAGTTAATTATTGTAGAATTCGGTACCCCACGAACCTTTGCTGGTCGGCTATTGAGTCTGATAAATACGTGTCGAGGATTAGCCCGGGGAATAGAAGATGTTCTCAAGACAGAAGGGCAGGGTATGGGGTTAGGGTTGGTAGAAGAAAAGCAGCAGTTCGGATATATTACTCACCTTATTTTCACTAAATAAATGAACACAGAACCGCGTTATTGGCTCATAAAGTCCGAATCAGACTGCTATTCGATAGCTGACCTCAAGAAGGAGAGAAAGACTCGCTGGAGTGGCGTACGGAACTTCCAGGCGCGCAATTTCATGCGTGATCTCATGAAGGTAGGGGACAAAGCACTCTTCTATCATTCAGGAGGAACTGCTCCACATGTAGCGGGAGTTGCGGTAGTCAGTGCTGAAGCAGCTCCTGATGTCACTGCCTTGGATAAAAAGGATGATCATTACGATCCAAAGTCCTCAAAAACGAATCCAATCTGGGTAGCAACTGAATTTTCGTACCAAAATACCTTCAAAAATGTGATTCCTCTCTCTCGAATCAAGCTCGATCCAGCACTCAAAGGTATCATGGTTGCTCAGACTGGCTCACGACTCTCGATTCAGCCAGTAAGTAGACAACACTTTGAATATATAGTAAAGCTCGGTATGGCATAAATACGGCCTTGTTGAGCCATTTTTAACCCTTTACAAAGGCCTATTTTCATGGGAAAGTATTGACAGCGGTAATCAAATATGCTATTATATTAACAACTCAGATTAACTATCTGAGCTTTTCTTTTGAAACCCAGACAGTCAGATTACGGTAGCAATCAGAACTCTTAACATTAATCCACGGCTTATTTTAGCTAACATTGCAGTAGGACTTATGATGTTTGTTGTCACACAGGCAGGAAACGCAGACGTCCAGAACACGGCTTCAACTACTCCAGTAGTTGCGACACCAAGTACTTTAGCAATCGGAAATACAGTTGAGATGGCGGTCCGAGAATATTTCAAGGACGAACCTATCCTTATCGAAATTGCTCGATGTGAATCAACATTCAAGCAGTTCAACGAAGACGGTAGTATCCGACGAGGTAAGGTAAATGACGCTGACGTTGGTGTAATGCAGATTAATGAGTATTACCACCTCGACACATCAAAGACGAAAGGATATGACATCTATACCCTCGAAGGTAACATGGCATATGCTCGAGATCTCTATGAGCGTCAGGGTGCACAACCATGGTCATCATCATCTCCATGTTGGTCAGCTGCCGGTCAGATTGCTTCAAAGTAAAGCTTAGAAAAAACACTCCCCGAGAAATCGGGGAGTGTTTTGTTATATAAAAACTCCCTACCTATTTCTAAGTAGGGAGTAGGACACTAGCCGTTGTAGGCCTTCATGATTGCCCGGACATATTCTGGGCGGGTAATGATCTCGAAGGGATGCTGTGGCTTCCTTACTTCGTAGAACATTTCAGGCTCGTATATCTCGAGCTTGCCGTCGCCGTTCGGTCGCAGATAGATCAACCCGAGTGCTTTGTTGATACCGTGCACGGGAGCGAAGTCCCATGGGGTATAAGCTGGCTCAGTTACCATTGCTCCGACTTCACCGCACCAGAGGCGTGCAGTCATGGTCCCAATCGAGCCGTTCATGATGTTGATCTGCTTGAAGAGACCACCGTCTTCTGGACGTTTCAGAACTGCCTGCATCGCAGGTGGATACTGATCGGGTGCCTTGCCGAGCTGGAGATAGGTTTCTTCAGCTTTTTCGGCCGCTGCATCCTTGAGGTTGTAGATGAAGCCGAAGCGCTCGCGAATCACCGTAGTGTCTTCTGGTCCGTAGACGATCGTCTCGCCAGTGTTGACGTTGCCGACGCCGGCCGCGATGATTTGATTATCCTTTATCACTGCGATCATGGTGCCGATGCCGTATTGCTGACGACGATTGAATGCCTTGGTGCCATCGAGTCCGTCCATAATGACGGTCATTCCGTCCGGGTCTTCGGGTGTGAACCGTAGGCCATGCTCCTCGCCGATGATACCCGCTCGAGGGAAGTGTACCTTCACCTGTTCGC
>JBDKLF010000054.1:0-30136 GCA_039795755.1 Candidatus Parcubacteria bacterium | reverse complement strand
CATTCAATTGGATCAACACAGCCTTTCTGACGAATCACCGACTCAACAAATGTATAAATCCCTCTCCATACTTCAACATATACCGGATCAGTACTCACGCGCTCGATAAGCCCACTCTTGTCTGCACATGTCATAAAGAATTCAAGTGGACTATCTTGTACGATTTCACTACGTATTGCCTCGTATGCTGGAATATCTTTACCAATTGTCTCAATACCTTCTTTGCGAATCTTTTGAAGTATCTCAGTGCGCGCAGTGAAATCAAGACTCCATAATCCTCCCACAATCGTTCGTGACCACGCATCAAGTGCCAGTGGATTCTCAATACACTCAATCAATGCAAAGAATAACAATCCGATTGGATGATTGAAGATGTTAATACTTCGCTCTGATGCAACGTTAATTCCTTCTGCAGCACATGATCGCACTACACGCTCAATGTCTGCATTGGTACGTGAAATAATCGCAATAGTAGCTTGCGAATCATTGGTCTGAATCTGCTTAATAGTCTCAGTGAGATACTGCTCAGCAGCAGTGATATTACCCGCAGTGACCACTTCAACAGGTCTCTGAGTGTCATTGCTTCCTGATTGCAATCGAACACGAAGTCGCTCGTGTTGTCCTTCATCATAATTGGCCTCAATCATTGCAAAGCTCGCATCGAGAATTGATTGATGAGACCGATAATTATGCTCGAGTGAAATCACTTTCATGTCACTCCACAATGATTCAAATTGTAAAAAGTTCTTTACTGATGCACCTTGAAAGCGATAGATTGCCTGCTTCTCATCTCCTACAATAAAGACATTTGGACTATCAAAGAACGCAGCAATAAGTGTAATGATTGCATTCTGCGAATCATTTGTATCTTGATGCTCGTCTACATGCACATAGAGATACTTTTCTTGAATACTTCGAAGCAATACTTCATGCTCGCGTAATGCCTTGAGCACTTCAACAATCAGATCATCGAAATCCATCATCTTCTTGCCACCAGCAAGTGGATGCTGCTTGCGATATTCGTACTGCTTGTAGACTTCACTTGCAAGTATGGTTCGCTTACATTTATCAATTGCACGCTTGGCATCTGCTTTGAGCTGTCCCTTGGTTGCACCACGAGTAGAGATTGAGGCTTCATCACTCTCGATTCGCTTGACCTCAGTCTGTGCAAAGTCAGCAAGCATTTCTGGCGTGACCGCATCTTTCTTGGCATCACGAATCATTCCTAATAAATGATCAACATAAAAATCTTCATTACCAAAAGGTCTTAAGTCTTTGTAGGTATTGTCAGTAAGGATATGCTTCACTAATTCCACCTGATCAATATCAGTCATTTGTACTGCATCCGAGAGATGTACAAAATATTCTTTGAACTCACTTATGATCGAAGCAGCAAATCCATGGAAGGTGTGGATGCGAACTTCATCCGCTCGACTGCCAATAATCTCTCGAAGCTTCTGCTTCATCGACTTTACTCCTGAATCCGTGAAGGTAATGGCTAAAATCCCTGATGGCGGCGTATCAGTCTGTCTGAGGATATTAGCGATACGAAGGGTAAGAATACTCGTCTTGCCGGTCCCAGGCCCTGCAATGACCATTACTGGGCCTTCTATGGTATCCACGGCCTCCTTCTGTGCTTTGTTGAGTCTGTTATATCGCTCGAGAAATACTTTATCCATATGGGTATTTTACCCCACCTTCACCACATTGACCAAACGCTCTCTAGCATGGTATAAAAACGGCTATGTTTAAACAGATCTTTGTATGGACAGCAGGTATTTTCCTATGTCTTTCATTCGCACTTGATATCCGTGATCAATTCAGGAAACATGGAGAAACATTCAAGGTTGTCGGTATCTACCACGAGCAGACTATCGCATGCAAAATGTATCACATTGTAGCAGCACGAAAATCTGACAACGCAATTTTCACCTTTGACCGCCCAAGCTCCACATTAAAGAACGGTGAAGAATTCGATGTGGTAGTTGGATTCATTGTGCCGAAGACAGCAAAATCACCCGCCTCTCGCGAAGAGTAACGGGTGATTTTTTATTTATATATTTCCTTCTTAGTAATTCTTCAATCGATTTGCCTTATCGTGGTTTCGAATCTTTTCATGAGCCTTGGCTTCGATCTGTCGAATACGTTCTCGAGTTACATTGAATTTCTTCCCTACTTCTTCCAATGTATGCTGAATGCCATCAACGAGACCGTGACGCATTTCGAGAATTCGTCGTTCCTTTTCTGAAAGGTCATTGAGAATTTCTTTCACTTGATCTGAGAGAATTCGTCGTGAAGATTCCTGATCAGGAGAGAGAATCTTGTCATCAGGAATAAAGTCTCCAAGCACTGACTTACCATCATCACCATCATCTCCTACTGGACTTTCGAGTGAGACGGTTGATTGATCAATCTTCTCGATCATGTATACCTTGTCTACATCAAGTCCCATTTCTACCGCAATTTCATCTGGTAATGGATCTCGTCCGAGGTCTTGTGACAATCGTCGTACCACCTGCTTGTACTTGGCAATGGTTTCTACCATATGCACCGGTACTCGAATAGTTCGAGATTGATCAGCAAGTGCTCGAGTGATAGCCTGTCTAATCCACCATGTCGCATAAGTTGAGAACTTGAATCCCTTTGTCCAATCGAATTTATCAACTGCCTTGAAGAGTCCGAGGTTTCCTTCTTGAATGAGATCGAGCAACGTGAGGTCTGGTGATCGTCCCACATACTTCTTTGCAATCGATACTACGAGTCGAAGGTTCGCCTTTGCGAGCAAGTTCTTCGCTTCATCATCACCTGCAACAATTCGCTTCGCCAATTCCTTTTCTTCATGAGCATGAATGAGTGGGTACTGACCGATTTCTCGGAGATACATCTGAATTGAATCATATCCAGAATCACCTCCACGACCATCGTAGGCATACTTCTTCACATCATCAGTCATATCCTTGGTGTCAAGCAATCCCCCTCCTTCAAGTACATCAATACCAGCTACCTGAAGCTTCTGATAGAGTTCATCAAGAAAGATAATATTATCTTCAATCGTTGGAAACTCCTTGAGAATTTCGTCATAGGTAATGAAACCTCGTTCCTTACCTTTGTTGATAATCTTTTGAGCTTTCTGATCTTCAACTTCCGCTTTCTTACTCAACTTTACTTTCTTTGGAGCAGGAGCTTTCTTTACTTTCACCTCTTTCTTTGCAGGTTTTTTCTTCTCTACTTTCTTAGGAGCAGCTTTTTTGACCTTTACCACTTTCTTTGTTTGTTTTTTTGGCATGATGCGAATTATAAAACCTTATATTAAAAGCTTCGACTTAAGCTCGTTGATCTTACGAGTATAGTCATGACACAAGGCAAGGAGTCGTTCACTTTCTTGCTTGTTGTGTTCTTTTTCTGCATGTGAGAGTTTTTCCATGGTCTCTGCAAAGAGAGATCGCATGAGTTCGAGTTCCAGGTTCATAAGAAGCGTTTCTGCCTCTTTTTGTATTGTTTTGTCCTGATATTCAATCTCAGCCTGGAAGATGAGATTGTTTTTTTCTGACTCGAGAGCAGATGCAGTGATCGTGTATTGCTCCGAACCAAGCATTGTTATAAGTTTTTGTTCTAATGAAGCAAATAACTTCGGGTCGCATTTTTCTGCGTACCACAACAATGCCCAGATTTGATGATTAATTATATCTTGTCGCGACTTTTTGGCAAGACTTGACGATTGACCAGCTGTTGATTGCCGTTGTGGTGAAGATTTTGTCTTGAGATAACTCTTGAGATCATCCCACACTATTTCTTCCTTTACACCAATGACTTCAGCAATCGTTGCTACGAAATGTCCACGCAACATTGCCTGAGGAATTGCTGCAATGAGTGGAATAATTTCTTTGTTCAATCGCTCACCAAGTATTTTGGTATCCGTGGATTCTTTCTTAATTGCAGCAAGTAAGACATTTACAATATGTCCTGTACTCTTTAATGCCTCATCGAGCGCATGCGGATTCTCACGTAATGCATCCGCTGGATCCTTACCATGCGGCATCGAGATAATGTTTACCTCCATGTCTTTTTGTAATGCCATGTTCCACACGCGTTCTGATGCCTTTCTTCCTGCATTATCAGCGTCGAATGAGATAACGATCTTTGGTACGAATCGTCGAATCATATCAACATGCTGTTCAGAAAGTGCGGTTCCTGATGTAGCGAGTGCGAAGTTCAATCCTGACTGATGACACATGAGCAAGTCCATTTGTCCCTCAACGAGAAGTACAAATCCTTTCTCACGCATCGCACGCTTGGCACGATCGAGACCATAGAGTATTTCACTTTTCTTGAATAATTCTGTTTCTGGTGAATTGAGATACTTCGGAGCATTTGGATCATCAGCGAGTAATCGTCCTGAGAATCCTACGACGCGTCCTGCAGCATCAAAGAGTGGAAACATGATTCTTCCACGGAATCGATCGTATGCAATTCCTTTATCACCTTCTTTGGTGAGTCCTACTTCTTGCAATTCTTCTTTGGTAATTCCTTTTTGAAGTAATACTTCAGACAATGCACGCCAATCGAGTGGCGCCCAACCGATTCTCCAACTCTTGATTGTCTCAGGAGTAAGTCCTCGAGCAATGAGATATTCATTTGCAGCCTTGTGCTTGGTGAAAGCAAGCTCATAGAACTTGCACGCAGCTTCCATGATGCGAAGCAATCGCTCTCGCTTGGAAGTATGCTGATAGGAGTCGAAGTTCAATTCAACTCCCGTTCGTTCAGCAAGCAGCTTCAATGCACCGACGAAGTCCACTCCTTCGAATTGCTGCACAAAGCTGAATATATCTCCCTTGGCTCCACATCCGAAGCAGTAATACGAACCTCGATCGGCAGACACAAAGAACGACGGAGTCTTTTCATTGTGAAATGGACACCGCGCTTTGTAGTTTATTCCCGATTTCTCGATCGTGATATAGCTTCCGATAAGGTCCTCGATTCGTAATCGGTCTTTGATTGCTTCAACCGATCCTTTGGATTGCATATTATGAATTTGCTTGTTGTCGTTCTCGCTCTGATGCCTTCTGTGGGAGTGTTGCTTGAAGCTTTTCGATCATCGCATGCTTCTCACTTCCCTTCCAACCTGTACCTGCTGGGATAAGGCGACCAATGATCACGTTTTCCTTGAGACCAATGAGTTCTTCCTTGATACCTCGTACTGAAGCCTGAATAAGGATTCGGTTAGTGTGTTGGAATGAAGCAGCTGAGAGGAAGCTTCGTCGTGACAATGATACTTCTGTAATACCCTGTACTGCTGCATCACCTGCTGCAATTTCCTTTCCGTTCTTCTTGAGTTCCTTGTTGAGACGATCGAGGTCAGACTTGTTCACAATTTCACCAACTGCGAATTCAGTATCACCAGGAGTCTTGATCTTTACTGGACTAAACATCTGCTTCACGATAATTTCGATATGCTTTCGAGAAACGGTTTCTCCCTGCAATTCGTAGAGCTTGTTTACTTCAGTAATGATGTAGTTCTGTGCCTTTTCCTTTCCACCATATTTGAAGAGTTCATCAATTGATGCAGAACCGTCAGTAAGGATCTGCCCCTTTTCAACCTTGTCTCCTACACGTACTACTGGAGCTCGCTTGAGACTGAAGTAATATTCAGCTTCAGCTACACCCTTCTTCTTTCCTTCTTCAACATCCGCAAGTACCTTCATCATTCGTTCCTTGCCCATGTCTTTGATTTCAGTCACTGTTCCTGATGTATGAGCTACTACCGCAGGGTTCTTTGGCATTCGCTTTTCGAATACTTCTTCTACTCGAGGAAGACCTTGTGTAATATCTCCTCCTTGTACCGCCACACCTCCGGCGTGGAATGTTCGCATTGTAAGCTGTGTTCCTGGTTCTCCGATCGCTTGCGCGGCTACAGTTCCTACTGCTTCTCCGACATCAATCATCTTGTTCTTACCGAGATCAAGTCCGTAACACATCACACATACTCCCTGAATACTCTTACATACGAGTGGTGATCGTACATTAACACTTGCAACTCCAGCATCTTCCACTTTCTTTGCATCATGCTTAGAAAGCAATGATCCCTTCTTGAAGATGACTTCACCCTTTGTATCCACTACATCTTCTGCAACCACACGTCCTCGAATCTTCTTTGAGATTGGAATAGTGATTCCTGAGTCACTGTCAGTATTGATAACAACATGTTCCTTTGTTCCACAATCAACTTCTGATACCACTACATCCTGAGCAACATCGAACAATCGTCGAGTAAGGTAACCCGCCTTTGCAGTGTTGAGCGCAGTATCTGTCATACCCTTTCGTGCCCCGTGAGTAGTAATGAAGTATTCAATTGGTGTAAGACCTGACTTGTATGCAGAAAGAATCGGGAATTCAATTGTCTCTCCGGCAGTGTTCTGAATGAGACCCTTGATACCAGCCATCTGAGTAATGTTACCCAATGATCCTCGAGCACCCGACTTCACCATGTCATATACTGGACCATCCTTTGTGAAGGCCTTGTCCATCACTCCTTCTACCTTTACCTTTGCGTCCTGCCAGATTTCAATCACCTTTCGCTTTCGTTCATCTTCTGAGAGAAGACCTTCGTTGTACTGTTCAACCACTCGAACAGCTTCTTTCTTGGCGTCTTCGATAATGATTTTCTTTTCTTCTGGATCTCGTACATCATCGATACCCCATGTGATACCAGCATGTGTTGCATACTTGAATCCGAATGACTTCACCTTATCGAGAATTGCAGCGACTCGTCCTACTCCATATCGAGTGATGAGATCATCTACCATTACTCCCATGCGCTTCTTATCCATTTCTTCATTAATGAATGGATAGTCTTCAGGCATCACTTCGTTGAAGAGCAATCGTCCGATGGTTGTTTCGAATGGCTTTCCTTCGAACTTACCGTATCGAGCATCATCACTTCCAAGAATCTTTACCTTTGCTCGGAGACTTACTACACCGAAATTCCATGCAGTAATTGCTTCGTTTGGAGATGAGAAGAATTTGTTCTCACCCTTTTCTCCTACCAATGTCTTTGTCATCCAGTAACATCCCAATACGATGTCGAGGAGCTTGGCAGAAACAGTAGGATCACCATTTCCTGGCTTCAAGATGTTCTTGTCTGCCGCCATTACTTCTCGAGCTTCACACTGAGCTTCTTCTGACAATGGAACGTGTACCGCCATCTGGTCTCCGTCGAAGTCCGCGTTGAACGCAGTACATACGAGTGGGTGAACCTGGATCGCATTACCTTCGATAAGGATTGGTTGGAAAGCCTGAATACCCAATCGGTGAAGGGTCGGAGCTCGGTTCAAGAGTACATACTTACCCTTAATTACTTCTTCGAGAATTTCCCATACTTCAGGAGCCTCATCTTCAATCATTCGTCGTGCACCTCCAATGTTGAATGCAAGTTCTCGCTTCAACAATCCTGAGATCACGAATGGCTTGAAAAGTTCAAGTGCCATGTGCTTTGGCAATCCACACTGGTCAAGGTTAAGTGAAGGACCTACCACAATTACTGATCGTCCAGAATAATCTACTCGCTTACCAAGGAGATTTCCTCGGAAGAGACCTCGCTTACCCTTGAGGTTATCCGCAAGTGACTTCAATGGTCGTCGCTGTGCTGGATTAGCACCTGCAGTTGCAGCACCACCCTGTCGCATTGAGTTATCAATAAGAGCATCAACAGCTTCCTGGAGAATTCGCTTTTCGTTTCGGAGAATTACATCAGGAGCATGAATTTCGATAAGTTTTCGTAATCGATTATTTCGATTGATTACTCGTCGATAGAGATCGTTTACATCAGATGTTGCATGTCGTCCTCCTTCGAGTGCCACCATCGGTCGAAGACCTGCTGGAATAACTGGCAATCGTGTAAGGAACATCCATTCTGGTCGTACACCAGAGGCAAGCATTGACTTCACGAGACCAATTCGTCGATTCATCTTTTCTCGTTCGAGTGCGGGAGCCTTTTCTACAATTGCTTCGAGTTCTTTCTGAAGCTTTGCAAGATCAAGATTCTTACAGATGGTGTAAATAGCTTCTGCTCCAATTCCTGCTTCAAAAAGTGTTCCATACTTGAGTGAGTACTTGTGATACTGCACTTCATCGAGCACTTGTCCTACTTCAATGCTCTCAATTTCTTTTCGAGTGTTAGTAAGCAATTCCTTGAGGGCATCCTTTGTCTTTTCGTCTTGATATGTCTTTACCTTTGCCTTGAATTCAGAATCAAGGTCTGCAAGGAAACGATCACGTTCTTCAACGAATACCTTTGTGACGAGATATCCAGCGAAGTAGACTACCTTTTCAAGATCACCCTGACCCATTCCGAGAATGAGACCAAGTCGTGATGGTGTTGATCGGAGGAACCAGATATGAGCAACAGGAGTTGAGAGTTCGATGTGACCCATTCGCTCTCGTCGTACAATTGATCGTGTGATTTCTACTCCACACTTTTCACAGACAATACCCTTGTATCGAATACCACGATACTTTCCACAGTAACATTCGTAATCCTTATCAGGACCGAAGATTTTTTCATCGAAGAGACCGTTCTTTTCTGATCGCTGTGTACGATAGTTCATGGTCTCAGGCTTTGTCACTTCTCCGAATGACCAGTCGAGAATTCGATCAGGTGATGCAACCTTGATTGAGATTGAATCGAACACCTGTGACTCTTTTGAATTGAATTTATTCATATAGTTGTTGTTTGAATGATGAGTAATTAGTATTGTTGTTCGTCAACAATTTTCTTCTTTGGTTTCTCGACTACTTGGTCACCTTGTTTCAAATCAACATCAAGTGACAACCCTCGAAGTGTGTTAAGCATTACGTGGAATGATGCAGGAATATTTGGCTGCTCGATTCGTTCACCCTTCACAATAGAGTCAAAGGCATCTGATCGGCCCACAATATCGTCAGACTTGTAAGTAAGCATTTCTCGCAATGTGTATGATGATCCATAACCAAGGAGCGCCCATACTTCCATTTCTCCGAATCGCTGACCTCCGTTCTGAGCCTTTCCTCCCAATGGCTGCTGAGTAATGAGAGAGTAAGGACCGATAGATCGCATGTGAATCTTGTCTTCTACCATGTGGTGCAGTTTCAAGACATACATATATCCGACAGCAGTCTTTTGTTCAAAGGCTTCTCCTGTTCGTCCGTCGAAGAGTTGTACCTTTCCATCTTCTGGCATTCCTGCCTTCTTCAATTCTTCCTTGATTTCGGCATCTGTCGCACCAGTGAATGGTGGAACAATTGCTTGGTAGTTCAATTCATGAGCTGCCATACCGAGGTGCAATTCAAGAATCTGTCCAAGGTTCATTCGTGATGGTACACCGAGTGGTGTAAGGATCACATCGAGCGGAGTTCCGTCTGCTGCGTATGGCATATCTTCTACTGGAAGAATTCGTGAGATAACACCCTTGTTACCGTGTCGTCCAGCAAGCTTATCTCCTACAGAAATGTTTCGGAGCTGAGCGATTTCGATATGAATTCGCTTGATAATACCTGATTCAAGCTTGTCTCCTCGTTCTCGTGAGAAGATCTTGATACCGATTACTCGTCCTCGGTTACCAGAATCAACACGCTTTGAAGTATCCTTCACATCCTTTGCCTTTTCACCGAAAATAGATCGTAGCAATCGTTCTTCTGGAGTGAGCTGTGTTTCTCCCTTTGGAGTTACTTTACCAACGAGAATATCTCCTGGTCGTACTTCTGCTCCAATTCGGATAATACCGTCTTCATCGAGGTTCTTGAGCTTGGCTTCACCAACGTTAGGAATATCACAAGTAGTGACTTCGGGCCCGAGCTTGGTGTCTCGCACGTTTACTACGAATTCATCCATATGAATTGAAGTAAGCTTTTGATCCTTCACCAATCGTTCAGAAAGAATAATCGCATCTTCATAGTTGTTTCCTGACCATGTCATGAATCCAACGAGTAAGTTCTGCCCCAATGCCATCTGACCATTATCAGAAGTAGACATGTCTGCAATTACTTCACCCTTCTTTACTTTTTGACCGAGACTTACAATTGGTCGCTGATGATGTACGGTGAATCCGTTTGTTCGCTGGAACTGTACGAGATTGTGTACGTGTTCCTTACCCTTGGCATCCTTGTACGCGATTGTTCGTCCGTCTACCTTGGTAATTGTTGCATCTGCTTCTGCAGCAACAATTCGTCCAGTGTCAGCAACTGCCTTTTCTTCAATACCAGTCGCAACGAGTGGAGCATCTGGCATAAGACATGGAACAGCCTGCTTTTGCATGTTTGATCCCATGAGTGTTCGGTTCGCATCATCGTGATTCAAGAACGGAATCATTGAAGTAGTGATCGCAAATGGCTGGTTCGTAGACACGTCCATATAATGTACTTCATTCACTGGAACGATAGCTGGATTTCCATTCTGTCGAACTTCAACTTCGTCTGCCTTGATCTTTCCATCCTTATCATAATCAACTGCAGCATGTGCAATGTTGTACTTTTCTTCTTCAAGCGCATTCATATACTGAACCTCGTCAGTAATCTTTCCATTCTTCACCTTGATATAAGGTGTTTCGATCATGCCGAATTCATTTACCTTTGCATAGGTAGACAATCGGAGAATCAATCCAATGTTCTGACCTTCAGGTGTGTGGATTGGACATACTCGTCCGTAGTGAGAAGTATGTACGTCTCGCACTTCGAATCCTGCACGTTCTCGTGACAATCCGCCGGGACCGAGGGCTGAAATAGTTCGCATATGCTCAAGCTCTTCGAGAGAGTTGGTCTGCTGCATGAACTGTGACAACTGGTTGGTGGTAAAGAATTCCTTGATTCGAGCCTGCAATGGTCGTGGTGAGATGAACTGTACTGGCAATACTGCATCAGTATCAATAGTAGACATTCGGTTCTGAATGTTTCGCTTCATCTGGGTCATACCTACGCGCATTTTCTGCTGAATCATTTCACCTACGAATCGTACGCGTCGTGATCCCATGTGATCAATATCGTCCGCTACGGCGTCTGGGTTATGGTTAAGTGATACTGCATATGCAACAGTAGTTACAATGTCATCAAGTGACAATGTCTTTCGTTCGAGTTCCTTTTCTTCGAGTGACTTACCGAATCGTCGATTGAATCGGAATCGTCCTACACGGTGAATATCGTATCGTTCTGCTTCAAAAATAGATCGGAAAAAGTCCTTTGCGTTTTCTACAGTTGCAAGATCTCCATCTCGGAGTCGCTTGTAGATTTCGATAAATGCTTCGTCTTGAGTCTTGATTGGGTCTTTTGCAAGACTTACTTCGAGTGCATGCTTGAGTTCAGGATTACCTGCTCCAAGTGCAAGAATATCTGCATCAGTTGGTGCTCCCATCGCGCGAAGGAGTGTGGTGACTGCAAACTTTCGGTTCTTGTCGATACGTACATATACGACGTCATCTGCTTCGGTCTCGATCTCGATCCATGCACCTCGTGCTGGGATGATCTTTGCTCCGAAGTATCGCTTTCCTCGAACTTCATTCTCGGTAAAGAAAATACCGAATGATCGTGCGAGCTGTGGAACGATAACTCGTTCGATACCGTTGATGATGAAGGTACCGTTCTTTGTCATTACAGGGAAATCAGCCATGAAGATTTCTTGTTCTTTTGTAGAACCAACAATCTTGTTCGTGAGACGAATCATAGCCTTGAGAGGAGCCTCATAGTTCATCTTGTTCTCCTTTGCATATTCCTCATCGTACTTTGGCTCTTCAAGCTTGAAGTCGGTGAATGAAAGTTCGAACTTCTTACCTGAATAATCCTTGATACCGGCGAATTCTTTGAAAATTTCACCTAGACCAAACTTTCGAAGCCATTCGTATGAATGTACCTGACCTTCTACAAGGTTCGGCATATCTACCCATGGTTCTTTGTAGTTTCCGAATACTTTCTTTGCTCTTTTCATGTAATTTTTCGAAAATTATGCCGCGCAACGTCCTTTCGGCGCGGCTGTTTATAAAACTATTAAAAACACAAAATACCCTCAGTGTTACTGAAGGTTTGCCTCGTCTATTAAAAAGCGTTTCCTATGTTGAATGACACAGGTAAAGATATTTTATTTAGAGTAGCGCGCGATTAATGGCGATTGCACCAGCCAAGACTCATTCATGACAATCGAGGGTAAGTATAATGGATTCCCCGTATAAGTCAAGGGTGTTATACACATAAATTGACATGAATGTACGTAGTGCTAATATCGCTATAGATTATGATAATTACATACTTTGACATGCCAGTATTTATAGAATTGCGTTTAGATATACTACGAAGTCCTAGTTTATATAAGCGCATTCTGATTTATGGTCACGGATTACTTGCTCCATTTACAGATGAACACAACATGAGGTTGCTTGTTGATACCGGATTCTGGCGTCAAAAACCATTTTCTAGAGATCAGGATCATCGAGTCAGAAATTGCCTTGTCCCATCAGATTCAGTAGCTTACTTCGACACAAATTGGCTTCGAATAGCGGACGATGCCGAAGTAACAATCTGGAATATCATCAACGATCAATTTGATCCACTACGACCAAGTAGTGTGTTGTTCGATCATCCTAAAGAAGTCATTTTCAACACAGATGATCAAACATTTTCATTTGTTGAACCTCAATCCTAAAAAGGATTTTTTATTTTATAGATTATTGACATAACCAAATTATTGCTTTATAATAATTGAGTATGAATAAGCAATGGTTCGGCATAACATTCGGAGGTGAAACTGCGGGTGCACAACTCCTTGAGTTTCTCAACAAAAACAACATTCGGCCAGGTGACTGGCAAGCAGTTAGCACTCCCGTGAATAGCGGCAGGCTTATCGAGATTGTGTATTATTCAGAAAATGAGTTGAAATAACAATCTCCACCTTCACCCGACGACATCAGGCCGCATCCTAAATTTGGGTGCGGTCTATTTTATTACAAAGATACAACTGTAGTGTATAATTTGATTATGCGACAATTTCTTTCACATGTAGTGTCGATGGTACTCGGAACAATACTCATCTTCTTATCAATGTATCTGCTTTTCGCTCAAGCTCTAGGTGGTGGTAACAAAACACTCACAAATTTGTTTTCATCAACCCTTTTTATTCTTGCGGTCCTATTGATTGTGGGAGCTTTTTCAAATTCAGCCACACCTTATTCTACTGTTCGCAGAGTATTTCTTGTGATTGGATTGATCATTATAATGGTTGCCTTAGGATACCTAATGATGAGAATCTTTTTTTAAATATACTTAAGCGTTAGTCCTACAATAAATACAACTCCTGACCAAAGTTCCCGACACCAACGAATTCTGCTTCTCCACGGAGAATCTTTTCATACTGCTCACAATGGAAGCAGCCAGCGGGACCATTTGCACAAGTGAAATCACCACCAGTTCGGAAGGCTTTTACTTTTCGAGCGACTTCAAGTACGTCCACTTTTGCCTTATCAGCATCAGGGAGTTCTTTCTCCACCAACTTATCTGATTCAAGATACCAATAGGTTGCTTTGCTTACTTTTCTTTTTTGTAATGCATTACAAAGCAATAGGTAAATAGGCAATTGTAGTGAAGCTTCTTGTTCCTCGTTCTTCCCTGTTTTGAAATCTACAATATGTATCGAATCTGTTTCTGGAAGATACTCAATCCAATCGACAAGACCGTTGAGAATAATATTTTGCTCAATATCAATATAGAAATTTGGATTCATCTTTTCTTTTGGAAGCTTCACAATCTTGTTCGGAAGCATCCGAGGATCCTTGATTACATTCTCAATCATACGCTTTCCACGAGCTTTGAACTCAGCTTCCTCCTCAGGAGTTTTGAATCCCCCGATTCTTCCGGTGACCTTTGACCACGCCTTCTCATAATCAGCGAGCAAATCTCGCTTCATACGATCTTCTGCCTTGTATTGTCCAAGACCTTCCAATACTTCATGTACCGCAACTCCAAGTGACATATGTGGAGAGACAATTGAAAGCTTCTTCCCTGTCTTGGGATTCTTATACATATTATGTAAGTAATACAGACGCCGACATTTCAAAAAATCCCCCATTGATGAATGGGATACCCATACTGCTGAATATTTGTCGGGTAAGTTTTTCATATTAGGTTTATTTATACCATACGATCTGGCAATGTTTGTCCTGGACGAGGAATGATTAATTCTTGCTTTGAATCTTCATTTTCTAAATTTGAAACAATACACTGAGCAACATACTCAGCAGTCATAAATTGATCGAAATTTGCAGGAACTTTTTCTTTGAATAGCTCAGTCTTGAATCCGCCAGGATATACTCCGATTACTTTGATACCATCTGACTTTAGCTCCTCTCGAAGTACATTTGTAAAACCTCTTAATGCGTACTTTGATGCCACATAGAACGATCCACTCGAACCATTCATTCCATCGAATGCTGTAGTAGAAATAATATTTACAATAGTACCACCTGCATTCGCCATAAGACGTGCAGATGATCGAGTACCATGTATCGTTCCAAAGACATTCACTTCAAAAAGTTCTCTTACTTTCTTCATATCTACCTCAACTATTCGTTCTGGCGGAAGCCATACTCCAGCATTGTTGATCCATATATCTACATGCCCGTATGTTTGCAACACTTTTTGTGCGAACAACTCAACCTCCTGTTCTTTGGTAATATCAACTTCGTTTTTATTGAGACCTACAACAATCGCACCTTTCGAAGTAAGCATTTCGGTTAGCACACTCCCGAGTCCACCATTTGCACCTGTTATTACAATAACTTTATCTTTCATAGAATGAGTACTCAGAACGCGCTGTTGTTATGGGGTAATGCCTGCATACATTGATTTTAGCAAAGATTGGAGTAATGTGTAACAAACGATCATTTATATGGCAAAATCTACTATCCTCGTATTTGCAGCGAACACCATTATTGGCGACTATCTTCGCGAAAGGAACAATAAAAAAACCTTCTGTGTAAAGGAAATGCATTGTCGTGGTCCAGAAGACTTCACGGCTGCTGTCACAGAATTCCAGAAACTTAAGCAAACTGGAAAGCTCGGTGCAGTGGTTGTAAGTGCATTCCTCACCATGCAAAGCACCCCTGAGGGTGTCGATCTGATACGAGCCATTGGGCAGAAAAATATCATTGACCAAGTTCCAATGATTGCCACTTGCACAAACGATGAAGCTCTCAGAAAGGCAAGTGAGGCTGGGTGTAGTCACACTCACCAATACACCGACTGGAGATCACCTATAGGTCTTGTCGATGTTATTCACAAGGCACTAGGGATTTCCTAAGTCATCATCCTAACTGGATCTGATATGACTTTTTATATAATCATCAAGACAGCGCCTGCAAGCACGAGCACTAATGCAATTCCTGATTTGAGGGTAATTGCTTCACCGAGAAATAATGCGGCAAATAGTACCGCAAAGATAATACTCATTCGATCAACCACCGCAACACCTGCAACATTTCCTTGCTTCAATGCATAAAAATAAAATAGCCATGACAGTGCACCTGCAACACCCGAGAGAATAATAAAATACAAAGCCTTCCCAGAGATTGTTCCAATCTGCTGCCACTTACCGAGACTTGTTGCAACAATGACGAGAAATACTGCCATAATCACTGCACGTACTGAAGTCGCCAATGTTGAATCAACATTCTTGAGGCCAAGCTTACCAAAGACCGCTACTAGTCCTGCAAAAAACGCAGAGAGAATTCCATATACATACCAAGGCATGCGATTATTCTATCACAAGAATTATACCTGTTGCGATTCGCTTTGCTGCTTTCTCCATTCTTCAATGAGCTTATGATTTCCTGAGAGTAATACTTCTGGAACTTTGTGTTTCTTGTTCTTGTAGTTCAACACCTCTGGACGAGTGTAGACATCCGCCGATGCAGCACGTGTTTCTTCGAGAGAGTTGAAGTCACCGAGCACCCCCTTCACCTGACGTGACATACAATCAATCATAATCATTGCTGGCAATTCACCACCAGTGAGCACATAGTCACCAACAGATAATTCATCACCTTTGAAAATCTTTTTGACTCGAGCATCAATGCCTTCATATCGTCCACAAATAATAATCACGTGCTGGAATTTCTTTACCGCATTTTTTGCATATTCAGTAGTGAACTTTTCTCCACTTGGTGAGAGGTGAATTATCTTAATCTTTCCTTTTTTTATTTTTTTCTTAATTGCTTCAAGCGCTTTAAGAATTGGTAATGCTTCCATAATCATTCCTGGACCACCACCGTAGGGCTTATCATCGACTCTCAGATATGGCTTATCTTTGCCTTTCTGAGCTTTGGTAGGTTTTACATAATCACGTGGATTGTAGAACTTAACTGAAATCAATTTCTTCTCTTGTGCACGTGCAAGAATAGACTCGCTTAGATACGAGCTCATACTTTCAGGAAAGAGTGTGACGATATGAAAATTCATTACTACAAACTATACCATATTTATATGTACAAATCAAACAGTGTTTAAAAAAATAAAAAGGCCAGTTAAACTGTCCCAATTTTGCTAAGGCTTTTTCTTTTTACCTTTGGGAATCATTTTGTCCCCGTTATACTGACGACCGCCTGCCAATTTTTGACCTTTTTTAATTATGGTTTTAGCCATGGGTGATGTGCTGGTTGTTTGTTGTCTATGCCGAAAATAAGCTTACAAAAGAGAAAGAATTTTGTCAAAACAAAAACCTCATATTGCTATGAGGTTTTTGTTTTGTATTTTAGAAATATTAGAGGTCGAGGTCTCCGATAGCTTCGTCAACTGACTTGGCACCTGATTCCTTTCGTCCACCTTCTGGTTCGTTGATCTTGAGGTTCACTCGGGCATTGTTCTTCATTCCTACTACTCGGAGGAGTGTTCGGATTGCCTTTGCAGTATTACCCTGTCGTCCAATGATCTTACCCATATCAGTAGGATCTACCGCAAGAGTCATGAGAACTCCCATTTCATCAACAGTTCGATTAATCTTTACTGCTTCTGGCTTATCAACTAATGATTTAATAAGGAAATCTAGAAACTGTGCGTCTTTCTCGTTCATCGTATTATCTTATCTTTTAATTCAGTATAATTATATCACCCACCCTCTCCAGTGCAACAAGCTTATGCAGCTGCTAGTTCTTTCTTCTGAGGAGTCTTCTTTGGAAGAACGTTGATTTTCTTTCCATCAATAATCTTGTGTGACACAAGGAGGTTGTGCACTGTCTCACTTACCTGAGCACCTTTAGAAACAAGTTCCTTAATTCGAGCTCCGTTAATCTTTGTATCCTTTTCATTTCGTGGATCATGTGAACCAAGAATTTCCTGGAATCTACCACTCTTTGCTGCGTTTTTTGAGTCAGTCAAAACAACCCGAAAAGTCGGGATATGCTTGCGTCCTACTCTCTGTAATCGAATTTTTAACATGAAAGCAATACTAACAGAAAGCATCTAATTGGTCAACTTACCCTATCGCTTCATCTTTTCAGCTTTGAGATATTTAACCAGAAGCATGAGTGCTCGGCGTTCTGTCTTTTGCAAGTGTGGTTCTACCAGCTTAATCACTTTACTAAGATTATTAATACCATCCTGACTCACATATTCTCTTGAAATATCAAAGAGATGTGTTCCTGAATCAGTACTTGGAGACACTTGAATACTTGTACTTCGCTCACGTTTGATCTCAGCTTCAAGGAATCTTTTGACAACAATCTGATTGTCAATTTCTTCAGAAAATACAGGTAAACCACTGTATCGCACCGCGTTAAGAAGCCCTTCAATCACCTGTGTATGTTGTGGCTCAATTTCATACTTGAGCACTACATTGAGCATCTTTTCAAGTTCTCCATTCTGTAGCTCTTCAATCGCAAAGTCTTCTCCTGCTTCAAGCCTCTCTTCTAATTCTTTTATCATTCGTTCAGAATCTACTTTATATTTCTCTTCAACCTGTTCAATCATCTTTTCACGTTCTCTTAGAGTTGGAAATCGTATTGCAGCAAGCTTCTTGGTTTCTTCTTCAGTAAGACCAATAGTTGGTGTTCCATCAATATACGTAAGTTTGAAACTTGAACCCTCTGGCCAAGGTGTTACAGAAACGGCATGTGCTTGAGCCACTGTGGCAACCCCATCACGGACGACTGCACCGGTACCAACACCAGCCACAAGACTAGCACTTCTCATTAGTGCAGTAGTGAGTACTCCAAAGTCAGCACATACTCCTGCATAGCGTTTATTACTTACGGCGAGTGTCTTATTCTTTTCTGCCAATTCTTTGCACCTTACTTGCATGAACGAAAGCTGCTCTTGTGGTGTGAGTCCCTCTTTCTTATCTTTCACCTCACCATTATCCCAATCGTAATAACACACAGAGTGAACATAAGCTTCAATGGCATATAACTTTTCTTTTGGAGACATATCCTTGATACTTTGAACAAAAAACATTTCTTCAGCAGGAAGTGCCACTATCGGATCCTCAAGTAAACGTTTGAATTTTTCTTGATTCTCTTTTTCTGTTGGGAGTATTTTTTTGACAGTTTTTGCATACTCATCTTCAGAAATATTAGAAGGTACATATGGAGCATCGGGAACCTCCTGACTCCATACAAGTGATTTCATTTTCTTATCGTAATTAATCCGTACAAAATACTGACCATCTTCGCTCTGTTCAACTGGAATTCTTTCTTCTCTACCATCTTTATATACAATCTTTACACGTTCAGGAATAATTGCCGCACCCATTCGCTGTGGGAGCAGTGTAGTGCTTCCTATATGTGAACCAAGAAGTATTTCACCGGTCAACTCTGTTGTTGGGCCAGTTGGTGTATTATCTATAGGAACAGCAAGCTGGCTAAACATTCCCGACTTATTATCAAAACCAAAATATGTTGAGGTAAGATATATTCCCCCCGTCTCATCTCCTTGTACCGAAAACAACCTCTCTTTGTTCCCTTCTGATGGATCACCACCCAACATGTCTCTTTTATGGAGTACGCCGAAATAATCTTTTGGAGATGGTCTGTATAGTCCAAGTGCTCCAATTAACAGGCGAGCATACTTAATCAGACCGTTTTCTTTTGCTTTTTCTTCTGCTTTGTATTCAGGTACAAGCTTACGAATAATACTATCGAGATACGGATTATCTGTTCTGTCAGTTTTTGCTACCACCGAATCAAGAAATAATTGTGGATCAGATTTAAGCATTCGATTCAAAGAAAAAATAAATGCCTTTGACTGAGCAAGAACACTTGAATGATCTTTTGATTCTTTTGTTGCAGTTCGATATTCCTTTCCAAATTCTTTCATTTCATCCACCTCTGCACGTTCTATCGCATTGAGCATATCTATTGGGCGAAGTGATCTTTGATCTAGTATCCTTGAAAGTTCACTTACATCCAATACAACCTCTTCGTCACCTTCAACTACTTTTTCTTTAGCTTCTTTTTTCCATTCATGGGTACGAAGCACTCCATGTTCTTCAATTACCACAACAACTCTGTCTTGCTGATCAAGCACCTGTGGGTAAGATGATGAAAAGATGGCACGCGGACTTTCGATTTTTATTTCATATTTACCACCCTGTCTAAATTCATAAAGTGGTACAATCGCGTACGCACCAACGTTTTTTAACTTTACCGTGAGTAAAGGGGTACCATTTACCATCTTTACAGAATCATATAAATGACTTTTATTTGGAAAAGTAAATTCACTTGAAGGTCCTTTATCTATAGAAAATCCAAGAACTGTTTCACCTCCATTATTTGACGCAGTGAGCGAAATCTCACCAAAATCCTTTTTATCCACTAAATTACGTTTTACTTCATGTTTTTTCTTTTTATCAAACGGAACGTACTCACCATCAGAATAATCAGCAATTACCGTAAATCCATCTTCTGAAACTGACACTGATCTGATGCCATTACTACTATCACTTTGCTGCATCGAAGTAAGGTCATACTGGTTGTCTTTTGTATAAGCGATAGGTTTCTTGTTTAAGTACCCTACCGCAAGAAAATCATCATCTCCAACTGGAACAATGTCGACAATCCCCTTTGGAGAAACATCGAACTGTTGCTGGTTAGACGTAACACCATTTATTTTGAGCATCTGTAAATTCTTTGCAAACTGTAGACCATATACCAATTGACTATTTACATCGAATTTCTTATCGAGAAGTATTCTCTCTTGACCTACTGAGTAATCTGCAGTTTTACCATCAACATACAACAGTTCACCACCACCTTTTACCCCAACGAGACATAACAATTTTCCTTTTACTACGGACATTTCTTTTATCGTCTCGTTTCCTTTAATACTAAAAACTTTTTCTATTACAGAATCATTACCAGTTAGTTCTCTTACTGTAACCTCCTGATCACCAGCAACCTTTGAATAAAATTTATTATTTTCGAGGTCAAAGGCCATAATAGGCTCTTCCGGGAAATCCTCATTGATTTTTTTTGACGCAATTGCTTGAACCGTACCTTTCTTCTTATCCTTGTAACTATACATAATAACCTCACCTTGAGGGCCTTCTGTCTTGTACTCCACAGCAGTACCTGGTTTAAATGCCACCCATTCTTCTATTTTACTAAGCTCTTGCCAATTCACTGCAAGTTGTTCATTTGATTCACCAGGAGCAGCTTTGAGTTTTACTTTGTATGCCTTTTTCTCTGGATCAAGAAACACCTCTGCTTCATACCCTTCTCGTGCGAGCGTTTCCTTCAGTTGATCTTTGAGATCTTTTTCAACTTTTGTTCGACGAACATTATAAACAGCATCAAGTGGCTTATATCGATACTTCTTCTCAACAGCTTCCCACTCATTCATAATTTCCTCATTAGACCGTTTGAGATTCTGCTTGTGCGGCAGAACAAACTGCACAATATTTTTTGCTATATCAATGGGGACTTTTGCTCCATAAGGATTAAATAATCCTCTGCTTATATATACTTTACTTATAAACTCAACATTTTTGTCTTTCCAAGGATCCACCTCTCGTGGGTCCTGATCTGTATCTTCTACAACAAGACTTTTCAAAAATCTTGTAAGTGCCGAAGCGTGCATGTGTGGCTCAATAGTTTCATATGCTGTTTGCATGAAATCTACTGCCTGTTGCTCTGCCTTGCTGTAGTCATGATTGTTGTCTTCTGTTTTAGGTGACTTGATTCCTGGTCTTTGCGATATGAGTACAGAGTAATACTCATCAATTGCTTTCTGTACTTCAGGCTCAATATCAACTTGAATGCGGTCCCCAAGCTGTGAATACGGACGAAGAGCAATAGCTTGTCTTTCCATTTTTTCAGACACATCAGGATCAGAACATGAATTGGCTAACCACTCCATTCGATCGCTAAGTGCACTAAAAAAATGCTGGTGTCGATGCATAACATATTCACTTTCCCCTTTAAGGAAACCTAGAGCGTCCTTAAGTTTTAAGGCTTCAACTATTTCAATCGCATCATCTATCGAATAGCATGAAACTCGCTTTACCGCATCTCTTTGAATCTCAGGGCTTGTAGCATTCTGAATAGCCACTACCATTTCCTTTTTCTTTGCAGCAAGCTGCTCAGGCGTTTTGATTTGCTGATGCGCTTTTAACTGCTCTATGGTAGATTGCTGCTTTTCTGACATTTATATTATTTTATCATCAAAAGGATAAAAATGATGTATAATCGTTGTTAATATGAATAAAAACTTTTTTGAAGGCAAGATCAGTGTGAACTCAAAGGGTACTGGATTCGTCCAAAGCCCGCTCGAGAGTGAATACAAGGGTGAGGATATTATGATTGATGTGAGCAAAATGAACACTGCATTACACGGTGACATGGTTGAAGTTGCAGTACTTCCCGATCGACTCTTCAATCGAATTCAGGGTGAAGTAGTACGAGTGATTACTCGAGAAAAAATGCAATTCGTTGGAACAGTTGATATCAAACCAGAAAGCAAAGCAGTATGGCTCATGCCTGATGATCGTCGAATGTATATGGATATTCTCTTGCCAAAGGAATCAACCGTAGGAAGACTTGAAAACGGCACCAAAGTATTAGTAGAAATATTCGAATGGGTAAAAGGAAAGAATCCTGCTGCCAAAGTACTCAAGGTCATTGGTAAAAAAGGTGAACATAATACCGAAATGGAATCAATTATCCTCGAAAAAGGATTTGAATCAGGATTCCCTCCTGAAGTAGAAAAAGAGGCAGATGAAAAAGCAAAAGCTGCCTTCCCTGTGACTCCTGAAGAACTTGCCCGAAGAAGAGATTTCCGAACTACACTTACTTTTACTATCGATCCAAAGGATGCAAAGGACTTCGACGATGCACTTTCATTTAAAAAAATCGGAGACAATCGTTATGAAATAGGTGTACATATTGCAGACGTATCACATTATGTGACTCCAGGATCAGCCCTTGATAAAGAAGCCATTAAGCGTGGTTGTTCTGTCTATCTTGTTGACCGGACTATCCCAATGCTTCCTCACGCACTCTCAAATGACATCTGTTCACTCAATCCTAATGAAGACCGAATGGCATTCTCTGCAGTATTTGAAATGGATGCAAAGGGTCAGATATTTAGTAAGTGGTTCGGCAAGACCGTGATTCATTCACATCAGCGCTTCACTTATGAGAATGCTCAGGATGTGATCAATGGTGATTCATCATCTATTGAAGGAAATCCTTTCAAGCAAGACCTCGAATTCTGTCTTCCTCTTATGAACTGTATTGCAAAGATTTATATACAAGATAATCGTGATGCAGGTGCTATCAACTTCGAGACTGAAGAAGTGAAATTCGAACTCGACGCACAAGGTGTACCGCTCCGTGTGATTAAGAAACATCGGCTCGATACTCACAAAATGATTGAGCAGTACATGCTCCTTGCCAACAAAGAAGTTGCTGAGTACATGTGGAATGAGGATAAAAAAATGAAAGGCAAAGAAGCAGGTCTCATCTATCGAACACATGATGTGCCAAAGGTAGAAAAGATCAAAGATCTCGCAATGCTTGTTCGTGCACTTGGGTATAATCTCGAATTAAGCAAAGAAGGTGAAGTTACCGCAAAGGCACTTAACATGCTCCTCAAGCAAATCGAAGGAACCCCAGAAGAAAACCTTATTCGAACCGCATCAGTACGATCAATGTCAAAGGCGATTTATACTACCGCCAACACCGGACACTTCGGTCTCGCATTCGAATACTACACTCACTTCACTTCGCCAATCAGACGATACCCTGATCTCCTCGTGCATCGCATCATGCAGGCATATCTCACTGGTCAGAAGCTCACCAACAAGGACGTTGCATTCTTTGCAGAAGCAGCAGCAAGCTCGACCGAGCGAGAGATCAGTGCATCAGATGCAGAACGATCATCTATCAAATACAAACAAGTTGAATACTGGGCTCCACGAATTGGAACCGTACTCAATGGGGTTATCTCTGGTGTGACTGAATGGGGTGTCTACGTCGAAGAAGATGAGACCAAGGCAGAAGGTATGATCAGACTCAAGGCAATGAAAGATGATCAGTATGTGCTCAATGAAAAGCAATTCGCTATTATTGGCCAAAAGACTGGCAAGAAAATCTCTCTTGGAGATAAGGTAAAAATGAAACTCATTGGAGCAGATCTCGACAAGAAGTCATTGGACTTTGAGTTTGTGGATTAAACTACTTCGCTACTCGTACTGCTTCATCAAGCTTGATTGAGAGGAGCTTCGAAGCACCTTGCATCATAGTCACTCCATAGAGTACTCCTGCACGAGACATCGTTTCTCGATTGTGAGTAATCACAATAAGCTGAGAATACTTTGCAAGATTCTCGATCATGTCACCATATTTGCGTGAATTTGCTTCATCGAGTGCTGCATCTGTTTCATCAAGAATGATAAATGGCGGTGGGTTCACTTGAGACATTGCAAAGAGTAATGCAATAGAAGTAAGCGCTCGCTCGCCCCCTGAGAGCATCATGAGTGCTTTCACTTTTTTCTTTGGAAGGTCTACGCTGATATCGATTCCTTCTGGAGCAAGCAACCCTTCTTCATCGTCAGTACTATCTGTAGTATCCATCTCACCATCGAGATCGAGGTCAGTGTCCTTCTTCTTTCGCTTTTCTTCACGAACAACCTTGAGTGCAGCCTTACCACCTCCAAAGAGTAATTCAAAATACTTCTGGAATTCAGTATTGATCTTGGTAATGCCACTCTTGAATTCAATATCAATTTTTTCTTCAAGCTCTTTAATAAGCTTTTGCAATGCTTCACCTGATGCTTGTAAATCGAGAATTTCACGAGCAAGGAACACATCTCGCTCTTCTGTCTCACGGAATTCTTTCATCACCTCATCAGATGATCCACCGCCCAATTCTTCCAATCTGATTTTCATCTTTTCTACTTCACGACGTCGTTCATGTTGCTTACTTCGATCTTCATGCACATCAAGGTCAGTAATTACTACTGATTCATAGGTTGCCATATCACGATCAATAAGCATACAAGCTTCACCAAGCTCACGCTTGAAATCAGTTTCTTCAAGTGAGATCTCATACTTCTTTGACTCAAGCTTTGCAATCTGTGACTGCACTTCTCCTTGTCGTGACATCACACTGTACATTTCACGTTCAGCTTCGCGACTTCCCTTACTTGATTCTTCAATACGTTGATTGAGCTGTTTGATTTCTTCTACCAATGATTGCTCTGCCTGTTCTGCAACAGCGAACTTTTCCTTGAGTGCAGTATTTTCTACATCGAGTTTAGTAATATCTTCTACATAATGATCAGTAGTACTCACTGATCCTGTTGCTTTGCGAGATTGAATAAATTCCTTGAGTGAACCACTGACTGCATCACATGCTTTTACTAATTCATCGAACAATCCAGTGAGACGCGCTGCCTGCAATGTGGCTTCAACATTAGTAAGAATTCCTTCCACGTCACGCAGGTACACAGTAGTATCGTCTGCCTCATGAGCCTTTCGTTCTTCGCGCTCAACCATTCTTCGAATAGAAGCAATTTCTCCTTCGAGTCGTCCCATTGCATGAAGCAATTGCTGCTTCTCTCCACGAGCTTTTTGAATCTTTGATTCTGCTTCAATCAATGCAACTTTATGCTCATTCTCCGCACCTGCTGCGGCAAGCTGCGCACGAATTGCTTCGAGCTTAGTATGTAATGTTGCAAGTTCTGCCTTTGGAGCAAGGAGCTCAGTATCCAGCCGTGTCTTGGTGGCTTTGATATATTCATCTTCACGCTTGAGATATTCCTTGAACTTAGTACGTAATTCTTCTTTGAGCTGAACTGCCTTTTCGATTTTCTCCACCTGCTTCTTCAAGAACTTCAAATGTGGAGCAAGCTCACGTCGTAATGATTCTACTTGCTTCATATTCTCTTCGGTCTTTTCTAGTTTCTTCTGACTTTCGATTTTCTTATATTGAAATACTTTGAGTCCCAATGCATCTTCGATCATACTTCGGCGCTCTTTGAGATTTGAAGAAAGAATTCGATCAGCTTCACCTTGTGAAATGATATGATGTCCTGATGCTCCTATATGTGCATGTGACAATAATTCTTGAATATCTTTGAGTCTCACAGGAGAACCGTTGATGAAGTAGTCATTTACTCCATCTCGTGCCACTTGTCGTTCAATCATCACTTCATCGAAATCAATAGGAAGCATTCGGCGATTATTATCGAACACCAATTTCACTGACGCTCGATTCAATCTCCCTGCAGCATCAGAACCGTTAAAGATAAGATCTTCACCTTTCTTTCCTCGCATCGATTTAATTGACTGCTCTCCGAGTACAAATCTGAATGACTCAGCTACGTTGGACTTACCAGATCCATTTGGGCCTACGATCGCAGATATGGGAGACGTAAACTCAAGTAAGCCTTTCTTTGCAAAAGACTTGAATCCATTGATTTCTAGCGATTTGAGATACATTAGAAATATTTTAGCACAAATATTTTATTTCCACTTCTCTTGATTGAGTGCCTGACGAGCAGCTTCTTGTTCTGCTTCTTGCTTACTCTTTCCAGTTCCTTCAGCTACCTCTTTGGCACCGAGACATACCGCAACAGTGAAATGCTTGTCGTGATCAGGACCTGTTTCTTTTACTACTTTATACGACGGAGTAATTCCTACTTCGTCCTGAGCAATTTCTTGGAATTTACTCTTTGCATCAATCCATAATTCCTTTGCCATAATCTCATCAAGGAGTGTAGTGATATGTGCATAGATGAATCGCTTGGCAGCATCATATCCTTGATCAAGGTAAATTGCTCCAATAAGCGCCTCGAGTGCATCAGCGAGAATATATGATCGTGCACGACCAGTATCCTTTGCTTCACCTTTTGAAAGGAGCAAGTATTCATTTACCTCAAGCTTCGAAGCAACTTGTGACAATGTCACCGCATTCACCAACGCTGAACGGAAGGCAGTTAATTCACCTTCAGGCTTCTGTGGAAACTTTTCATATAAAAAATGTGTAACCACGAGTTCGAGTACTGCATCACCAAGAAATTCAAGACGCTCATTGTGCTCACGCTTCACTTCTTTGTTCTCATTCAAGTATGATCTATGAACAAAAGCCTGCTCCAAAAGGTCAGGATTATTGAATCGAATATTGATTTTTTCTTCAAATATATGAAATTCTTTCACGTGAGTTAAATAGTGCCTATTTTGTAGGCTGTTTCTTTGCAAGGAGGATATTCACCGCCTTGGTAAACATGGGCACAATATCATTATATAGGTTCAAGTCAACTATTTCAGAAAGCTTGAACCATTTAGCATCATCGAGACCTCCCTTCTTCTCAAGTGTTAATTCTTTGTATTCAGATTGTGTAAGGAAATAATTTACTTGCTTACGAAGCTTACCGAGCTCTGGATCTGAAGCAATGTATTCATTATTTCCGAGTTCATCTTGAACTTCTACATCGAGACCGATTTCTTCTTTTACTTTTCGTACTACTGCATCGAGAATCGCTTCTTCTGGCTTCACTTTGCCTTTTGCAAGTGTCCAATGACCAAATACATCATGAACGAGTGCTACGTAGACGTCATCACAATAGAATGCATACACAATCGCACCAACGAGATGTTGAATCGGCATTTGCTCATAAGGAATATCTTCAATCTTTTTCTTTTTTGAGACATCAGCCTTACCTGGTTCACCGATTTCTTTGTATACCGCTCCCAACACTCCGTTTACAAACTTTCCTGAATTCTCTCCTCCGAATGTCTTAGCAAGTTCAATCGCTTCATTAATAGCAACCTTTGGTGGTACTTCGTTGCGTGGTGCAAATAAAAGCTCATAGAGTCCCAATCGAAGCACATTACGATCAACGTTTGAAATTTTTTCCAAAGGCCATTCAGGAGCAGCCTTGGTAATAATCTTGTCGAGGTCAGCTTGCTTATCCAGTGTTCCCTGGAAAATGCCTTTCATAAAGGGCACATCTGCCATTTCAGGGGCGAATTCTTTTGTATTACGATCGAGAGATTCTAAGGCACTATCATGACCAAGGTGCATAAAGTCACACTCAAAGAGTGTTTGGAGTACAACTGATCGTGAAAGGTGCCTGTTTGCCATATCGTTATATTTGTATCTATCTTATCAAGGAGCTTATATACAAGCAACACCTCTGCTGTGCAAAGGTGTTCTTGAGTGAGTATTATTTCGACTTTGTCTTCTTAGCTTTCTTAGTTGCTACCTTGTTCACATCTACCATCTTCTTCCCCTTGTAAGTTCCACAGTGTGGGCAAATAGTGTGTGGTCGCTTCGGATGTCCACACTCTTTACAGAGTGAAACTCCTTGCTTACTCAAAGCGTGATGACTTCGTCGATTCGCGGTATGTGCCCGCGTATGTCTCATGTGGTTTACCATAGTTTTCACATACTAACCTACTATTGAATTTTTGGCAAATATAATTCCCGCAAAATAAAAAGATTCTTGTCACCAGGTCAAATGAGACCATAGTAACCGAATCATTGGTTCAGATCATACGCAGCACACTGCTGTGGCTGAAAACCAGGAACGAGCCATTCGAGGTTCTGTCGCCATTCACCCATATCCCAGACAAGACAGAGGACATACTGACTACCAGCAGGAGACTGGTAAATTGTTCCCCAGAAGCAAATACGTCTGGGGCAACTTTCACCCTCATGCTTGGAATCACAAAACTTCCATTCTTCAGGAATAAGATGTGGGTGCTTCAGCAAATGACTCAGCAGGTTCGCGTTGAACACGGGAACATGCAGCAGTTCTTCACGGAGACCATTACCATCCACCGAGCGAGTATCCTCCCCTTCAAAGATTTGCCTCTTCGACACATAAAACCCAATCCTTGATGGATTCCACTCGAACCGACCGCCTTTTCTATGCTCAACGACCGTCCAACCACGATCAGGTAATACAGGACTTTCATCGAGATCAATGAATTCACACATATACTTAACTTCTCCTGTTATAGACATGTTACTTTGAACATGTCTGGTTATTTATTTTTTGAATGCTAGCTGGGCTACCTTATCGCCATAGCTAACAGACGCCAACTATTTGTTAGCATCTCGTAGCTATAGCAATTTCCCTGTTGCTCATTTGTGTTAAAGAGCATAATATTCCATATCTTATAGTACATATACACCCATGCCGTCAATAATTTACCTCAATTAGGTTTTTTGACTTTTTACCCCCTTTAGGCTAATATCACTTGTATGAGTATCGTAATTGGTGCACTCCCTTATATACAGATTGTTCTGGCCGTCCTTATGACTGTCGGTATTCTTTTGCAAGCAAATTCATCAGGTGCTGGTGGAGCCTTCGGAGGTGGAGATGGCTTTGGATCTATTGAACACACACGACGAGGTCTCGAAAAGCTTGTTTTCAATGCTACCATCATCGCAGCGATACTGTTCGTCATCACTTCAATCATTTCATTCATCTACTAATCGTAGCGTGAGTGTGGTTTTTCTATTCTTATGTACAAATCAATAAAAGCTACATTTCTCCGCATCTTGGATGCATTCACTCTTACTGAGAGTTTGGTCTTTTTTGTTGCACTAATTTTGGCGGGAATTTCAATTCTTGCTATTACCTACAAAGTGA
This sequence comes from Candidatus Parcubacteria bacterium, assembly GCA_039795755.1. Taxonomy (GTDB): domain Bacteria; phylum Patescibacteriota; class Minisyncoccia; order Phycocordibacterales; family CAIZIN01; genus JANNXY01. Next base: position 1,035 of record JBDKLF010000054.1, on the reverse strand, counting down.
ATGAATCATTCATGGTAGAAGTTCCTCAAGATGGCGGAACGCATATTGAAGGATTCGTTGGAGCACCACGATCAATTCATCCTCTCTTTGCAATTACCGATACTGACAAAGACCTCGTATCACTAGTCTACTCTGGACTTATGCGAGCAACTGCTGAAGGAACACTGATTCCCGACCTTGCAGAAAGCTATACGATAAGCGAAGACGGCAAGACATATGATTTCAAGATTCGTGAAGATGCAACATTTCATGATGGAACAGAAGTAACCGCAGATGACGTTGCTTATACCATTGCAGTTGCACAAGATCCTGAATTCAAAAGCCCGAAGCGAGCATTATGGGAAGGAGTACAGGTTGTCGTGGTGAGTCCAAAGGAAATTCAATTCACTATTCGCCAGCCGTATGGAGGATTCCTTGCTAATACCACCGTTGGTATTGTTCCGAAGCATTTGTGGTCTGGAGTAAGTGCAGAAGAAATGAGCTTTAGCACACTCAATACTCGTCCTATTGGATCTGGTCCTTACAAATTCTCATCAGTTGTACTTAATGAAAGTGGTCTTCCTACTTCAATGAAACTCAAAGCATTCAGCGACTTTGCACTTGGTAAGCCACATATTTCTACTTTCGTTGCTCATTTCTATCCAAACGAAAAAGCACGTCTGACCGCATTACAATCTGGTGACATTACTGCAGCAGCAGGTATTAGCGAGGATGCAGCAACCACACTTTCTTCAGAGAACAATCTTACTATTCTCGCCTCACCACTCAATCGAATCTTTGGTGTATTTCTTAATCAAAATAATGCACCCGTACTTGCACACAAAGAATTGCGAACAGCACTTTCACAAGCAGTTGATCGTAAACTTCTTGTACAAAATATATTTGCAGGTTACGGAACAGAAATTGATAGTCCTATTCCCCCATTTGAATCAATCACAGGAACAAGCACACTCAACACTTCTCAATTGAGCACTGAAGAAATTATTGCTCAGTTAGCAAAAGCTGGCTGGGTAATTGGAGCTGATGGTATTCTCG
>JBDKLF010000053.1:0-2711 GCA_039795755.1 Candidatus Parcubacteria bacterium | reverse complement strand
ACATTTATCGACAAGATTGAACTTCTTTGTAAAGAGCGCGCGCTCAAACTCTTTGGACTCACTGACAAAGAATGGGGAGTGAATGTTCAGGCTTTGTCAGGGTCACCAGCAAATGTTGCTGTGTATCTCGCGCTTGTTCCACCAGGAGGAAAGATTATGGGGATGAGTCTCTCAGAAGGAGGGCATCTTACGCATGGTCACAAAGTATCAATCACAGGAAAGATGTGGCAGCAGATTCCTTTTGGAGTTGATCCTCAGACAGAAATGATTGACTACGAAGCAGTCAAAGCAAAAGCACTCGCAGAAAAGCCGAATATTATTGTTGCAGGATTCACTGCATATCCACGCGAAGTGAATTGGAAAAAGTTCCGCGAGATTGCAGATCTCTGTGGAGCGTATCTTATGGTGGACATGTCACACATTGGAGGATTGATTGCAGGCAAAGCATATCCTTCACCATTTCCATATGCAGATGTGGTGACCACTACGGTTCACAAGACATTGCGAGGTCCACGAAGTGCGCTTATTTTCACACGAAAGAGTAAGACGGTTACGAATGTAAAAGGTATGCAAATCTCTATCAGTGAGCTTATTGATAAAGCAGTCTTTCCTGGAATGCAGGGTGGTCCACACATGAATCAAATCGCTGCAGTAGCAACTGCGCTCAAGGAAGCGAGTACTGGTGCCTTCAAGAAATATGCAGCGCAGGTCAAGAAGAATGCCGCAGTGCTCGCAAGTCAGCTCGCGATTCTCGGATGGAGAATTGTCTCAGGAGGAACTGATTCACACCTCATCTTGGTTGATACCTGGATGGACGGGAAGGGAATTGGTGGTAAGGAAGCAAGTGATCGATTGGAGAAAGCAGGGATCATTGTGAACAAGAACACCATTCCTGGTGAAAAGCGCCCACCGGTTGATCCTTCAGGAATCAGACTCGGTACCGCAGCAGAAACTACTCGAGGCAAGAAGGAGAAGGATATGATCAAGATCGCTCGAAAGATTGACGAAGTGTTAAGAAAAAAGTAATTCTAACAAAGATAGATTTCTCGCTGCGTAGCGGGATTTTTATTTTCCTCATACCACGATACAATAGTGTCATGTCAATTCAATTGGTTCGAAGTAAGGCATCATGGTACTTTCCGGTATTTTTTGTCATCATCGGAGCAATTGGAATTATTTCTGCGTATTATGTGTATCAAGTCGTAGGTAGTTCGCTCAAACAATCGCTTATCTATCGTGCAGAGACAATATCTCTTGCGCTTGATATACAAGAAATCAAAGCTCTGGAAGGAAATGAGACCGATCTCAATCGAGTAGAATATCAACATCTCAAAGAACAGCTCAGGAATATTAGAGAAGCAAATAAAGATAGTAAGTTCGTCTATCTCATGGGTCGAAAGAATAATCAGTTATATGTAGTAGCTGATTCTGAACTCCCTGATTCAGATGATTATTCACCGCCAGGGCAAGTGTACTTCGAAGAGAGTATTGCTTTGACTGAAGCGTTTACCAAGCGAAGTTCAGGAGTGGAGGGACCAACGCAGGATCGATGGGGGAATTGGATTACCAGTGTTGCACCAATTGTTGATCGTTCAGGAAAAGTAGTTGCAGCAGTAGGAATCGATGTCGATGCAGCATCATTTCAAAAGGAATTACGTACTTATACTGCACTTCCACTCATTGCCATGACTGTGCTTATTATTTTTGTTTACTTTGGGATGAAGATGCGACGACAGGAGCAGGAGTTTCTCGATATTAAGTCAAAGTTCGTAGCTGTTGCATCGCACGATATTCGATCACCGCTCACTGGTCTCTCGTGGGCAATGCAATCATTTGTACAAAACCCACGATTAAATACAGAAGACAAAACATTGGCAACTGATATCAGTGATCAGATTCAACATCTCCTTGCAACATCAAATGACATTCTCGATGCTATGTCGCTTGATACGGGCAAGGTTCGTATACTCCAAGACGAACTTCGTATTTCAGATATCATCAAGCATTCAGTTGAGAATATGAACTTCTATGCACGACAGGAAGATATAACATTGAGTGTCGATGTGATTCCTGAGAATGCATATGTGAGAGGTGATCAAGGTAAGCTTCAGCAGCTTTTCATTAACCTTATTTCTAATGCAATTAAGTATTCTCACAAAGGAGGTGAGGTGGCTTTGCGATATTCATTTGATGACAACTTCCATGCTATCGAAGTAGTTGATCATGGAATTGGAATTCCTGAAGCTGAGCAGAAATATATATTCAATGGATTTTATCGAGCGAATAATGCTCAGGCACTTTCAGTTCATGGTACCGGACTTGGCCTCTATCTCGTGCAACGAATCGCCTTACTTCATAGTGGGGAGGTGAGCATTGATTCAGTTGAACAAAAGGGAACGACGGTGACAGTGAAGTTGCCACGTGTGCATAAAGCACTATAATTACCTTATGAATCACACAAAGCAAAAAGTACTTATAGTGGATGATGATGAGTTGTTGGCACAGGCATTAGCCCAAGTCTTTATCAATAGGGAATATGATACACATATTTTGCTTGCCGGTAATGAGGTGGAAGCAACTATTGAATCATGGAATCCAGATATTATCCTTCTCGATATTATGCTTCCGGGAAAGACAGGTGTAGAAATTTTAAATGATTTTTATTATAAGGATATAGATTTTTTTATAAAAATCTTGGTTTTGTTATCATT
>JBDKLF010000052.1:0-5277 GCA_039795755.1 Candidatus Parcubacteria bacterium | reverse complement strand
ACGCATTCAAGTACGTAATGGTGAGTTGTAACAGCGTAGCAAATGCGACCCACATGAGATACGGAATATTGATGAACGTAATCCATTTCACATATGGATAAATAGCAGTCATTGCCCAGATAAGCGTACTCAAGACTAATAGAATATCAATTGCTGCAAGTATATTATTCTGCAAACCGAATTGTATCGGACTGAAGATAAGATTGAATATGATATTTAACAAGAACGGTAGTGCAACAATGAACGGAATACGCGAGGTGAAATACAGTTGTGCAACTTTACCAAAACTTACCGCAACAAGAATATATAACACTGACCACACCGGACCAAATATCCATGACGGTGGTGCCCAACTTGGCTTGATTAATTGTGAATACCAATTGAATTCTCTCATCCTTATAGTATAGCATTTTGAAAATGCTTCCCTGCCATGTAGTATGAATTATCTGGAGGGTTCGCATAGTGGTCTAGTGCACTGTCTTGGAAAGGCAGCGTGCCGTAAGGTACCAGGAGTTCGAATCTCCTACCCTCCGCAAAATAAGAATGCTGATATAATGGTTAAGCATGGAGCAAAAAACAAATCAAGAATTACCTCAAGATAAACTAAAGAATCAAGTTCTTTCAAAAGAAATTCTACCCGAAGATTTTTTAGAGAAAGTGCGCGATTTGGATCAATCAACTCCTTCTCGTGATCAGGCTTTTGAAAACCTAAAGCTCTTAACAGATTCGAATGTTAGAGAAATATTCGAGGATAGTGACGAAAAGGCGAGTTATTACGCCATATTATCTCTTACACAATTTCATATAGGTCAGATATACGCAGAATCAAATTCCGGAGATACTCTTACATATTTTGAAGCAGCTTTAACATCAGCAAAAGAAGTAGATTGGGAAGGTTATGAACAAGATGTGTTTTACATCGAAGGCACTGTTGCATACCTAAACTCTGACATACAAAAACTTAAAGAAATGTTTCTTCAAATGAAAGAAGGTAGGAATAAAATTATCTTAGGAAATTTCATTCAGGGATTGAAGGAAAGAGGAGTTCCTAACTACTACTCTGATTACTCAAAGTAGTAGTCTTATATAAAAAAGAAACATATTCCCTAAAGGTTCTTCATCTCCCCTTCATCTTCGCTTCTTATACTTATGAGGTATTAGTAGTTAATTGTACAAACACATATGAAATATAAACGAAAATTTATGACCAGTATGTTAGCACTTACCCTTCTCAGTAGTAGCGCAGGCTATACGGTAGATGATCTCATCTCATACTCGAAACAAAGTGAGTATCATAATCAAGTACATATGAAATCTCCCGATGATGATCAAAATGATGACTACAGTAATTCACTCGATAGTCGCCAGCGTAAAATAAACAAATCAAAAAACCGCGTGAGCTAGTATTGACATAGTCACATAAATGTTCTAGTATACTTTCCGTACGATCTTTACAGACTCAGGGATAAAATCAGTGGATCATAGCAAACAAAACATCTTCAAAACGGTGTTATGCTTGCTGTGATCCAACTGCATGTCGCAGAAGGACAGCACTCAAAACACCAATCAGCACATGAAAACATTGACCTCGCTAACGGCACTTCTCGCCGCAGCAACTGCAATCGCAATCGAAGGAAACCGCCTCGCGCCCCAAAAAAAGCGTGACGGCAAGGACCATCCTGTCGGAGTCCTCACGGATGACATGAAGAAACTCTGGCTCCTGCGCGCCGAAAAGCTCGAGGTGGTCAAAGGAATCGTCGATAGCATGGGGGACCATATCAGTGCCCACGGAGTAGACCACACAACCCACGGTGATTCCATCCCGAAGGAGATCGAAAGGAAATTCAATGAGAACATGGAACGCCTTCGGAAAGAACTATCCGGACCCTACCGGGAATTCATTTCGGTCGACCGCGTCTTTCAGGCAGGCATCTCGCTCGAATACGGTTCGATTGCCCCCGAGAACAAAGGCATCGTCGGCATCCGGAAAGACTTCGAAGTTGTTTACCGTGGAGACAACGCTCGCAGCGATGAGGACGATCCGGTGACCGCGTTTACCTCCCAAACCTGCAAAGTTCACACCATCGAGTTCGTCTTCACAAGCTCATCAACCCCTGGTTCGACGCACAAGCCAAACTAGGCCTGATTCCGGTATCATACCGTGCCGCATTGGAGCATCCCTCTAGTGCGGCATTTTTATTTTTTACACAGAGTTATAGGTAAACAAACTCCCTATCGCACAAATAATTGCAGCAGCAATAAGTACTTCTGATATACCAAAGACAAGTAACGAGCCATTTACCGCAAAGACGAGAAGCAGTCCTACACCTACTGACTGAAGTACCATTTTGACCTTGCCCAAGACACCTGCTTCGATATTCTTTTTCTTAAGAATGTTTTTCTTCCACCACGCAGTCACAATGAGAATCCCTTCTACTCCCACAATAAGTACCGTAACAAGTGCACCGAGATATTGTGTCACTACAATTGCAGCAACTGAGCCAATCAATAATTTATCAGCAAGTGGATCGTACAACTTCCCCCATTCAGTCACCTGCAATGTCATACGAGCAAGAGCTCCATCAAGCGCATCAGAAAATGCTGCAATGGCGAACAATGGAATACCTATCATGTAATTACCAGTCACAATGAAATAGATAACGGGAGGAATAGCAACAAAGCGAAATACCGTAATATGGTTGGGCTCAATCGAGCGAGGCCACCATGACAAAAAAATCTTGTACAAGAACCAATCAAGCGGCTTCCAAAGTGTCATAGTAGTATTATACCGACAAATCACGCAAAGCACGTATACGTTCGTCCACAGGAGGATGTGTTGCAAAGAGACCATGGATTCCCTTGAGTGCTTGTGAACCAAAAGGATTGGAGATAAACATATGCGCAGTCGCATCAGAAGCATGATTCATTGGATGATCATATGCGGCAATCTTTTCGAGTGCTTTGGCTAATCCTTCTGGATATCGTGTAAGCAATGCTCCTGAAGCATCAGCAAGAAATTCTCGCTTGCGTGAAATCGCCAATCGAATAAGTACTGCAAAGAGTGGAGCAAGTATCATGAGGAGAATGCCGATGATCACGAGCGCATTACCACCTTTATTATCATCACTGTTTCTACGAATCATTCCCCGCAAAAAGAAATCTGAGACAATTGATATACACCCTGCAAGTACCACTGCAATTGTTGAAATTAAAATATCTCTATTACCAATATGAGAAAGTTCGTGAGCGATGACTCCTTCTAGCTCACTTCTATCGAGACGTTGCAATAATCCTTCAGTCACTGCAATTGCAGCGTGATCTTTATTTCTCCCTGTAGCAAAAGCATTTGGTGCTTGATCAGGAATAATGTATGCACGAGGCTTGGGAAGTCCAGCGGTAATCGCCAGGTTCTCAACAATATTATGCAACTCAGTATATGATGATTCTGATGCAGGTACCGCTCGAGACATACTCAATGCAACTTTGTCTGAGAACCAATACCCCGCAACATTCATCACCACACTAAACACTACTGCAATATAGAGAATAATTTGATCGTTATAATAATACGAAAGAAACCAACCAATACTCACAATTAACCCAAACATGAATATCATAAGTATCCATGTCTTGCTCACGTTTTCACTCTGATGTGTATAGAGCGTTGCCATTATGAAATTTAGAAATTAACTTGAACCGGATTTCGAGCTGCTGCTTCACCTTCTGAAAGCTCGAAGAATTCCATCTTTTGAAACTTAAAAACTTGTGCAACCAATCGTGAAGGAAAGAGATCAATTCGAATATTGAGATCTCGTACATTAGTATTGTAGAATCGTCGTGCTGCCTGAATCTTGTTTTCAGTATCTGCAAGTTCTCGCTGCAAATCGAGGAAGTTGGTATTTGCTTTGAGGTCTGGGTAATTCTCTGCTACTGCAAAGAGTGATGAAAGTGCTCCTCCGAGCATATTCTCCGCCTGTGTCTTGTCACCAAGTGATCCCGCACTCATCGCCTTGGTTCGAGCTTCGGTAATCTTCTCGAAGGTAGTTGCCTCATGAGTCATATAACCCTTAACAGTACTCACGAGATTAGGGATGAGGTCATAACGTCGTTTGAGCTGTATATCAATATCTGCCCAGGCTTCCTTGGCACGCTGAATATAGGTAATAAAGCGGTTATACGCAACAATGAACCATAACACCGACAGAATGAGAACTATGAGAATGATGAGTGGTAATGACATGATTATGTAATAGTGATAAAGGTTCATTATACCACACTAATCCTTCCATTCCAGCTTTTTTTGTTCTCTAATTTGGCAGACTTTTGCCTGCAATTGTTTCCTTCCTGACCCATTAGCATAGGCATTATAATGATCAGGATTCTTCTCTGCATAGCGCTGATGATATGCTTCTGCTGGATAAAATGCTGGATTTGGAAGCACGCGAACCACTATCGGTCGGTCGTAGAGATGACTCTCTATCAACTCATTGATACAGGATTCTGCTATATGCTTTTCTTCTTCATTGGTATAAAAAATTGCAGTTTGATAACTCTCTCCCCGATCATAGAATTGTCCTCCTGCATCAGTTGGGTCAATATGATCAAGAAAGAACTGTATGATTTTCTTGTAGGAAATCTCTGCTGGATCATATTCAATCTCAACTGATTCAACATAGCCCTGATGAGACTCGTAGCTCGGCTTACGCTCACTATTCCCACTGTATCCAGAAATAACTTCAATCACACCCGGCAATGCTCGCATATCATGCTCAACACACCAGAAGCATCCTCCTGCGAGATAGAGTTTATTTGTTTGCATAGGTGAAAATACATTCATACATATTTTGATCAATCGTTTTGCCTGCTTGTGGAGACGGAGAAAGGTCAGTAAAAGTAAGTTTGTTATTCCCCACTATCACACTCTTTCCTAATTCAACATGTTCAGTACTTGTGCCCGTAGTGGTAACAATAGTTATTTCTGCTTTTGCAGTTCCTGCCCAAATACACTGTACACCGATGGAGCAACGACTATCTTCTACTATTTTCGACAGCATAATTTTTGCATCAGGAATCGTTTTTGATTCATGTAACTTCAAAGAAAAGTTTCCCTCGGTGATCTTGATGGTCTCAACATCTTGTACATCATGATGTACCGGTGCTTCTGCTTCATGACGAAACACCAAGACAAAACCGCTCCCAATAATGAGAACTGCACATAGTGTAATGAATAATTTCATATTGATATTATACCTGTTGCGCAATCAAAGCTCGAGTCTT
>JBDKLF010000051.1:0-3509 GCA_039795755.1 Candidatus Parcubacteria bacterium | reverse complement strand
ATGGGAGCTGGTCTCGTGATACTTTTTGTAAGACATATCAAATGGAGCAAATGTATTGCACTCCTTGCTTTGCTTATACTCGCCGTTGGGTGGGAATATGTTGAACATATTCGCGATGATGCAGTGTCGGATATTATTTATGGAATGGTTGGGGGTATAATAGCAGCTATATGGATCAAAAAATAAAAATCACGTTCTGTGGAGGAACAAGTCATGTAACAGGGGCAAACTTTTTACTTGAATATAAGAACTCAAAGATTCTTATTGATTGCGGAATGCTGCAGGGAACTGATGATGCATACGAATTCAATAGTCGACCATTTCCTTTTGAAGTAAGTGAGATTGATGTACTCGTAGTTACTCATGCGCATATTGATCATATTGGACTTATTCCCAAGCTTGCGAAGAGTGGCTTCACAGGGAAAATTATTTCTACCGAATATACTCACGAGCTTGCTCCTTATATGCTCCAAGATGCGGCACGATTGGGAATGAAAGACGCAACTATTTGTAAACGTGATCCAATCTATACACTCGATGATGTTGATGCTGCACTCAATATGTGGAAGGGGATTCCGTATCATACGTCAGTTGAACTTACTCCGGAGGTGAAATTATTATTCAAGGATTCCGGTCATATTCTCGGATCAGGTATTGCTATGCTTACTTGTGGTGATCGAGTACTCGCATTCACTGGGGATCTCGGTAATACACCATCACCATTGCTTCATGATACTGAATACGTTCCAGAAGCTGATTATATTGTGATGGAAAGTGTGTATGGTGATCGTAATCATCCTGACCTTGCTCATCGACAGAATCGTCTTGTCGACGAGCTCAAGGCGTCATTAGCACTTGGTGGGACCGTGCTTATCCCGATCTTTTCATTAGAAAAGACTCAAGTACTCCTTCACGAACTTAATCATCTCTTCGAATCAGGAATCTTACCAAAGACGTCTGTGTATATGGACTCACCACTAGCTTCCAAGGTAACTTCGGTCTATGCTCGTGCTACCAAGGCATTTAATGATGTAGCACAAAAGGAAATACAAAGTGGTGATGATATATTCGACTTCCCAGGGCTTGTTCAGATCGATGATAGGGAAGCTTCAGCCAATGTGCTCCATATGCCGAACCCAAAGATTATTATTGCAGGATCAGGAATGTCTACCGGTGGAAGAATTGTCTCACATGAGAAATTATTACTCGGAGATCCAAAGAACAGTATTATCTTCATTGGGTATCAATCAGTAGGTACACTCGGACGACGGCTTGCTGATCGTACACCAGAAGTAACTATTGGAGGTGACAAGGTCAAAGTGAATGCACGAGTGAGCGAAGTTGAAGGATATTCTTCACATAAGGACTCTGATCATCTACTTGAGTTCGTTAGTCATGCAGACAAGGTGAAGAAAGTATTCGTGGTAATGGGAGAATCAAAGTCTGCACTCTTCCTCGCACAAAAAATCAGAGACAATCTCGGAAAAGAAGCGATTCATCCCGAAGAAGGATCATCAGTTGTTCTCGATTAATAATAAGTGATGTTATACTAATTGATATGAATCCACATCACATTCATGAGCACACATTGAAAGGTATTACTGATATCAAATTATGTATTTCAGGAGCAGCAGAGACAAGTAGCTGTGGTCCAGATGCATATGCCAAGGCTCAAGAACTCGGCCGTCAGATTGTGAAGCAGGGAGGAACACTTATCTCAGGAGCTACTACCGGATTTCCATTATGGACTGCTATGGGTGCCAAGGAAGCAGGAGGAATCTCAATCGGTCTCTCACCAGCACGAACCGAAGAAGAACATGTGCATGTATACCGACTCCCTGTTGATTATATGGATATTATTATCTATACCGGTATGGGATATGCAGGACGAGATATTATGCTTACTAATTCAGGAGATGCGGTATTCTTTGGTTGTGGAAGAATCGGAACGATTCACGAGTTCACGGTAGCGTTCGAAGATGAGAAGCCTATCGGAGTACTCCAAGGTGACTGGGCAACTGATGAAGTAATTAAGTTCATTATTGAGAAAGGTAACCGACCGAATTCAAAGATTATCTTTGATGATAATCCGGAGCGTCTGGTGAAGCGTGTGATTGAACTCGTGATGGAAGACAAGAAGCGCTTGTTCAAGACCTATGCATCAATAGGTGAGCGTCCAGGAAGTGAATCAATTAAAGGTTAGTTGTATTATATTGCTCATCAAATAACAAAAAAATCCTTTTGGAAATGCAGTGTGTTCCAAAAGGATTTTTTTGTTATTTGAGGTGCTTACTACGCTACTTCCTTAACCAACTTAGCAAATGTTTCTGGAGCGTGAGCTGCAAGTTCTGAGAGGATCTTTCGATCGAGCTCAATGTTCTTTGCTTTGAGCTGCTTTATGAACTTACTGTAAGAAATTCCCTGAGCATCGAGAGCTGCATTCACTCGTGTGATGTGCAATCGTCGCATATCACCCTTCTTGTCTCGTCGGTGTGCGAATGCATATGTTCCTGCATGTGAGATAGCTTCATAAGCCTGCTTCTCCTTTGTTCCACGTCCGAATCGGTATCCTTTAACTTGTTTGAGGATATTTCGTCGTGTCTTTAATGCATTTACTCCTTTTTTTACTCGTGCCATGGTTGTTGATTAATTACCGTTATATTAAGCGTGAACAAGATATCGACTTCGTGCCTTGTTAGGAATAACAAAATCAACTGATCGGTTCTTCTTGAGCTGATCTCGTCGAGTCTGTCGTGAGTTGAAATGGTTATGACCAGCGCCTCGTGCTTTGATCTTGCCGTTCTTTGTCACTTTGAGTCGTTTTGTGTATGACTTGTTTGATTTCATATGTAAGTCTATATATTACTTATTTTTAGGATTTTGTCTACTATTTTGCCCGATTACTGTGCTTTTGCCTTTTCGAGTACCATGGTTAAGCCCTTTGGACTCTTTTTCACACTGTCTGCAACCTTATAAGGAGTTGAGATGAGGACAAGGATTCGATCGAGACGTTCGCGGAGGAATTGTTCGTTCATATACTTCATTCGTCCTGAGAGGAAGAGATCAAGCTTGATACGATGTCCTTCGGCGAGCCATTCAGATGCCTTCTTTGCCTTGAGCATGAGATCATTATCACCAGTGGCTACCTTTACTTGCAATGACTTTGTTTCTACGGTCTGTACACGAGCCTTCTGTGCCTTCTGCTTTTTATTCTCGTCATATTGATACTTACCGAAGTCCATAATCTTGGCAACAGGAGGGAGGGCGTTCGGTGAGATTTCGATGAGGTCGAGTCCAGCTTCACGAGCTTTTTCGAGTGCTTCTCTGGTGCTGATGACACCGTAGTTTTCTCCTTCTGCTCCGACTACACGGAGTTCTGGTGCTCGAATTGCTTCGTTAATTCTGATTTTCTGTTGATATGCCAAGTTGTGATATTGCTTAATACTTTCTAATTAATAGAAGGGCAGTATAACACAAAAACCGCCTACAGTATACTGCAAGCGGCCTTT
>JBDKLF010000050.1:0-14048 GCA_039795755.1 Candidatus Parcubacteria bacterium | reverse complement strand
CCAATAATGAGAACTGCACATAGTGTAATGAATAATTTCATATTGATATTATACCTGTTGCGCAATCAAAGCTCGAGTCTTTGGACCGAAGTATCCTTGTGCTGGAGTAATTCCATTGGCTTTCTGCCATTCAGCAAGTGCTGCGCGAGTGAGTGCCCCGAAGTAGTTGGTAGTTCCATGATCTTTGAGAGTTTGTGCAGCAGGTCCTTTCATCTGGTCAATGAGGAATTGCTGGAGAATCGTTACACCAGAATACGTCATTCCATATTCAAGATCTCTTGTCACTGTCTTGATTGGGGCAATAGTAGTAGGAGCTGATGTTGATGTGGTTTGAACTGTCGGTGTTATAGACTTTGTACCGCCAGTTGATCTACTTCGTGATTCAGGTGTAGAACTTCGTGAGCCTCCTCCACCAGCTGTGGTAAACGACCATTCGTATGTTTCTGCTAATGGATTACCGTAAACATCCTGCGCATCAATTCCAATAGTGTATCTTTGACCTCTCTTGAAAGGACCATTTGACTTGGTAAGGATTACACTGTCATACCCTTCTGACCATTCAGTATCATAGGTAGCACATGTTTCTTCACATGGTGATGTAGATGGTACAAGTGAACCATTGTACATAGGCTCTGAAAAATTAATAGTGATTTGAGCGTCAACAGCAACATTCTTTGCTCCATTAGAAGGTACCACTGAGATGACCGTAGGCGCAGTTGTATCTGGTGCAACATAATCTCCTACCCACACTTCGGTAAGATATCCAGCAGCAACAACTTTGCTTCCATCATTATTGAGACTTACCGATCTCCAATCACCAATTTCACTTTGTGATCCCCACGCAGTCTCATCACTCATATCAGTAGTATAAATATACCCAGACGCCTCTGCATAGATAAGTCTTTCTCCATCATCCGAAATATCAACAAGCTTATCAGTACCATTTCCAACATTTGTATCGTACCAATCGAATCCCTCTCCTGTGTCTTTGCGAACATATACCGCAGTACTATATCCTGATACTCCAGATCCAATAATGTTTCCATTATTCGCCACAGCAACATGACGCCAATCAATAGCCGGTGAGCCGATACCGTTCCATGTTGCACCTTGATCTTCGGAAAGGAAAATATACCCAGCAACACTTGACTCTGAAGCAACCATGTAATTACCATTTGCTGACAAAGCAATCGCTGACCAATCAACCTCACTTACCGGTGTGACATCTTGCCAGGTATTTCCATAATCAGTGGATGTAAAAATCTGCTGTGCATGTGTACCATCAGTTGCCATGAGTATATTATCTTCGAGTGCTACCGCTGACCAATACCCTGTAGTAAGTTGTCCTACGTCATTAAGTCGTATCCAACTTGATCCACTGTTTGGTGAGTACCAAACATAACTATGACCATTTACACCATTACTATCAGAGAGAATAATACTTGTACCATCTTCTGAAATATCAACATCAGACCATATATGCCTTTCAGCTGAAGCAGAATCAAATTCATCTTCATCAGGAACATCGAAGTCATTTGGTGTTATCTCTGACCAAGAATCACCGTTATCAAATGAGCGTTCAATATGATAGAGGTTATCAGTATAATTATAAAATATACCAAACAGTCTTGTTCCATCAGACGAATATTTCACCTTAAACCATTCACCATCATCCATTCCATCATCCTTCTGTGTCCACAATGTATCCGCAATTGCCTTTTGAGGAGAAATAAGTGACCATGCGAATGTTGCTGCCACAAGAAATGCTGTTGCTTTTGCTTTGAGGTCTCGTGAAGCTCGAATATCTTTCATTAAGACCAATTGTAACAAAGAATACTGACTATCTTGTTTTTGTTTTGTGGATAAGTGATTCAAAGACTTTATGCAATTGTTGTGCCGATGCTTCAACAGAATATGCTTTACAGGTATTTACACCACTTTCGATCATATAAGCTCGTTCTTCATCACTTAGTGCTCTTAGCTTTTCATATGCTAACTCAATATCTTGAACACTTGTTCCACAATATATACTATTAGTATCTGTGAGAAAATCTCCTAATCCTCCCACTCGTGATGAGAGCACAATACATTGTGCCGCAAGTCCTTCGAGACCCACTGTTCCGAACGGTTCGTGCAATGAAGGAATAATCATTGCATATGCATTCTTGAGTGCCTGAATTTTTTCTTCATCATAGACAGCATCCATATAGAACACATTAGATGCTTCTTTTGTCTTTTCTTGAATCAAGTCAAAGCATTTCGAATCTGCACTATGTCGAGGACCTATTATTATCAAATCAAATTCATCTGGAACTTTTGCTTTGCATAATATTTCAATTCCTTTGGTTGGAGTAATTCTTCCAATAAATATAATTTTCTTTTTGTCTTTTCTTCCTGGTAATTCATACGGCACATAAGCAGGATCATTCCAACGTGAGAAATTGATTCCGTTCGGAACAACAACTGTTTTTTCTTTGAACGCTGGAATGTACTGCTCATATTCCTGTCTATATCCTTCTGAAATATGTACCACCTTGTCTGCTGCTTGTAATCCTCGTATTTCCATTTCACATAATGCAGTATGAATCGCTCGTTCGGTACGCTGATTCATATCAAGTCCATAGGTATATCCTTGTCGCTGCAACAATATTGGCGACAGACACATTCGTGCAACAAGTGGAGCCTTGAAATGCCTAGCAACTTCAACTGCAGCTTGATAAATACTCCAATCAAACGCATAGATCACATCCGGTCGAGGAAATCCAACCGCAGCAGCGAAGTATCTCGTCTGAACTGCACATGTATCAAGTGGCCCAAATTTGATTTCAGTAAACACCGACCGTACTTCATGATACCCCTTGATATACGAAGGAACAGGAGTCCCTTCAAGAGGAAATCCAACAACATATATATCGAACTTATACGAGAGTTGCTCAAAGACCGGTTCAGAATTAGCACCCATTCCCCCACTTGCTCTGAAGAATCGATCTGGAATGATGACGAGTAGTTTTTTCTTCATATAATTATTTCACACGGATCTTGGTTAATAACGTATTCTTCACTTGTTTGCCAGCAGCTTCAATAAGCTTGATTCTTGATTGATTCATTTGCAAAACTTCGAACACCCTTCTCACCTCATCAAGATTATCACCAAGTCTAAAGCATATTTTATTATGTGCATCAAATGTTTGAGCACTCACGCTCGTAATCAAATGCTGTTCCATTTCACGTGAGAGACGTTTGTGCACATATGTGCTTTTGAACAGAAATTCATATGCTAACCCGCACGGATAACCTTCACAAACAGTAGTAATATTTCTCTCATGAAGATCCACAAAATCTTGCATGAGAATTAATCCTTTCACACTATCCCCTTCACCTTTCTTTGCATCAACAATGGCAAGTAAGGGAAAGACGGGGGCAAGCTCGGGAAAATATATATTTGGATACACATCATAGTTCCAATATTTCTCAGCAATTCGAGCAACCTGTTCAAATGTATTAATTATTTTGAGAGGAGAAATTTCATGATCTGAATAAAACTCAATCGGATCTTTGTTCGGATCAACGGTATCATTAGCCACATCAACTACAGCAGTACCAATAAGAATCGCATTCTCAAAATACTGTTCTTTATCAATTCCCCAGAATGCTTCAATTCTTCCCCCATTATCAATAAATACCTTGAGACGATCCACACCTTTATGAAAAGGTCGTACGAGTTGCTCATGTATCTTGTCGAGCATCGCATTTCTAATAACAGCGCATTGTCCTATTGGATAGACTTTTCCCCACCGAGCGAGATCTTCTTGCACGTCAGAACGAACCCTCAAGATTGCATCAACTTCTCTGCGCATATCATGCAGTCCTTCAATAATTTCGTCTTGATAAGGAAGAATAAACTGTTGAGTAAGCTCTCGTTGCATCAGGGTATTATAGTACTTCATTAAGTACTTTCTTAAGTTGCTCGACCGTTGATTCTATCGTTAATTGCGAACATGTCACCTTTCCCGCTTCCTGAAACATCTCAATTTGCTTTTCATTACATGAAGTAAAAATAGCATACGCTCGCTCAATTTCTTCTGGAGTCATACCACAATAGATACCATTTGTATCATTCAAAAAATCAGCAAGACCACCTACCCGTGAAGAAAGCACCACACATCCCGCAGCCAAACCTTCAAGTGCAACTGCGCCAAACGATTCGTGATATGAGGGCATAATCAGTGCCTGAGCAGATTTCAATGCTTTAACCTTTTCTTCTCCATAGAGAGCACCTATGGTATACACATTTTCTTCACGAGTTTTCTTTTCTTCAATTGCTTTTTTGCACACCACATCCGCAGTGTCGAGTGAACCAACAAAAATAAGATCTATATCACTAGGAACAACAGCTTTACATAGAGGAATAATTCCTTTTACTTCAGACAAACGTCCAAGAAAGATAATTTTCTTTTTGTTCTTACCAGGTAAAGCATATTGATGAGCAGGTATTGATTGCCACAATGCAAGGTTGATACCATCTATTACCTGACGAGATTTGTAAGAAAATTCTGGTACCACACTTTTATACATTGCTTCATATGCATGTGAGACATGAATAATTCTATCTGCGTGTCGTAGTCCCCGTATTTCCATTTCACACAATCCATTATGCAAAGCTTGTTCTGATCGCTCATTACTATTGAGACCAAAGACATATCCTTGTTTACTCAATAATACAGGAGACATACTCATTCGTGTGATAAGTGGAACATTGAAATGCTGTGCAACTTCAACTGCAGCTTGATAAATACTCCAATCAAATGCCATGACACTGTCAGGATGAGGACATGATAATGCAGCACGACAATATGACACTTGAGAGAGCATGATATTGAGTACCGGCGACTTCACCTCACTAAACATATTATTCACTTCTCTATAGTGAGTGACAAATTCCGGAACTGCTTCACCTTTGAGTGGATACCCTACAATTGATATTTCATACTCAGACGAAAGTTGCTCAAACACCGGTCCCGAATTAGCACCGATTCCGCCATTAGACTTGGTAAATCGATCAGGCAGAAGTACCAACAATCGCTTCTTGGATCGTACAAATACCTCTTGATTCATATCAAATTGTTCGTGCATCATTGGAGCCTGTGCCTGCCAAATATATTGCTCCGAGGGATAACTTTCAACAAATATCCGTTTCTTTAATTCTTTTATATCTGACTCTATTTCAACACAAAATCTATCTTGCGTATCACTTACATGAGAAGCTCTATAGCCAAAGTTCCACACTACAGGAAACAACTTCTTCACCACTCGATGTAACAGTGCATGTGCAGCATGACCGTACTCACCTTCGCTATTGTGGGTAATTACCAGATCAGGATGATAGTCAATAGTGCGCAATGCTTCCTCCCACTCTTTTGCTTGCGCAACAATCTTTTCTCGCTTGGCAATCACCGTAATAGGTTGTTGATGAAGTATTATATGTTGAACCACATTCACTCCAGCTGCCTTGAGACTTTTGATTGATGATTCAAATGATTGCTCACGACCTTCCCCCGTCATCGATACAATGTTCCATTTGCATTGTGGATACTTAAGCATGACTCCTCCACAAAAAATAATCTCATCATCGGGATGAGCAACTACCAGCAATATGTGTGCACCTGGATACAAGAGATGTTCCATATATGCCAAAATCATACCACATGCAATAATAGAGGCATGAAGCAACTTCGAGATCATCATCTCACTCGCATACTCACTGTATGTATTATCCTTATTGCAGGCTATCTCTTGTATCAGAACGATACAACACCTCATGAAGAAATGACTATAAAGGGCTTCAATATTGTTGTCCTACCTGACACTCAACATTATTCAGAAAGTTATCCAGAAATTCTTTGTAATCAAACACAGTGGATACGTGATAACAAAGACTCACAAAACATCATGTTTGCAGTGCAACTTGGAGACATTGTAGAACATGGCGCAGCTCGCCCTCTCGAATGGCAACGAGCATCTGACTGCTTCGGTATACTCGATACACAAGTTCCCTATAGTATCGTTCCCGGTAATCATGATAGTAATCATGTATCAGAGAATACTTCAGGCTTCTCGATGTACAACTCAATCTTCCCTGCATCTCGCTTCAATAATGAATCGTGGTATCGAGGTAATTATGACAACAATCAGAACAGTTACCAGATTATTGATGCCGATGGAATGAGCATGCTCTTTCTCAGTCTCGAAGTGGAGCCAAGTGACGCTGATATCAAATGGGCGCAAGGAGTACTTACTGAACATTCAGATTCCTATGCAATTCTTATCACTCATAAATATCTCCCAGATACAGGATTGAAGCGTGATAATCATTTGAGCTTTAGTAAAGATGGAAATACCGGTGAAGCTACATGGAACAAACTTGTCTCAAAAAATTGTAATATCAAGCTTGTACTTGGTGGTCATTATCACGAAAACGATGGCGAGAATCGTCTCGAGAGTACTAATAGTTGTGGCGACACCGTGCATCAAGTGACTCAGGATTATCAAAGTCGTGACAGTGGTGGCGACGGAAAATTACGGATCTACAACTTCATTCCGGAAGAAAAGAAGATCAAAGTAAGAACATATTCACCTTATACTGATACTTACGAAACAGATGCTGATAGTGAGTTTGAATTACCTCTCAATTAGTACCACACATTACCGAACTTGAACGCCTCCAGGGTAAGAGTACCACTTACCGCACCTTGTACTGGACTGTCTATTTTTATTGAGACATGTTCAAATCCATTTTTTATATCTTTTGTCCACACTGTTTTGTCACTTAACAATACACCTTTTAGATCTTGAGTATTATTTATTCCTGGGAATCCAAAATCTATAATCATATTTACCATCGAAAGTAAATTCTTATCAGAAAGATTACTAATATCACTCAACTGTTTTTCATCACCAGACGCCTTTATTCCCTCATTAAGATATGCGCGAATTTTTATAATATCTCTTGAAGAAAGAACCTCAAACATTCTCACCTTTGATTCAATCACCAATGATCGTTCTTCATCTGAGATACCATCATTATGTTTATATTTTGAAACTGCAGAGGTGGTTGCCATAATAGTCGGAGCAGTCGACGTTGCCACAGAAGTAACAGCTGAAGTGGTAGCCTGTGTCTCTTGATGCTTTTCAACAACAATCGGTTCTTCTGCAAAGTTAGACCGATATGCATACACCCCACCCACAACAATAAGAAGGAGCACTCCCCCTACAATATATTTCTTGTAACTCACCGCTGGAGTAATAGTTGGTTCCATAACTATTGTGCTGATTCAACAAGTAATTTAAAAACGTATTGATTGTCTTCAATCGTCTCATTTCTCACTCGATCAGGAAGTACTTGTACGAGTGTCACTCGAATATTATCAAGCATGAATGCCTGACCTTCTATCATGTTAATGTTTTTTGAGGTAACCGGACCATCAACTTCAAAGATGACTCGTGCCGCACCTTCTTCGGTACATTTCGTATTCTTTGGACAACGAGTATCGTACATCTTTTTTGGAGTAACCGTAATCTTCCCTGCTGTTCCTGATTCATTGAGACCAAGTCGAAGTGAGTTCTGAACAAGTGTCGGTACATATTCCAATGAGAGACCTTGTGATGGACGTGCTGGTGCTACTGGTTGCTCAGGTGGAAGTCTATTGTCCTCGAGTGTTGCTGTGTTACCGGTTGTTGTAGCCTGAGTGGTTGTTGCCTGAATAGCATTATCTTGATGTTGAAGGTTTTCCTTCTGACTATTTGAAACACCCCAGATTACCAAGCCAATAATTGCCACTCCCACAATACTCATGATGATTTTTTTCATATGCGCATATTATAACAAAAACAAGGTATTTACCTAGTAGCTACAAACTACTTATTCATCACCTCTTCGCACCAGTTCTTTATTAATTCCTTAAGAGACATATGTTCCTCTGCAAGCATTTTGGGAATAAGTGAAGTACCTGTCATTCCTGGAATCGTATTGATTTCAAGAAAATACACCTGATGATCTTCGGTAACAATGAAATCAGATCTTGATATGTGCCTTGTTTGAAGATGCTCATGAACTAATAATGCCTGACGCTGCAATTCAGTCTTGACCTCACTATCAATGTTCGCGGGGCATATTTCTTGTGCCAAGTTCAGTGGATTGTATTTATTTTCAAAATCAAAAAACGCACCTTTGGGAACAATCTCAATCACTGGCAACACAACCGCCTTACCACCCTGTTCGATAACACCCACCGTAAATTCTCTTCCTTTGATTGGAACTTCTTTTATGAATTCAATATATTCATGTTGCTCTTGCAATTCAATATATTCTTCTTTTGACTGACAGTACTTCGAAGCAACAGACGATCCTCCATTTCGAGGCTTGGCGAAACAAGGAAAGGTATCAGTTGTTTGTGAAGTAGTAATGCCAAGCGAAGTAACAATCTCTTTAGTAAATTGCTTATCTATTGCAATTGCATGTGTCGTGATTCTTGAAAAAATATAAGGTAGATTGAGATTTTCACACAATCCTTGCAGACTTCCATCTTCTCCACCTTTGCCATGTATCACTGGTATGACCACATCGAACTGTGACGCTTCACTAATAAAATGATTTCTTTCTTCTGGAAAAATAAACGTCTTCACTTTTCCAAAATCAATCACTTCAGCAATATTCTTTGCTGATCGTATCGAGACCTCTCGCTCCCCTGTTTCTCCTCCTGTAATAACAGCGATATTCATTACTACTTTAAATTCACTATCTCATTCATTATAATTTCTCCTAACTTACCATGTGAACTTGCATCAAGATGATATCCATCAATTGCACTTGAAGACATGTAATCTCCCGCGTTTACAAATCTACAGCCATACTTTTCTGCAACCTCTCTATATAAATCAGGTAGCTCATTGAACAGTTCAATTCCACGTACCATTCTCGGATCAAGATCATTTGTCTCCGGATGAATAACTGGTGGTGGACATACCACGATTATGCTTGGTACTTTTTCTAATTCATTATCTGGAGATTGAATGAGTTTAACGGTTGCTTCAAGATGAGAAGCAATGGTTGTTGCAGAGAGATTGTAAGTAGCTTTTACATCATTGGTCCCCAACATCACCACAACATATTCAATAGGGTCAGCACTTTCAAGTATTGCTCTCAGATGTGTAATACCTGTTCTATGTGGTTTTATGACATCTTCCGCAACGAAAGTCCTCCCACATAACCCTTCACTAATTACTTCATACTCTTCTCCCAAGAGCTTTTGTAATACTCCCGTCCATCGCACACTTCTCGGATACCGATTATCAGTTCGCGGCACATTTCCCCATGTATTTGAATCTCCATAACAGAGAATAGTTTTCGCTGAATCTTTTATCATAAAATAATCCTAACACAATTCTCTATCCCGTCAGTGTGCATAGAAAAAAGCACGATTTCTCGGACTTTTTTCCTCTGCGCGGGCTGGTGGAGGAAGTGGGAACTGCAAATAAAAATGAGTTGTCGGTCTGCAATAACCTCAACTCATAAGCAAGTCCCGATCATCCTCTTCAGCTGCCCGGTTGTCAATGTCGCGAGCATACGCTCTCTTATTCCTGCGAAGGTGGTAATTTGCAGCCTCCTTAGTAAGGCAGACGCCGCGATACCCTTGAAGAAGAGTTGAGAAATGGTGTTGACCTGAGAATTGATGGTTTCTTTTCTTTCCCATCTCTCTCGCCAAACCGGGATCTCTGTACTCATAATAAACGACTTGATCTTTTTTAGAAATCCGAGTAATCCTCATACGTTTAATACATCGAGGACCTTGACCAAGAACACAGACAAACGTCCAGAGCACTTTACCTTGCTTCAGCACCTGAAGGAGACGAGGTGTTGACTGAATTAGTTCGAATTTACGAGTTTGTCGAAAAGGAGCATTCATACTAGAAAAAAATTAACACATTTATTCATTCTTGTCCATGTTTTGGTTGGAACCAAAAAATTCCTACGTTTAACGGATTTAATGGATGAAAAATCGTCTGCGCAAGTGACGGGGCTCGGTCACAGGTTCTCGCCTGCTGGCTCGACCCGCGACCCCGCCTCCCTCGCCTGCGCTCAGTCCGGCTTTCGAGTCCCTAAAAATGCTACGCATTTTTCACTTGCAGCAAAAAATCCGGTAGAACCGGATTTTTCTTGCGCAAGTGACGGGGCTCGAACCCGCAACCTCTCCCGTGACAGGGGAGTGCTCTAACCAATTGAGCTACACCTGCAAATACTGCACTTCATGTGCATGGGGACTATTATACATAATTTGGAGAATATGAAAAGCTCTCCCTGCCCTACAAACACTAGTCTCGGATACGCTCCATGTAGACAGAAATGGTTCGGCGCTTATGTGGCTTGCCATCACGAGTCACATGTTTGTATGACTTATTCATCTTAAAGATTTTGAAATACGGTGAGAATGTCTCTCGAATCTTGTCTTCAGTCCATACGTATTCATAACTACCAATCTTTGGATGAATATAGGCATTTTCTTCACCTGCAGGATGATCTTTGATGAGTCGCTTGGCGTGCATATCTCCATCCATCACAAAGGTCTTGAAGAAGAACCAGCCATACGGCTTGATTACTCGCAACACTTCTTTGAGCAAGTCTTCACGCTCAGCCTTCATCATGTGGTGAGATGACATCATATCGAGTACTACGTCTGCACTTTGGTCTTCTACTGGCAAAGGATCACTCATATCCCCCACTTTCCATACAATAGGAAGGTCGACTCCCATTTTCTTTGCTTGCTGAATCGCAATATCAGAAATATCTACACCGTAACCTTTCATTCCGAATTCTTTACACAATCCGATCAGATTGCGACCATTCCCACATCCAATATCAATAGCCGTTCCTCCTTTAGGAAAAGGAAACCATTCAGCGTTACGAATCGCCCAACGAGAAAAAGTCCCAAGATCTTCTGCTGGATCATCCGAAAGAATAAGATGCTTCGGCACGGCGTATTCTTTATTCCAAAATTTTTTGCTTGATTCTCGTGACATTGATTACATATTACACAAAAACACAATAATAGCGAACATGCTAAATAAAAGTGTGCCACATTACCGCTTGCGCTAAGTAACGTGACACGTGCGGGGTCTACCCCGCGAGTGAAAAACTAGCCCTTACCTCCTCCACCGTAGTATGGCGGAGTTGGTTCCGTCTCAAAAGTGCTCGTATCCCACCAAATGTAGTAAGTCCCCGGAGGAACAACGAGATCAGGACCAGCCGCTTGACGCTGCCAATTCAGAACATCACTTGTTCCTTGTTTTCGATATTTGCCTGACGCAGGAACTTCAAGTGTTGCACCCGAATATTCATGCAGAACACGGCAGACGAGGGAAAGCGATGTTTGAGTGACAACTTTCACCTTGACGATCGGTGCCGTATGTCCGTATCCACCGACTGCATTCATGAGCACGCCTCCGGTAAATCCGGTAGTGCTATCATAGCTCGCATAGTTGTCGATGCTTGTCGTCAACCCCGCAACAATCTGCGGAGAAGCAAGCGGCACACCTTTGAGCGAGTATGCGACGGATGATTTGACACCACCCTTTGCATTACCCAACCGAAAGATCAGTTGACCATCCTTCCCTGCGAACTCCGTCGGAAAGTAAAAGGTCTTGTTCCACTGACTGTAGCCGAGACTCTCGCTCCACTGATAGTTACCGCTTTCATCACGGTAGATGAGGTATATTTCAGACACCTCGTCGGTGAAAGGCACTGGAATGGCAATACTGCTCGAGAGACTGAATTTGACATTCGTTTCGAGCAATTTCCAATCAACACCTGACGAATCAATGCCTCCGTAGCCATTTCCGTAGAAAAGCTGATCTCCCCCACTGTTTGTGAGAGAACCGTAGACATAGACACCGTCCTTAGGTTCCGCAACACGGAACCGGAAGCGAGCCGAGCTGAGCTTGGCAAGAACTTCGTCCGCACCACTACCGGATACATAAACGTCTGTGACGTTGTCAGCTCCGGTAAGAAGTGAAGTTGATCCGAGACCAAGGTTTCCCGATACGACCTGTTCGATCGCCCAGGACTTGAGGTCCTCTTTTGACCTGATCATTGGCAGCGGTGCCAATGTGCCAGCCACAAGTGACGTGACGCATGCAAAGAGCATGCACAGCGCAAACATGATTTTCTTTTTCATGCTGAATTACTGAAGTTTGACACCAATCGTTCCGGTAACAACGTGCTCCGAAACATTATTGATATCATTGGTTGATGTGATGGAAGCGACTTCTTGCGAAGTAACCTCCGGTGACTGCGACAAGTAGATCATAGATCCACAGATCGCAACGACGGCGAGTGCTGCCAGAGCAGCGAGTTTTCGTTTCATTATGTGAAGAACAGAAAAAGAGGCTTTTGGCCTCACTCTATTCAACTAGAATAATATCATAAATAATATATTAGTCAATACGCACACACTCTGTGCCGGCACCAAGACTTGCACTTGGGACCTAGGGCTTATGAGTCCCTCGCTCTGCTACCTGAGCTATACCGGCATATACGAACCTATAAAAATTAACACGATTCGGCCTGATTGTAAATAAAAAGCCCGCCATTACGCGTGAGCCACCTCTCGTCCCCAACTGAATCGTGGATTAGCAAGAATACAACGGTGAATCAGCGGACTCACCAATGTGACAAATGCCACATTCCCTGCAAGATGCCACAGGGTAAATGGGATTTGTCCCACAGCTGCCTGCCCGAATGAGATCGGGTAAAGCAGTGGTGTTGCGATTACTCCAGTGATGAGGTCATAGAACAGCGTCCCCACAATGGCAAAGCCAACTGTGTTTGTTCGACTGAATTCATGACGTTGGAACCAGCTCGCAGCTGCAACTCCTACTATTCCGTAGGTCGTAGCATTAACGACAGTCCCCCATCCTGCAGTGCCAGTGACGACATCAAAGATGGCAATCGAGAACGCGGCGAACAGGAAACCTGCAACCTTCCCACCCTCTTTAGCAAAGGGTATTGTAGTTGTCATGACCGGTTCGAGACCAGGGAGCGTGAACAGCCCTCTGACGAGCCGGAACAAGAGCACGATGGCAAACGAGACAAAGAACTTAAGTGAAGTGATGTTCATAGCGAACCATAGTATACAAAGTTCTGTGGAAATAAAAAGTGGAAACCTCCAAAAAGCGTGGTATTGCAGTATGCCAAACTAAGTGATATAGTAATTTCCTACAGCGGGGTAGAGTAACGGTAATTCGTTAGGCTCATAACCTAAAGATCCTCGTTCGAATCGAGGCCCCGCAACAATTAGATATAGTAAAACTCATCAAACACTTCCTGATACAGGTTGATGACTCGTTCTGCATCCTGGTGACTTACTTGGAATTCAGATCCCATATGTGCAATACGGTTACGAACTTTGTGTGCCTCCCATGCTTGTTGCAAAGTGCGGAAATCTGAAGGTTCAACATTCTTCAATTTATCCCCAATTGAATTACCATCATAGCCCATCTTGTCGAGCATTTCTTCGAGAATAATATCAGCTTCGATAATCGCCTGTCTCCAATCATTCTGATTGTGCGATTGCAGCAATTGCACAATATGCATCCAGCGATCATTTGACCGTCTGTCGCCCGCAGTGAGAATTTCTTTTTCTTCTTCCTCACCTACGACAATATGTGCACCTGTTGATTTCTTGATTGGTGGAGGAGTAACAGTCTTTGGCTTGAGCTTATCAACTGCTTCTGCACGCATTGCACCAAGTCGAATCTTTGACGCCATGAGCATAATCAAGAGAATAATTGAAAGCACCCACAACACCGGCTTCATGAAGCCCCAAGTAATTGGAATAATATGTGTTGTCTTGTAGGTATTTACATATGAGGTAAACGAATACTCAGGCACCCATCCATCAGGAGCATCTTCGAAGTTCACTCTCCACCAATTCTGATTGAAGGCTTGCAATGGTCCTTCTTGTATCATTCCTGTCTTGTATTCTTTCTGCTTACCG
>JBDKLF010000049.1:0-6346 GCA_039795755.1 Candidatus Parcubacteria bacterium | reverse complement strand
TTGTTGCCGAACTTCTCCATATATCGATGCATACCACCATGTAATTGATAGACATTCTTGAATCCTTTCTTTACCAAGTATCCTGAAGCCTTTTCACAACGTACTCCACCAGTACATACGGTTACCACTTTCTTTTCTTTGAGATTCTCGAGCTTTGGCAATACCTTAGGAAGATCTCGGAAGTTCTCCATTTCTGGATTGATAGAATTTCTGAAATGACCTACTTTGAATTCATAATCATTTCTCATATCAACAACCACAAAGTCATCAGGATGCTGTTCGTACCATCGATTGAGTTCATCTGGAGAGAGGTGTACACCAGTAATTTCATTCGGATCAAGGTCATCTTCACCGAGCTTGAGTGAGACAATTTCTGGTCGTACTTTGACTGAGAGTCGTGGGAATGATTGTCCGTTTCCTTCACTGGTTTTCCAGTCAATTCCTTTGCATACCTTCTTCCAATCAGGATCAGTGGTAACAACGGTTTTGAACATTTCAGTTGCTTCCTTGGTACCTTCAAGGGTCATATTCATGCCTTCAGTAGCAACAATAGCCCGCCCGGTCATATTGAGCCCACGGCACAAACCCTTAATAAACGCCGCGAATTTATCGGGTTCCTTGATCTCAACGTATTTATAGAAAAGCAAAATCGTATACTTCATATAGTATAGTTTTACTACAAAATAACACTCCTGTAAATAAAAAGCGCCAAAGGATTATTACAATCCGGCGCGCAATATGATCATACCCAGTGCCATCATTTTTTCTTAGCTGGCTTCTTCTTGCCAGAGGGCTTGGTTTTTTTCCTCACCTTAATAGGCTTTTTCATCAAACTACTGATATCAAGGACGAGGGTGCCGACTCTTGTAGTTGGAAGCCATGGAATACCAATCGCTCCAGTATCAGTAAACTTTGGATCAAGACGCTCACACAACTCCATAAGAGTCGCGCTCTCCACCAATGATGTCGCACTGAGAACCAAACATGTTGGCCCACTTCCGGAAACAGTTGTAATGTTCATGTGTGTTAAAGATTTATTAACACATTACCATTTATACTAAACTTGTCAAATATTCATATAATGTTTTCTTTCAAAAGGACTGAGTCTTTCTATCGCATAACGAAGCATGGTCCGTGGCATACGTGTGACATGTGTATCCAAAAAGCCTTTGAGGGCTTTTATATCTTTCTTACCCACTTCTCGAAGCATCCATCCTGCTGCTTTATGAATCAAATCCTGACTATCACACAAGAGTAATTCTGAAATCTTCAAAGTGTCTGTGAATTCCCCTTTTCTAATAAGATACTGGGTAGCAACAATAGCAATTCGTCGCTTCCATAATGAAGTAGACACTGCGTATGTATACAGAATATCTCGAGAATTTTTTTCTATATATGCACCGAGAATATAAGGCGCACTCGCATCAACCAAATCCCAATTATTTACTTTGCTCACATTTTTAATATAACTACGTACGATACGAGCTCGGCCCATCTCGTCTGCTTTCTCATATTGAATAACCAATATGAGAAGCGCGGTCATTCTATATTCGTGAATATGTGATCGAAGTAATTTCTCTACTTCTACAAGTGAAAGATTCTTGAATGTTTTTGCTACACTGCGCTGTTCAGGAATGGTGATTCCAATAAACGTATCACCGTAGCCATATGCTCCTTTGTACACCTTAAAAAAGCGAGTAGCTTCAGCCGCTTTCTTTGGTGAAGCAGATGCATTCAATGCATATGCAACATCTAATGCTTTCATATATTTATGAAGTTACTTTTCCGCCTTTAAAGAAAAACTGTACGAGAGAAAGTACGATTGCAAAGATAAGTGCCGGTAAGAAACCATTCACTGCGAACCCATCAACAATCTTTGCCGCAAACATAATTAACAGTGCATTAATTATGAGAGAAAACAATCCAAGCGTAAGAATATTAATCGGCAATGTTAGGATAAGTAATACTGGCTTGATAAACATATTAATAAGTGCAAGTACGACTGCAAGCACCAATGCTCCGAGCAAAGTAGTACTTACTCCAGGAATAAGATATGCGCTGATAATAATTGCAATCGTTGAAATTAGCCAATGTGTAATCATATGTGTATTATAGCACTATATATGAACGCAGATGTTATCGTAATTGGAGGTGGTCCGTCGGGAATGATGGCAGCATGTACTGCCGCAGCTCGAGGCAAAAAAGTGGTGATTATCGAAAAGAATGACATACTCGGCAAGAAACTCCTCATCACCGGAGGAGGTCGCTGCAATATGACCAATGCTGAGTTTGATCACAAGAAACTCCTTTCCAAATTCAAAGAAGCTGAGCAATTTCTCTTTTCTGCTTTTTCTCAATGGGATGTAAAAAATACATTGGACTTCTTCCATTTACGTGGACTTGATACAAAAGTCGAAAATGAACAACGTGTATTCCCCATCACTGATCGAGCTCAATCAGTCTGGGATGTGCTTGTTCAAGAACTGAAGAAGCAACAAGTACCCGTTGTCTCAAATGCACCGGTCAAAAAGCTTCATAGTGAAAACGGAGTGATTACTTCTGTTGAAGTACTTTTGAACAACAAAGAAAAACAAATTATCAAAGGAACATCAGTCATCATTGCCACCGGAGGAACTTCACGTCCTGAGACCGGCTCAACTGGTGATGGATTCGTATGGCTTCGTGATCTCGGGCATACCATACACGCATCAGACCCATCACTCGTTCCACTTGCTATCAAAGACTCATGGGTCAAGCAGCTTCAAGGCATCTCACTTACTGATATAAAGATTTCTACATTTCAGAATAATACCAAACAGCAAGCAAGCAAGAAATCTGGTACTAAATTACTCTTTACTCACCTCGGTGTCACTGGTCCAACTATACTCAATATGAGCAAAGACATTGGTGAACTCCTCAAGTACGGCGAAGTAGAACTCTCGATTGATCTCCTTCCCAAGGATGACTTTGGAACACTCAATACTCGCTTGCAACATCTCACAAAGAACGAACATAAGAAAAAAATTAAAAATGCGCTTAGCGTTCTTATTCCCTCATCGCTTATTGATATTGTACTTAGTAAAAGTTCAATCAGCCCAGACACTGAAATGAACAGTCTCACTCGTGAGTCTCGCATTGCACTCATGCACATACTCAAAGATCTCCGTATGAATGTTCACGGTCTCCTTGGCACTGACAAAGCTATCGTCTCATCAGGTGGTGTTGATATACGCGAAATAGACTTCAAGACCATGCGATCCAAGCTCTATAGCAATCTTTATATTATCGGTGACGTACTCAATATTGATCGACCCTCAGGAGGATACAGTCTGCAGCTCTGCTGGACTACCGGACATGTCGCAGGAAAGCACGCTTAATTATCGATAATGTTCGAGTAATGCCTTTACTCCAAGTAAGTTCCGATCCCATTCAACAGTTGCGTGAGTAGCGAGTTCAACAGTGATTGCGGGAATATTGATTGAAGCAAGCCATCCTTCAGCATCACCAGTCACTGGGTATGCATTGAATGAATCAACTGCTTTGTAACCAGCAGCTCCTGAATACGCCTTCATGATAGCGAGTGTCTCTGGAAGAATTCCTTTTTCACATTCTGAAGCATACACTGCATTTGATTGACTATGCCAGAAGACAAATGCTTCTGGTGTGTGTGAAGTAGCATAATCCCTTATAGCCTTGGCCTCAGGCTCTGAAAATGCTTCGGTTCCTGCGCTCACTGATTTACTTCGCCAGGTACTTGTTGATTGCCATTTGCAGGCGAAGTTACGATTGAGGTCAACATTGTTTGCATTGAATCGTCCTTTGCCTGTTCCATCATCTGCAACCGTAGGAGCGTCAGCAAGAGTGAATCGCCCCTCTTTGCCAATTACTTTGTAGACCCCATCTGGATTAGCAGAAGGAATAATAGTGATACGTATGCTAGACGGAATTTCTTTATCATGTATCTGGAAATAATCCATGAATTCGTATGCAAGTAATACACTATTCCATTCGTATCCACCATGAATACCCCCCACAAAGACCAATTCTTTGTCTCCAGTGCCATACGTGTACGCATCAATACTTCGTCCTTCTACTGAAGTTCCAATTGTCTGATGTGTGACAGTAGAAGTTGCAACGGGAGTAACACTGACTTCAGGTACATGATTCTTATTGCTTTGTATATACCAAAAACCGCCTACAACAAGTAGCGCGATGATGGTAATGATAGTAAGTGCAAGACTTTTCTTCATTCTTACGTTATTTATTTTGTGTAGTATTCAAGAACCGCTTTGACTCCCGCAAGGTTCTTGGTCCACTCAGTATCAGTGTGATTAGTAAGCAATACACTAATTGCAGGAACATTAATCTTTGCTAGCCAGTTCGTCATATCACCGGTTACTTCATAGAAGTTAAAGTCATCATGCGCTGGATATCCTGAAGCCTTGGCAAAAGTATTCATAATAGTTCGTGTTTCTGTTGATACACCATTATGACAATTAGAAGCATATACACCACCTGCTGAACTGTACCAAGCAACCACTGCCTTTGGCATTTCATCAGTAATATATGACTTGATTGCAATACTTTCTGGCTCTGAGAATTCAGCTGTTCCACCACTTACTTTCTTGTTCTGCCATGTTCCAGTCGCCTGCCAATCACAAGCAAAGTTACGATTAAGATCAACATTGTTTGCATTGAATCGTCCTGCAATTACAGTATCCTGTGAAGCAGAAACGTCTTCCTTACTGAAATTACCATCAGTTGAACCAGTTACCTTTTGTAGACCATCAACGTTTACTACTGGAATTACAGTAAGCTTCACATTTGCCGGAACGGTATCAGGATGAGCCTTCACATAATCAATAAGCTCTTGAGCTACTCGAACCGTATTCCATTCGTATCCACCATGCAATCCTCCGACAAAGACCACTTCATCACTTCCTGTTCCAAAGTGATATGCAACGATGTCATGTCCACCTGCAGTCTTTCCAATCACGGTTGTTGGCTTGTTATCAACGGTAGTTGTTGCAGTTGTCTGAGTAGTTGTCGCTAATTGTTGCGGAGTTTGAGTTACCGTCTTCTTACCTTTTGATACATAGTTAACACCAATAATAATGATGATAATTGCCAATACGATAAGTATGAATTTTTTCATACTCCTATTTTACCATAGATTAGGAATTGTCGATTTTTACGAGATAAAATCTTTCTAAAGTTCACTCTTGCACAATGGAGTGCCTGTGCTAATGTATGGGCACTCCAATGAGAATACTCATTATTGAGGATAATTACGAAATCCGGAATTTCCTGAAAGAGAGCTTAGAATCAGAAGCTTACGCGGTTGATAGTGCCGAAGATGGTGAACGTGGGTCGTATCTGGCCCGGACGAACGAGTATGATCTGATTATTCTCGACAATATACTACCCAAGAAGAACGGAGTACAAATATGTAATGAGATACGGCGCATCGGTAAAGATGTGCCTATTATTATGCTTTCGGTGGAATCAGGTATTGATAGAAAAGTATTACTCCTTGAATCAGGTGCAGATGATTATATGACCAAGCCTTTTTCTTACAAAGAGTTACGTGCACGAATCAAAGTCATTCTTCGTAGACCACAATTAGTTCAAAAGGAAACATTTACTATTCATGATCTTACTATTGATATTCCCCGACAAAAAGTTACGCGAGGCAAAAAGGATATTTATCTCACCCGCAAAGAATTCGCACTACTTGAGTATTTAATTCGTAACAAAGGAAGCGTGCTCAGTCGAGCAGTTATTATGGAACATGTGTGGGACATGGAACGTGACCCTTTCTCAAATACTGTTGAGACACATATTCTCAACCTGAGAAGAAAGATTGACCGACCCTTCAAGTATAAACTCATCACTACCGTTCCGGGTCGTGGATACATTATCGATGCATAATACACCTCCTCAAGATGATATCGAAAAGCTTTCGAACCTTTGTCGATTCGCAGAATTAGGCAAACTTTCCTCAGGACTGTTGCATGATCTCATTAATCCGCTTACCGCACTCTCATTGTATTTAGATGATATTGCAACTACTACCAAGAAACCACTCCCTATCGACACAAAGAAGAAAATCGAGACGGCTTTGCTTGCAAGCAAAAGAATGGAGGATCTTATTACTATTGTTCGCAAACAACTCGCGCATGAGGTTACCAAACGTACTTTTTCTATATGCACCGAATTATCTCAGGTAGTCGAACTTATCTCTCATCGTGCACACAAAGAACAAGTTACTATCAACCTGCATTGCATAGAGGATGTGTATCTCTATGGCAATCCATTATGCTTTTATCAAATTGCACTTAACCTC
>JBDKLF010000048.1:0-7235 GCA_039795755.1 Candidatus Parcubacteria bacterium | reverse complement strand
TTTCAAACGCTATTGATGCATATAAGTACAGCACATCAACAAATAGAACTGTTGAGGTAATCTGCACAAAAGAAAATCAACATTTGAAACTCATAGTAACCGACTATGGGAGCGGTATATCTGAGGAAATCATTGAACACATCTTTGAACCATTCTTTACCACCAAGGACTCGAGTACAGGAACGGGTATTGGTCTCTGTAGTACAAAAAATATTGTTGAAAAAGATTTCAATGGAACAATATCTGTCGCAAGTACCAAAGATGACGGCACGATATTCACCGTACAGATTCCACTAACCGAATATTTATAGACCCTTTTTAGTACACGAATTACACAAACCAAACAATTCAAGTGAATGATCTTTGATTATTTTGAATTTCTTTGAGTGCTTGAGCGCATGCTTTGCAATATCATCGGCGTCACAGAGTTCGAATTCCTCAACCACAGCACAATGAGTACATACTATATGATGGTGGTGATGATCCTGGAATTCAAATCGCTCGAATCCTTCACGGAAATCTACTCGATTAATAATCCCTGCAGCATAATACTGCTGCATCATGCGATACAATGTCACACGATCAGGACTTTTCTTTGCAAGTTTCTTTTGCATTTCCTCAATTGAAATCGGTCCATGATGCTCAATAAGAAACGCAAGTACTTCACAGCGACTCTTAGTTGCCTTGAGACCGACCTGTTGGAGAATATGTTTTACTTTTTCCATATTTCAATACTAGCACAAGTACCCAAATATGTTAATGCAATATAGTTGCATCTAGAAATAGTTCGTGCTACTATCTCATCATGATACTACTTATATCTATTGCGGCTTTTATTTTTACATTATTGGGAGGATTGTTTGCATTGAAATTCAGAGATAAGTTACACCTCATCCTCGGCTTCTCTGCTGGAGCAGTGGTTGGTGTCGCCTTCTTTGACCTTATCCCTGAATCCCTTGAGCTTGCTGGTGCAACTTATGAATCAGGAACTATTATGGCAATTGTTGCACTCGGCTTTATTGCATACATGATTCTTGATCGATTATTTGTCATGCACCATCACACCGACGACGATCATGACCACGAGCATCATCACAAAGGAAACCTTGGTGCTGGAAGTCTTTCCTTCCATAGCTTCCTCGATGGTATTGGAATCGGACTCGCCTTCCAAGTATCAAACACTCTTGGAATAGTTGTTGCAGCCGCAGTACTCGCACATGACTTTTCAGATGGAATCAATACCGTAAGCATGATACTGAGAAATGGTGGCACACGACGACAAGCAATGAAATGGCTTGTCATGGACGCATGCGCACCAGTACTTGGAGTACTCTCTACCCTTTTCTTCACTGTATCAGAAGGAACCTTAGGAATTATTCTTTCATTATTCTCTGGATTCTTCCTCTACATTGGAGCAAGTGACTTGCTTCCCGAAAGTCATCATAATCACCCTACTATCTGGACAACAGTTGCTACTATCGCAGGACTCGCTACCATGTTTGTTGCAATTACCCTCGCTGGAATATAGTACATATTACTTGTTATACTAACAGCATATGAAATCAAAAATAATTGGGCTTATTATTGGAATTGTCGTGCTTGGAGGATTAATGATTACTTCGTTTCTTAATTCAACACAACAGACTGAGCAATCATTAACCACAACTAATGCAACTGGTACAAAAAGTACGTCAACAACCACTATCACAACTCCCACCACTTCAACCAACCAGACTGGCCAACAAACTACACCGAAGCCACCTGTACCCACTCCAAGCACCAACAACTCTGGCATCCCTACACCACCACCAATTACCTCTTACACTTCAGTAGAAGTTGCTGCACATACTGACAAGACAAGTTGCTGGAGTATTGTAAATGGCAATGTCTACGATCTCACCAATTGGATCAGCAAGCATCCAGGTGGGCAGCGAGAGATTCTTGCAATGTGTGGAAAGGATGCAACATCTGCATTTGAAGGACAACACGGTGGTGATTCAAAACCCGAAAGAATTCTCGCATCATTCTTTATTGGAGCACTTATTAACTAATTAATACATTTATGAATATACTCAGTCGCATCGAAGGATTCTTTGCAAGCAAATCATATCTCAGTACTTACGCACTGCGATTTGGTATTGGATTCGTCTTCATGTGGTTCGGATGGTCTGGAATTACCGATACGTCTAAATGGATTGGTCTCGTGCCAGAATGGACATCATTCATCGCGAGTCCAGAGCGATTAGTGGTACTTCATGGAATCTTTGAACTTGTTGCAGGACTATTATTGTTTGCAGGCATCATGACACGAACGGTTGCAGCGCTTCTTGCAATTGACATGCTTCATATTATTCTCTTGGTAAGTGGTGCTACACAGATTCGAGATATTGGAATCGAAGCTACACTCATCGCACTCGCAACACACAAAGAATAAATGGAATGAAGAAGTATATTCTTATACTAATAATACTCAGTGCAATCTTTCTATTCTTCTACATAATAGAAAGACAACCTAGAATACGCTGCCAAAATATACGAACAGAATTCAAGGATTCACCGGATAAACTGAGTGAATTACTCACAAAATATAACTGCTACCGAGCGCCTTAATAAAGCCATGCAACAAAAAACCGCTTCGAAGTGAAGCGGTTTTTTGTTTGAGATGTATTAATCTACGAAAGTAATTGCCTTTCCGGTCTTTCCTCCTCGGCCAGTTCGGCCAATTCGGTGTACATAATCATCATACGTATTTGGAATATCGTAGTTGATCACGTGAGTAACATTTGGAATATCCAATCCTCGTGCTGCAACGTCAGTAGCAACAAGTACATTCACCTGATTGTCCTTGAACTTACCGAGTGCTCGCTGTCGATGACTGTGATTCTTGTCACCATGTAGTGCATCTACCTTGTGACCCTTTTGGATCAAGGTCTGAGCAAGCTTCTCTACTCCATGCTTTGTCTTTCCAAAGATAATTACCTTAGAAAAGTCTGCATGTGAAAGCAATTCATGTAGCTTATCAATCTTTGAACCACCAGCAACTCGAAGTACATCTTGATCAATGTTCTTTGAAGTGTCTCGTGTCTTAACTGAAATTCGCACTGGCTGATTAAGAAATTCATGAATCAAACGTTCAATTTCTGGTGAAAGTGTTGCAGAGAAGAACAATGTTTGTCGTTCCTTCGGCATACCTGCCATAATTGCTCGCATATCTGCAATGAATCCCATATCAAGCATTCGATCTGCTTCATCGAGTACAATCGTATTAAATTCATTAAGCTTGATAAGCTTACGTTCAATAAGATCATTAATTCGTCCTGGAGTTCCAATAACGAAGTTGTATGCGTATTTGAGATCACGAATCTGTTTAAAGATTGGCATACCTCCTACGCAACATACTGAAAAGATTTTCTTGTTCACTGGAAGACCTGGATTGAGATTTGCTGCAAAGCCTTTAAGCTCTTCATCAATCTGAATTGCCAATTCTCGTGTTGGAGCAAGAATAATCACTTGCTGCTTTGAATCAAAACGAATTTTATTCAAAAGCGGAACAAGGAAAGCAGCTGTCTTACCAGTACCCGTATTAGCGATACCAACAAGATCCTTTCCTTCAAGTACATGAGGAATTGCTGAATCCTGAATTGGAGTCGGTGTAGTGTAACCCTTTGCGATTACTGCTCGCTTGACCATATCGTCAACAGCAAAATCAGCAAAAGCATGCTTTGGAACAAACACTTCTGTCTGCTCAGTTATCACAGCCTTATTAATAAATTTTGAAACATCGATGAAGCTACCTTTTGGACCTCGTCCACGGCCTCTTCCACCACCTCTATTTCCTCCTCGGTTATTACCACCGAATCTACTTGGTTTTCGTGGAGAACGGTCAAATGAAGGACCACCACGAATAGTACGTTGTACGTAATGCATATTATTATTGTATAACTTTGGCTTATTGGTAAGTGCCGCAGTATTAATCGCAGCTGCCGGTCTCCAAAGTTCTACTCAAATGTGGCCGAAATAAAGGCCTAAAGAAAACTTCCGAGATATAGTTATGCAGAAAACTATAGCAAAATAAGCACAAAAAGTCAACCTAACTCGTTCGCTTATCGTGCAACAAGAGTTCGAGTGCGTGTTCCATCGATCCTGCCTGGGTGACTGTTCCACCGTTCACAAAGAAGATTTCATCTGCGTTTTTGATCGTATTGAGTCGATGAGCGATGATTACCTTGGTTGTTTCTGCTGGTAGCACATCAATAATTCGCTGCAACACTTCTTCGGTAACAGTATCGATGTTTGCCGTCGCTTCATCGAGAATGAGGACCTGAGGTTGTCGGAGAATCGCTCGAATAAAGGCAATGATTTGTTTCTGTCCAAGACTCATCCCCTCTCCACCACTCACTACCGTCTCGAGACCTGCCTCGAATCGACTCATCAAGTCACTCAACCCACTACTTCTCAATCCTTGTTCAATATCCTGAATTGAAGCATGTTCATAACGTGCATTTCCAAAAGTAATATTCTCAGCAAGTGTACCCTTGAATATAAACGGATCTTGAAGAATAAATGAAATAACATCAGTACGGTCTTTATCAGAATAGCTTCGTATATCTTTGCCTTTCATAATCACTTCACCCTCTGTAGGATCATATAATCGAGCAATAAGTGATGCAGTGGTAGTCTTACCGCCTCCTGTTGGACCAACAAGTGCATAGGTCTTACCCTTCTCGAGTACAAAGTTAATATGTGAAAGTATTTTTTTACTCTCAGTATCAATACTCTCGTATGCAAAAGATACATTCTTAAACTCAATAAGATTATCTGATGATGTAGAGGCTCCTTGAACTAGCTTCATTGATGATTCAAGAGTAAGAATCTCCTGAACACGATCCCATGATGCATATGCAAGCTGCACCTGTGACCACAGTACCGCAAGTTGTCGGAGTGGATTATAAAATCGTTCAACATATGACAAGAAACCAATAAGCAAACCAACAGTAAACAATCCTTGTGAAATAAGCACTAATCCATACACTAGTACAATAAGCTGACCTGCATTTGCTGCAAAGTCATACAAAGGGGTGAATAATCCATTGAGCATTCCTGCTTTCACATTTGCTTTGAAATTCTGCTCATTTACCACTGCAAACTTTTCTCTGAAATAATCTCGACGATTGAAGGCAACAATAACCTTGAAGTTCTTGAGACTTTCATCAATCTCAGCACTCATTGATCCTACGGTTTGCAAACTTTTCTTGTTTGTCTTTCTTACCAATGAAGAAATAATTGCTGTAAGTATCCACACACCGATTGCTGGTGCAAGTGCACTTAATCCGAGACGCCAATTAATTACCAGTACGAACAATGCAGCTCCACCAATAATACACACACTTCCAATAAATCGGACCAATGTTTCTGAGAAAAACTGATTGAGCTTTTCGGTATCATTGTTAATTCGTGAAATGAGATCACCTGCCTTGTTCTGATTAAAGAATGAGAGTGGTAAATCTTGTAGCTTATTAAATATACGATTACGTACATCGAAGAGTACTCCCTGACCAACCGATCCCATCGTGCGTGTTTGGATAACATTACTCACGAATGCAAGAGCATACAGCACAAGCAATACCACTGATGCAATAATCATCTGTCGGTACATTGCATGAACCAGATAATGATCCACTGCATATCCAATAATAAATGGTCCTGCAAGGGTAAATAATGAGTTGGCGATTGTCGCAACTGCAGCAATAATAATCAGTCGCTTCTTGCTCGCAACCAGACGCCACAATGATTTCTTTTGTAAGAGTGAATTATTTTTCATGGTCTTTTTCTAATTGCATCGTACTTTGTTGCGAATCAAATATCTGAACATATTCAGGTGCATGCTTCATGAGGTATTCGTGTGTACCCGAAGCAATTAACTCCCCTTCCATAAGTACAATAATGTGATCGTACGACATAATAGGTGCAATCTTTTGTGTTACAGAAATGAGTGTTATACCTGGATACAAACGATCAATATTTGCAATAATTCTCGCTTCAGTCTGAGCATCAACACGCGCAGTGAAGTCATCGAGAATAAGCACCTTTGGATTCAATGCAAGTGCACGTGCAAGCATGATTCGCTGCTTCTGACCTCCAGAGAGCGATGTACCTCGTTCAGAGACATGTGTCTCCAATCCATTTGGAAGTGAAGCAACAAAAGGAGCGAGTTCTGCTGCCTCAATTGCTTTTGTAAGTGCTTCACTGGACACCTCTTTACTAAATGCAATATTTTCACGGATTGTCAGGTTGAACATCACACTATCCTGAAAGACAAAACCAACTTGATTATGAAATGAAGTCTTTTTGAATGCTTGTATTGAGATACCGTCATAGAGAATTTCTCCCTTCTCTGGCTTCACCAATCCTGTAAGCAAATATAACAACTGTGTCTTACCTGCTGCAGTTGGACCAATAATTGCATTTTTACTTCCAGGTGTAATAGTAAAATCGATAGTATCGAGCACGGTCTTTTCACCTAGTACGAGACTTACATCTTTGACTTCTATATTACCAGAAATAATTTGATCAGATGTTCCTTCTTCTGGAACTGGTTCGAGATCAAATATTTCTTTGACTCGTTTGAAAGATGCTTGTGCTCGACCAATAATTCCCGACATGAATCCGATAATGAATATAGGAAAAATAAGAATCGTAATATATGAGTTAAATGCAGCAAACTCACCCAATGTCATAGTTCCTCCGATAACAAAATGTCCTCCCAAAAGCAAGATAACAATCGTTGCAGCATTAGCAACAAACATCACTGTAGGAATAAGACTCGCAAATAATGCCGTAATCGCAAGGCCATTATCACGAGCTGCACTATTTGCTCCTATGAACTTATCGATTTCAGTATGCTTTGCATTCACCACACGAATCAATGCTGCACCGATAATCGTTCCTCCAATCACCCCATTCAATCGATCAATAATGCCTTGACCCTTTCCGAACAAACCACCAATCTTAGAAAACGCAGTGTAGAACACATAAGCAATAATTGGAATAAGCATGAGCACCGCAATACCAAGCTTCCAGTTAATTGAGAGGAGTAATATTGATGCTCCAATAATACTGAATACCGCAGCAACAATTGATACGAGTGCTTGTGACACAAATGACTTGATACCATCAACATCAGAAGTAAGGTTGGTAAGCAATAGAGACGGTGTTGCCTTTTCAACATAAAACGT
>JBDKLF010000047.1:0-3129 GCA_039795755.1 Candidatus Parcubacteria bacterium | reverse complement strand
TTAATGGTGATTCATCATGTATAGAAGGTAATCCTTTCAAACAAGATCTAGAATTCTGTCTCCCACTCATGAACAGTATTGCAAAAATTTATATACAAGATAATCGTGATGCAGGTGCTATCAACTTTGAAACAGACGAGATTAAATTTGAATTAGATGAAAAAGGAGTACCACTTCGAGTAATTAAAAAACAGCGACTCGATACTCACAAAATGATCGAGCAGTATATGCTCCTTGCCAACAAAGAAGTTGCTGAATTCATGTGGAATGAAGATAAGAAAATGAAAGGTAAAGAAGCAGGGCTTATCTATCGAACACATGATGTGCCAAAGGTAGAAAAGATCAAAGATCTCTCTCTCCTTGTACGCGCGCTCGGATACAATCTCGAATTAAGCAAAGAAGGCGAAGTAACTGCAAAGGCACTCAATATGCTTCTCAAACAAATCGAAGGAACTCCAGAGGAAAATCTGATCAGAACCGCATCTGTTCGATCAATGTCAAAGGCTATCTATACCACTGCCAATACCGGACACTTCGGTCTCGCATTCGAATTTTACACACACTTCACATCTCCTATCAGACGATATCCAGACTTACTCGTACACAGAATTATGCAAACATATCTCACTCATCAAAAGCTTACCAATAAAGATGTTGCATTCTTTGCAGAAGCAGCCGCGAGCTCAACAGAGCGTGAAATCAGTGCCTCAGATGCAGAACGTTCATCTATCAAATACAAACAAGTTGAATACTGGGCTCCGCGAATTGGAACCGTGCTCAATGGAGTTATTTCTGGTGTAACTGAATGGGGTGTCTATGTAGAAGAAGATGAGACCAAGGCAGAAGGCATGATCCGACTCAAGGCAATGAAAGATGATACGTATGTCTATGCAGACAAGCAGTTTGCTATCATTGGCCAAAAAACCGGCAAGAAAATCTCTCTCGGAGACAAAGTAAAAATGAAACTCGTTGGAGCCGACCTCGACAAGAAATCATTGGATTTTGAGTTTGTGGATTAAATAAAAAGTATTGATTACTTTGCCAGATCTTGGCAAATACCACCAACACGCGAAGAAAGAATTTCTACAATGGACTGATCCATTGCTTTAAAATTACTAACTGTTTTTTTATCACCTTTACCATACTGAGCAAGTAGAGCAACATCCTCAGGAAGAATATTTCTCACAACAACTTGAAGTTCTGGATTTACTGTATGCATGTTGGTAATTATATGCCTCAATATTCCAGTTGCCTTTTGGATGAAAATATCCTCTCCGAAACCATCATTGAACTTAATACTACCCTCAAGTATGGTGCAAAGTGAATACTCACCGTTTACTAAAAAACAAAGAACAATTAATTTCATCCCTACAAACTACAACAAAAATACAAATATGTCTACTTCGCTACCCGTACTGCTTCATCAAGCTTGATTGAGAGAAGTTTAGAAGCACCTGTCATCATAGTCACTCCGTAGAGCACACCAGCGCGAGACATTGTCTCTCGATTGTGAGTAATCACAATGAGCTGAGAATACTTGGCGAGATTCTCGATCATGTCACCGTACTTACGTGAATTTGCTTCATCAAGTGCAGCATCTGTTTCATCGAGGATAATAAATGGTGGTGGATTCACTTGAGACATTGCAAAGAGCAATGCAATAGAAGTAAGTGCTCGCTCTCCTCCTGAGAGCATCATGAGTGCTTTGACTTTTTTCTTTGGCAGATCAACACTGATATCAATTCCTTCTGGAGCAAGCTCTCCATCATTTTCCTCAGAACTATCTGATCCTGAGATATCCATCTCACCATCGAGATCGAGGTCAGTGTCTTTCTTTTTCCGCTTTTCTTCACGAACAACCTTGAGTGCTGCCTTACCACCCCCAAAGAGTAATTCAAAATATTTCTGGAACTCAGTATTTATTTTTGTAATACCAAGTTTGAACTCAATATCAATCTTTTCCTCGAGTTCTTTAATAAGTTTTTGCAATGCTTCACCTGATGCCTGTAGGTCGAGAATTTCACGAGCAAGGAATACATCTCGTTCCTCTGTCTCACGGAATTCTTTCATCACCTCATCAGACGATCCACCACCCAATTCTTCTAATCTGATTTTCATCTTTTCTACTTCACGACGACGATCATGTTGTATGCTTCTATTTTCATGTAAATCAAAATCTGCAATAATTACAACATCATAATTAGCCATATCTCTATCAACGAGTGCACAAGCTTCTCCAAGTTCACGTTTGAAATCAGTTTCTTCGAGTGAGAGTTCATATTTCTTTGATTCAATTTTTGAAATAATTGATTGAACTTCAGACTGACGAGACATAACGGTATACATTTCACGTTCTGCATCACGACTCCCTTTACTTGATTCTTCGATACGTTGATTGAGCTGTTTGATTTCTTCGGCAAGTGATTGCTCGGCCTGTTCTGCAACTGTGAACTTTTCTTTGAGTACTGCATTTTCTTTATCAAGTTTTTCTATATCTTCTACATAATGATCAGTAGTACTCACTGATCCTGTTGCTTTACGAGATTGAATAAATTCTTTAAGTCTGCCATTCACTGAGTCACATGCTTTTACCAATTCATCAAATGATCCAGTAAGACGCGCGCTCTGAAGTGTAGATTCTATACTTGATAACATTCCCTCAACATCACGAAGATATACAGTAGTATCATCTGCTTCGTGAGCCTTTCGTTCTTCACGCTCAATCATTCTTCGAATAGAAGCAATCTCTCCTTCGAGTCGTCCCATTGCATGAAGTAATTGTTGCTTCTCTCCACGAGCTTTTTGAATTTTTGATTCTGCTTCAATCAATGCGACTTTGTGTTCATTCTCTGTACCTGCTGCAGCGAGCTGTGCACGAATTGCTTCGAGCTTGGTATGCAATGTTGCAAGTTCTGCCTTTGGAGCAAGGAGTTCAGTATCGAGGCGTGTCTTGGTGGCTTTGATATATTCATCTTCACGCTTGAGATATTCTTTGAACTTTGTACGTAATTCTTCTTTGAGTTGTACTGCCTTTTCAATTTTTTCTACCTGCTTCTTCAAGAATTTCAAATGTGGCGCAAGCTCACGTCGTAATGATTCTACTTGCTTCATATTCTCTTCGGTCTTTTC
>JBDKLF010000046.1:0-7255 GCA_039795755.1 Candidatus Parcubacteria bacterium | reverse complement strand
ATTACCCTGACATGCTTCACATCGTCCACCTTTCACATTGAATGAGAATCTTCCTGGTCCCCAACCACGCACACGAGCATCTGGAGTTGCCGCAAAGAGATCACGAATATGAGTAAATGCACCTGTATATGTTGCAGGATTAGACCGAGGTGTTCGTCCGATTGGTGATTGATCAATTAATACTGATCGAGAAACATATTCAGACTGGAATGAAGTACAGTTGAATACTTCTGCAGTTCGATGGCGTCGCTCGAACTTCGCTTGGAGATTCTTGTGAAGGATTTCATATACAAACGATGACTTACCTGATCCTGATACTCCAGTGACAGCTACAAATCTTCCCAATGGAATCTCAACATTGAGATTCTTAATATTGAAAACATGCCCACCAGCAATCTTGATCTTACCCTTGTCTTGAGTTCGACGTTCTTCTGGAACCTCGATTTTCTTTTCTCCACGGAGATATGCGAGCGTAAGTGATCCGGAAGTATTCTTCTTTGCAGTAAGGAGATCATCGAGCCATCCTGAGACTACAACATTTCCTCCATGTACTCCTGCACCAGGACCAATATCAACAATATAATCAGATGCGTACATGGTATCCTCATCGTGCTCCACCACAAGAATTGTATTACCCATATCACGGAGATGCGTAAGTGTCTTGATCAACTTGTCATTATCACGCTGGTGAAGACCAATCGTTGGC
The DNA here is from genome assembly GCA_039795755.1 of Candidatus Parcubacteria bacterium. Lineage (GTDB taxonomy): Bacteria > Patescibacteriota > Minisyncoccia > Phycocordibacterales > CAIZIN01 > JANNXY01. The sequence goes on along the minus strand of JBDKLF010000046.1, from coordinate 6,549 downwards.
TCATCAAGCACATACAACGCTCCCACGAGCCCTGATCCGAGCTGCGAAGCGAGACGAATTCGCTGAGCCTCTCCTCCTGAAAGCGTATTCGCCTTTCGATCAAGCGTGAGATATTCGATACCTACATTGATCATGAATTCGAGACGATTGAGAATTTCTTTGATTATTACTTTGCAAATTTCTTTCTCTTTCTTACTCAATTCAAGTTCAGCAAAGAAATCAATACATTTCTCGATTGAGAACGCAGTAACATCGAGAATATTAATCTTACTTCCAATATAAACATGCAATGCTTCTGGTCGTAGACGTGCACCTTTACATACGAGACAGTCTTCTGTCGTAAAGAACTCTCGTGTTCCTAGTCCTTTACATTCAGGACATGCGCCATGTGGTGAGTTGAATGAGAATAATCGCGGCTCGATCTCAGGATATGAGAATCCATCGTACGGACACATGAACTTCGAAGAAATGAGTTTATGCTCATTACCATAGACCAGCTTGATCAATCCATCTGATTCTTGCAATGATCGTTCGATCGCTTCAGAGAGCCGTTCTTTGTATCCATCAGTCTTGGTGCCTTCCTTTGGAATTTTCTTTACTTCAATCCCTTTCACTTCTGACATGAAGAATTCATCAACAAGCACATCAATATCATGAGCTTTATTCTTGCTCAAGACAATCTGCTCACGTAGACTCATGACCTTGCCATCAATCATTACTTTTTCGAATCCTTTACCAAGTAAGTCATAAAGTAATTGATAGTATTCACCCTTTCGTCCAACAACAATTGGAGCATAGAGCGAGATTTTTGCATCACTTACTGATACACCCATGACTTCTTTTTCACTTACTTTTGCTTCTTTTACTGCAGTAAGAATAGTCTCAAAGATTTCATCATTCGTAAGTTTCTTGATTTCACGTCCACATTCGAGACAGTGAGGCTTTCCAATTCGAGCAAAAAGAATTCGCAAATAGTCATAGATTTCAGTAATGGTTGCAACAGTAGAACGAGGATTATTCGATCGTGATTTCTGATCGATAGAAATGGCTGGAGAGAGACCAATAATCTCATCAACATCAGGCTTCTGCATTGTATTGAGAAATTGTCGCGCATAGGCAGAGAGTGACTCTACATATCGTCGCTGACCTTCGGCAAAGATTGTATCGAATGCAAAAGACGACTTTCCTGATCCAGAAAGTCCTGTAATCGCAACCATTTTTCCTCGTGGCATCTCAACCGTAATATTCTTGAGATTATGAGTTCGTGCGCCACGAACAATGATTCGATCCGATGGCTCAACGCTTACTTTGGTCTTTTTATCACTCATAGAGAGCCAATACTACTATTTCTTACCTACCAAAGCAATGATTTCTTCAATAATATGATCCAGTGTTACTAATGCCTTTACAAAGAATTTCACCGCACCAAGTTTGAAAGATTTATCCATATCATCCTTTTGACCGAGATTTGAGAGTACCACTACTGGGATAGCCATAGTCTTTGGACTGGTCTTTATCTTTTCAAGGATTTCAAATCCATTCATTCCAGGGAGCATAATGTCGAGCACGATAATATCAGGCATATTATTCTCGAGATATGCAAATGCTGCAGTCGCATCAGTTGCTTGAGTATATGCGGATCCTGTTCCTGAAAGCTTTCGAGACACAATTGAGCCAAGGAATACATCATCTTCAACCCATAGTATTTTGACCGCATCGAGTGGCTTGATTCCTTCTGGGCGAATTGATGCTGCAGATCCAGGGGTCGCAATAACTGAAGTCTGTTCACCCTCAGAGTCTCTTATCTCAGTTCTTCCAAGAAGCGCCATTACTTTGTTATAGATTTCATCCGTAGTGAGTTCAACCTTTATCATGTAATCATCAGCTGAGAGTTGCTTGAGTCGACTGATTTCAACATTTTGTCCAGAATTAGATACTACAAGTACTGGAATTTTCTTAAGCATTTCATCTTTCTGACGTTCTTCGAGAATCTCATATCCATTCATTGAAGGAAGCGCAATATCGAGCAGTACCACATCTGGTTTGAGAGACTTGAATACTTCAAATCCTTGTCTCCCGTCAATAATAGTAATTACCTGGAATCCCTTACCTTCAAAAACTCGTTGCATGAGCTTCGAGAGATTTTCATTGTCTTCAATAATAAGTATTTTTGGCATTTCGGTAGTCATAAGTATAGCAGATTATGTTTGTTTGATAGAAAAAGTAAATGTAGTTCCCTTACCCTCTTCAGAATCACAAGAAATAGTTCCTCCATGCCGTTCGATAATATTCTTTGCAATAAAGAGTCCGAGTCCTGAACCATTTGCTTCGATTCGAGCAGCATTTCGCGCACGATAGAATTTACCGAATATATATGCTTGCTGATCCTTGGGAATACCAATACCAGAATCTTTGATACTGGTATACACAAAGCCTTCTCGATCATAGACCTGAATAGTTACTGAACCATCTTTCATAGTGTACTTCACTGCATTTTCGATAAGGTTCTGGATAACTGCTCTGATTTTTTCTTTATCAGCCTTTACGGTACACACTACTGGATCACATGCTGTTCGATGAATCTGAATATTTTTAGTTTGAATTTTGAGTGTAAGATCATGCAACACATCACTAATAATAATATCAAGATTAGTATCAACGAGATTGATGTCAGTTCGACCTGTCTCCAAACGATCTGCAAGCAACATATCTTCTACGAGTGCAATCATGTGCTCGTTACTCTCATCTGCCTTCTTGAGGAAATTCATTTGATCAATACTGAGTGGTCCCAATTCGTTCTTGAGCATCATGTTCATAGTCCACTTGATTGCGGACAATGGTGTTCGCATTTGATGAGCAATAATAGACATGAATTCTGACTTCTGGGTATCAAGACCCATAAGCTTCTCATTGGCTCGAGTAAGTTCAATGTCACGGCGTACTAACATCTTTGCTGAACGATCTTGTTCTTTGACGGTCTCCATCAACTTCTTGGTCTGAGCACCAAGTGAAGTAATGAGTTTGCGTGTATAAAAAGCAATGAACAATATATTTACCACAAGCACATAACTACTATAGATAAGCTCGATACTATCGTGAGTGAGGTACACCGCAAGGAGCACCGCTCCCGCAAAGACGATTTCTGCTGAAATTAAAAAAGGAATTGACCACATATATTATTGTCCTAATACACAAATTACCACGGTCTCATTGTGAAATGCAGGACTACATTTATTAATATTTTTAATACCATTCCCCATCGGTGCTTGCTCCCCATAGGTATAGAAGCCAATCAATGGAACATCTGCTCCGATTGCTTTTTGAATTGCTTTAATTTCTTCTCCTGAAAATTCACCAAATAATTTGTGCCGAGCAATACAGTTGAAAATAATAATTGCACGCGGTGTTGCGCTACCAAGCTGTTCTCGAGCACTCTGTGCCGCCTCTTGTGCTGCACGAATTGCTTCTTCACGAGAGCCCATCATGAGTTGAATATGTGCTCCTTCAGGTATTTCTGCCGCACAAGTCAATGATCCGTCTGATTCAACAGAAAGTGCGTCACGAATGAGCATTTCGTCATGCCCATCAACCTTCATTCCAAGTGGATAAGTGATCGCAAGTCGTGCAAGCTTTTCGTTCTGTAATTCACTAGCAAGCTTTTCTCCGAAATAATCTTTGTACAGATCAACCGCAGGCTTGTTATCAAGTTCATATAACACAGAACCTTTTGACTTTGTTACTTTCATAGGAAGTCCAATAGGAAGCCACCCATGCTTCACACCAATTCCAATCTGAACATTTCCTTTGATTCCCATTCCTACCACTGCACCAGAATATACTTTGTCATTAAGATACTGATATGTCTGAACGAATTTGAAATCATCACCAGCAGCGCCACCAACTACGGGGAAGAATTCTCCCAACACTTCGCTTACTCCTCGTACAATATCAGCACCATTTCCTGCAAGCACATCTGGAAGCATTACGAACAAATTCATATCTTCTGCTTTTTGCTTTACCTTTTGTGCAACTTCTTTACCGGCTTCATGTGGATTATATTTGATATGTTCACCAACATCTGCAATGAATTCAATATCATCTGTTGCAATTGCCATCACTGCAATCGAGGGTTTATTAGAAGGACCAGGTGTGGTAATTTCACCCGCTGTTGAACAACCTACCAGTACTGCACTTGGTTCTACTGATTTCACTCCGGCAACAAGCTTTTCTTGTTCATACTTTGATGAAGCAAATACGATAAATAAAGAAACCTTGTCACTTCCCAGTGCATCCTTTGCTTGTTGCGCTGCATTCGCACCTTCACGATACGAATCATCACCAACACTCGATCCAATAGCGGCTTTGAACATGTATATATTATATAGCACAGATACATGTTTTGCTTGAGATGACTGGGGAAAATAAAAATCGGCGGTAGAAGGATTGCTTCCACCGCCGAAATGAGTGACTCAATGAAGCAGACTATCGCTGACCAGCAGGCTGCAAAGTCGTGTTGCCCTTTTGTGGGGACACGTTTTCTTTGTTACCCATCAGATGCCCAAAGATTGCTGCGGCGCCTTCCATTCCTCCGCCACCGTTATTGCCACCACCGGTGACAACAACAGACGGAACGAACTTGTGGGCATTGTTGAGTCCACTAGCCAAGAGTTCAGGATTCTTTTCGATGATTCCTGTCAGTGCCTTAAGGGCAGTTTGGAACATCTGAAGACGAGCCGTTGTTTCTTGTCCAAGCACCTCACTCTGAGCCTTCTGACCTTCAGCGACTGCGATGAGATAGGTTTTTTCACCTTTACCTTCGGTCTCACGAGCTTGAGCGCGCTTTTCAGCGGCTTGCGCTTCGATATCAGCTTTGACCAGTTCACTCTGCTGCTCAGCTTGAGCACGGGCGTTCTCGGTCTTTTGACGTTGGGTCTGAGCAATCTCCTCCTGTGTCCACGCTTTTGCAAGCTGCTGGGCGAGTTGTTCGCGCTTACGCGCAATCAACAACTCTGCAGGAATTGACGATTCAGAAAGCCGAACTTCGAGAATACTGACACCCTCTTTCAATGCCTCAGGCTTCGCAAGTATCTCGATTGCCGCCTCCAAGGAGGAGCGATTTTCGAGTAAGTCCATCACCTTCATGGCGCGGAACTCGCTTGCAAGAACCGTTTGAGGTTCACCGGTTGCATTAAGAACGGTCTCGCCTTTATCGTTGAGCACCGCTTTTTGCTGACGAATCGAGATCTGTGCACCGCCGCCCACATCACGAACGATAGAGCGGATGATCGGAGTTACCACGCGATCTTCGATGACCTGCGATGCATTCGCTGCGGTGAGACCGATTGAGGCAACCACAAATGGCGCCATCTCAGGACTCACTTGAGCAATCACACGAAGTTCCTGCGCAACATCCCAACCTTCCGGCTTGATGAAGATTGCACTGTCCGCTGACTTTTCACTCGTAAGGACGTCCACCTCGCTGATGCGCTCGGTAATTTGCCCTTTGTCGTTGGTCGAAATATCGACTATGCGACGCTTGTAGCCGCCCTTGTATTCATAGACCTGAGCAATAGTAGGCACCATCGTCACCCTGAAGGCCTCATTATTGATGTAATACAATCCGTTTGGTAACGGCTCTTCCCAGATACCAATACCGCCCACTGGAACCAGCAAGGCTCCTGCAGCGTCTTTTGGCAACTTTCCACCAACGAGAACCTTCAGTTCGTTACTAGTGGGCATTTCGCGCTTAAAGAAGCCGAAATCAACTGGCCCACGAACGGAGGATTTCACTACACCAACCGTTCCTTGCTCCACACGAGTTGCCGGCACAAGGCGTGGCGCCTCCCAGAGGAAGGGATTAATCGTATACGAACCCGGCGTAAGCACGGTTGTTTGAGGACCGCGCTGACCCTTTCCTTCCTTGAGGAAATAAACGGCATCGTTTGCCATTTTGATCCGATCAACCTCGCTCCATTGTGGTGCGAAAGCTGAGCCGCTGTTGATGGGAGCACCATCCTTCGCGGACAAGATCGCACACTGGCCGTCGGGCACAGTGTAAACATCCACCTCATCGACCGAGTGGGTCAACGTGATAAATGCCTCCCAGTGGAAGCCGGCGGTCAGGAAACGGGCTTGCGGACCAAGTTCGCCATCGAGCGCAACAATGCGCCCCGGCGGCAGAGAATTACCGAAGTAAATCCGCTTCAAGGTTCCGATTTTGCCGGACGTAATCCAGACCATGCTGGTGCCGACAAAAGCCCAGACCAGAAGCACTACCGAAAGGATTCGGGATGCAAGGTTGAGCTTAGGCCACAGCCAGCGTTGATCATCGGACGTTTCCTCACTTTCAGTGGAGACGCGCCGATGGAAATAGCGGCCAACAAAGAAGAAGGCCACTGCGAACAGGAGTTTGAACAGGAATGCTGTCATTTTTTATTTAGTTTGCTTGTTGAGTTGTAAGGGCTTTAGGACGGTCACTTAACCACCCCTCAGCTAACTTATCGCAAACGACATTAACCTACTTTTATTAAAAAGTCAATATGTGTTATG
>JBDKLF010000045.1:0-17067 GCA_039795755.1 Candidatus Parcubacteria bacterium | reverse complement strand
TCACTGGATTCAAGAAGGTCTCTTCATTGTGCAGGCAGAGCTTGCAGGTGCACAACAGTCGATTACCGAAGAACGTGTCAAAAAGGTTGAGGAATATACTGACACCGCAGAACACACCCTTCCTCCAATCACCACCTTCTTTATCTCAGGTGGAACTGAGCTTGCAGCACTTTGTGATATCGCACGAACTATGGTGCGCACTTGTGAGCGACGAGTAATTGCGGTCTGTGATGCAGGGGAGGCGACAGTGGCAGATCATACCAAAGCATTCCTCAATCGACTCTCATCACTCTTGTATGCTATGGCACGGCTTGCTAATCATTATGCAGGAATTGATGAGAAGGCTCCGCAGTATAAGTAGCAATCTCGGTGCTTCTGGATTTTATCTCGATAGTCTGGTATAAATGAGCAACTAAGTTATCTCGTGAACGGTCATGAGATGCTTGGAAATATGGTGGCTATAGTTTAGTGGTAAAACTCCGGTTTGTGGAACCGGTATCGAGGGTTCAATTCCCTCTAGTCACCCACGTAAAATATTCTGATATAATTCTCGTATGTTTATATCAACAAAACGACCTATAGTTATCCCTCAGTCTGAACATGCAAAGATTGCTGCCGCCATTGCTTCTCTGTGGGGAAATAAAGATTTTGAAAAGTCGAATTTGCCGCATGAGTCTTTTGTAAAAGGGGTCATACTTCATGACAGGGGATTTGGAGAGCATGATAATCATGAGCTCATGTCATTAACCAAAGAAGCACGCTTACATACATTAAAAAGTGGAATTGAACAAATATCAGATGACCATGTTGCAGATGCAGTTACACTTATGCATATCAAGCGACTTATTGAAATGTATCCAAAAGAAGAAATGGAAGAACTCGCAGAACTATGTAATAAGACTTTGGAAGAAAAAATACAGTTGTCAGGTTTTCAAAAAACAGAGTATGACTTTGCTGATAAAATTACAGAAATTGCAGATGATATTGCTTTTGATTTTTCACTGGAAGAAAACTCAAGCGGCGAAGTTTGTGTTTATAAGAAACGTGGTGATGAAACCATTACATCTGTAACTTTTATAATCAAAGAAAACGTTATTTCTATGACACCATGGCCACTTTCTGTTGATTATTATGAAGGTTCGATCGTTGGTTATGAGAAGGAGGGATATCCTCAAAGTCTCAAAGCGCACATAATCCCTTTTTTCTTGAAAAAGTAGAACGGTCTCTTATTCTGCTATACTTTCTGTATGGAATCATTAAATCAAGAAACACCCAGCTTTAATCCCGAATTGGGCCAGCAGTATATCTATAATGCTGCAAGGGCAGCGGCTGAAAGGGGTGACAAGTTGTGGCAGATTGATGATAAAGAAAAAGTGGTAGCTGCTGCTTCTACAAGAGAGGTGGAAGATGCAGTAATAGTTGAAAATATTGGATCTTTAGTAAGAGGTAAAGGAAAGGAATTACTACTTCAAATTGCGACTTATGCTATCTCGGTGAATAAACAGCTCCTGGTTTCAGCTACATTTGATTCTGAGGGATACTATCAGAAACTTGGATTCGCACCTCTGCATGGAAGAAATGGTATGTGGGCGATAGATCCAAAATTACTATAATTTATGAAAACTGTAACCAAAAAGATTCTTCCAGAATGGTTTGAAACAGTGAAATCTGGTCAGAAAAGATATGAACTTAGGTTGGCTGATTTTGAAATTCAAGACGGGGATACTCTTCGTCTTGAAGAGTGGGTAGGAGAAGGGGAACATCGAAAGTTTACAGGGAGATTTATCGAAAAGAAAATTGATTATGTGCGAAAGGTAGATATGAAAGACTGGCTTCTCAAACAGCCTGAAATTAATGAAAAGGGAATGTATGTTTTGCAGTTTGCTAATGATAAGGATGAGTATGATGCACAAAGTGAAAGTTACGGATTACTTTTTATTGGAGTTATTTTTGCAATTGTAGCAGGGTTATTAGTCAATATAATCCATGACTATCTTAAGGTGTATAAATTTATCTATCCGATAGTGGTTAGTGCTGGGCTTTTGATACTTATTAAAGTTACAGGAAAAATGCTCGATGCTAATCTCAATAAGAGAAAGAGGTCTAAAAAATAATATGAGTACACGACTTATTCTCCATGGCGGATTCAATCCTGAAAATTCTCAAGAAGAGAGCTTAGACTTTTATGAAGAGATTCTGAAGAGTGCTCCTGAAAATCCAAAGATACTTCTTGTTCCATTTGCCAAGGATGAAGACCGTATAGCTTCTGCGGTTGAAAAGGTGAGTAATAGATTTAAAAAATTACAAGAGAATGTTGAAATATCTGTAGCAAATGAAAAAGACTTTATGAATCAAATTCAATTAGTGGATGTGGTGTATTTTCATGGTGGAGCAAGTCTCAAGCTTCTTAAAGCATTGAAAAAATATCCCAATCTCAAACAGTCTCTCGAAGGTAAACTAATTACAGGGGAGTCGGCAGGTGCGAATGTGTGGAGTACTTTCTTTTATAGTCCCAAGGTAGATGTAGTATCTGAGGGGCTTGGTTTCTTGCCAATTAAGATATGTCCGCATTACAAAGAGGAGTATGCGGGAAAGCTTGATGATGTGGGTAAGGATTTGGAGTCAGTGTTATTGCGTGAGTATGAGTTCCGAGTTTTTCCTTAACTCCATCGATATACTGGTTATTCGCTAGTTACGAAAGAATAAGTGGCAGAGAGGGATCCAAGTGGTCCTTATTTGAACTTCTGGTATACTTCACGTATGGAAAGAGATTCGAGTGTTTATGAAGAGTGGTATCAAATCTCGGAAGAGATGGTGGCTACTTGGTTAAGCCCAGAAAATCTTGAACAAAGAAATACTCGTTCTTTTCAAGGCTTCGAGATAACTGATTCACTAGATGGAAGAACAAATCCTCAAGTGGAGATTTCACTCGTCCGACTTCTTAAGGAAGGTCAATATCCTCAGCATGTCCATTATAAGTCTGATGCATACTTTATTGTTACTGACGGCAATGCGGTGTTTATGTCTGGTAACGATCGGATTGACATGAAGAAAGGGGATAGAGTGGATGTTCCTCGAGGTAAACCGCACGGTTTTGAAATACCTGCAGGTGAAACTTTTCAGTTTATTTCATTGCAGTCTCCGCCGATTAAAGACGAGGAAACGGGAGAAGAAGATTTTCATCTCACTAATCATGTTTAGTAACACCAAAGAGGGTGGTTTTTATATAAAGCAGGTTCTAAACCTATCCATCACGCGACCCACGAGATTCTTCCTGTGTTAATTTAGGGGTATACTTTGGTGATGGAAGATACAGTGTCTACACATAAAACAAAAATAGAACAAGCAGTTGTTGAAGCGTTTCTTAATGAACATCTTAATGTACAGATTAGTAATTTAGAATATATTGCTGGTGGAGAAGGGGCACAGGCATTTAGTTTTTCTACAGAAGAGGGCTCATTTGTCATTAGGGTTAGTAAGCATGGACGGGAAGCGTTTTATAAAGACCAGTATGCTTTTGAGCACTTTGCTTCCAGAGGTATACCTATCCCTAGAATAATTGAAATTGGTCACTTGGATGATATGTATTTTTTTGCTATCTCAGAAAAGGTTGAGGGTGAGACTTTAGATAAAGTACCAAAAGAAAAAGTTCCCCAGTTATTTCATCAAATGTTTACCATTCTTGATTCCTTACATGCAGCGGACATTTCTGATACACAAGGATATGGAAAGTGGAATAAAGATTCAATTGCTCAGTATGAAAGCTGGGAGGCTTTTATTCTTGATGTAGATAAGTATGCAAAGGGAGGGGAAGGAAAGCCAAGCTTTTTTGAGACAACTTTCTTAGAAAAAGATTTGTGGGACGAAACCTATAATAAAGTAAAAGAACTTTTGAAATACTGTCCTGGTGAACGCTATTTAATTCACGGAGACTATGGGTTTAATAATATGTTGTCTGACGGCAAGCGTATAACAGGTGTAATCGATTGGGCAGAGTCTATGTATGGAGACTTTTTGTATGATATTGCCTGGCTTTCTTTTTGGTCGCATGACATTGATTACGAAGAGCTTGCCCGAGAACATTATCAGTCTATTGGTAAAGATGTGCCAAATCTCAAAGAACGGATACTTTGCTACAAGTTACAAATCAGCCTAGGGGCATCAAGTTTCTATGCGTATTCAAATCAAGAAGAGAAGTATAAGTATATTAAGGAAAGAGTAAAAACTCTTCTGAATCAATAAACAGGTTCCAACTGTCTCAGTTTGGGGTATACTTTCGGTTATGGAAATTAAATCTCAGTATGAGCATAGGGGCAAAATATACAAATTTACATATAAAGATGGATTGCCAGAGGTAGAAACAGATCCAACTATGTTAGATGGTGTTCATTCGTATTGTTTCTATGGAGATAAGTTAGTGATTGTTGGTCATGGAAAAGATAATAATTGGACACCTCCGGGAGGAGCTATTGAAAAAGGTGAGACATTTGAAGAAGCTGCGATTAGAGAAATAAAGGAAGAATCGAACATGAAAGTTCTTCATATTGAATGTATCGGATATCAAGATATTGAAACTTCAGGTGAGAATAAAATACAGAGACAGTTCAGGATGTTTTGCATCGTTGAACCTTACGGAGATTTTCAATCTGATCCAGATGGAGATATTTTAGAAATTAAATTAATTGATCCTTCAGATTACAAAGAATATATAAAATGGGGTGAAACGGGGGATCATCTTATGAAGAGGGCACTGGAATTAAAAACTAAGATGTCCCAAGAATAGGTATTTCTTCTGTTATACTCTCATCATGAAAACATTACTCATATTCATTGTAGTGGTACTTGCTGGACTTGGCGTCTATTATTATTCAACTCACGAAGATGTGGTTCCTGTAGTCTCGTATTATATTGGTAAAGAACAAGTTACCAAAGAAGTATTTATGGAGCTCAAGGGGCAACTAACGATTGATGCTGGTTCGGTAATTTCTTCACGATTTGAATTATCACAAGGAGTGTTCGGTGGTAATGAAGAGCAGTATAAAGCAGTGAGAAAGGAGGGTGGTAAAGAATACCTCTATACAATAGTTACGTATGCAAATGGAGATATTTCAGCAAGCATTATAAGTGAATAGGTGGCGAATTGTTGTAGTGTATTTGGTATACTTTTACTATGAACATCAAAGAAATTGCATTCACTTGTTATCCAGTACATGACATGGCTCGTGCGCGGGATTTTTATGAAAATGTTATTGGTCTGAAATCGGCATCTGTTATGGAGAATGGAGGAGGGAATTGGATTGAATATGGTATTGGAGATGCAGTGTTCTCGTTGGGAAAGATGGAAGGATTTAATCCAAGTAATAATGGAGCGAATATTGCATTTGAAGTAGAGAACTTTGATCGAGCGGTTCAAGCACTCAAAGACCGAAATACTACTTTCAAAATGGAACCATTTGAGACACCGGTATGTCACATGGCTTTGGTAGAAGATACTGAGGGGAATTTATTGATTATTCATAAGAGAAAGCAATAATGAACCTACCAGCATTACTCGGTATTATTTCCGGAGTGTTTCTTATTGGAGGATATATTCCTTATATTTATGAAGTACTCAAAGGCACTACTACACCCAACAGAGCGAGCTGGTTCATCTGGGCACTCTCAACAGCAATTATTCTCTTTGGGGTGAAGGAGACAGGAACACATGAGGCAATCTGGGTGCCAATCGCTGATGCATTGGGATGTAGTGTCATCTTTCTCTTTTCATTATTCTGGGGAGTGGGAGGGTGGTCTCGAACTGACAAGATATCTCTCGTGATTTGTATGGCGAGTGTGGGAATATTCTTTGTTACCGGTAATGTGTTCGTCTCTCTCGTAATGAATTTATTGATCTATGTAAGTGGATACATCCCGACGATTCAGAAAGCGTACCAAGATCCCAAGAGTGAGAGCTTTGCTGCATGGACATTATTCTTTGTTGGTGTGCTGCTTAATTTGATTACTGTTGCCATTGGGACTGATACTGGCCTCGCTGTGTGGCTGTATCCAATAGTGCTTATTGCTACTGTGGGAACGTTATATGTGATTTTGTTGAGAGGGATACGAAAGTAATTACAGTTCGTGAGTGCTTTGCTATACTTATACATATGAAAAATTATCGTATCTATGGTGGAGCATTATTATTGTGTGTAGGAATCTTTGTGCCATTGAGTTCAGCGCATGCTGCTCAATGTGTGTTCACTCGGACACTTGAGCTCGAGACAACGGGGGAAGATGTGCGCTGCTTGCAGCAATTTCTCAATGATCAAGGATTCACTATTGCCGAGAGTGGGGTAGGGTCAAAAGGTCATGAGACCAATCAGTACAAGGAAAAGACAAAAGAAGCAGTGAAGAAATGGCAAAAGGCAGTTGGCATCAGTCCTGCAACAGGAAATTTCGGACCACTTTCTAAGTCAAAGTATGAAGCGGGATTCGTTATTACTCCAACTCCTACTACTCCTACAAGCACCTCATCAAAACCTGTTGTACCAGCTACTCCTGCTGTTTCGACAACTGAGACAACAAGCAAGAAACAACTTATAAAAGCATTAGAACTCGTTGATTCATTTGATCAGTATATTGATGATCATGATAATGGAGGGAAGAATCTCGATGATAAGAAGAAAGTGCTTACCAAGGTGCAAGGATATGTACTTGATGCAACTCGAGCGTATTTGAATGGGACTTATTCAAAAGTAAGTGAATTCACTGCAAAGATCACTGACGCGCTTGATAAGTACAGTGATGACCTCGAAGCAACTGATGATAAAGACGGTGCCAAGCAAGCGCTCAAAGAAGCAAAAGACACACTCGATTCAGTGACCGAAAAGATCAAGAAAGCCAAAGATCGCAAGAAGGATGTCGAAGATGCTGAGAACGAACTCGATACAGCAAAGGATCATTACAAGAATGCTCGTGATGCATACAACAGTGAAGACTATGCTGATGTGTTTGATTTTATTAACGATTTCGACGATAGTATAAAGGATGCGCTCGATGCGCTGTAATATTACAGGTAATTTCCAATACAATGCTTAACGGTTTCAAACAATTTATATTACGAGGGAATGTGGTAGATCTCGCAGTGGGTGTGGTGATCGGATCTGCATTCGGAGCAGTGGTAACTGCTTTGGTAAGTGATGTGCTTACTCCATTCATTGGTGCGATTGCAAAGATTCCTGATTTTTCTGATCTTCAGTTCACTCTCAATGGAAGTACTTTTATGTACGGCCATTTCTTGAATGCACTTATTTCATTCACCCTCGTTGCAGCAGCAATCTACTTCTTCGTAGTAACTCCTATGAACATGCTTATTGCTCGAGCAAAGAAAGAAGACAAGCCGGTAGATCCAACTACCAAGAAGTGCAAGGAATGTTTTTCAGAAATTCCACTTCAGGCAACTCGATGTGCGCACTGCACGGTTGAAATTAAGTAAGTCTCCACACAAAACAAAAAACACGCCCTCGAAGAGCGATGCTTCTCAAGGGTGTGTTTTTTGTTTTGTGTTCCTACCTTTTCCAATTATCGAGAATGATAGCTGTGGCAATAGCAGCATTGAGTGATTCGGCTCTTCCGAATTTAGGAATCGTCACTTTTTCTTTTATGAGATGGTCGAGGTTTCCACTGATGCCTTTTGATTCACTTCCGATGAGGAGCACTCCTTCATTAGGGAAATGTATCTTGTGAACATTTGATCCTCGCATATCTGCGCCATAGACAGGGAGTGATGTTGATTCAAGAAAGGCGAACAAGTTAGTTGGGGTGACAATGACTCGAGTGAATGATCCCATTGATGCTGCAATCGTTTTGGTATTCCATGTATCAACAGTGTCTTCTGATACCACAATATGTCGGATGCCATACCAATCAGCAATACGCATGATAGTGCCTAGGTTTCCTGGATCTTTGATACCATCGAGAGCGAGAACAATGCCTGTACACGGAAGTGGTTGTTCTGATGATTTGTGAGGAAGTGAGAGTTCTGGAATCTTTGCAACTGCTAGTAGCCCATGATTATCCTCGAGTGTACTTAGAGAACGCATTTCACCTTGGTCGAGACTGAATACTTTCACTCGTTTCTTGGTGATGAGGTGATGGTAACGATTCATGACATTACTCACACCATAGAGCTCAACTACTTCGAAGTTTGATTCAAGGAGTTCAGCAACACTCTTTTCACCTTCAACAACGAACATGCCTTTTTCGTAGCGATATTTCTTTTCTTTGAGTGATTCAATAAGTTTCTTTGATGGGTTCATGGTGTGTATTAATTACAAGTTCCTTTGGTAGTAATGAATTTTATAGTATCAAATCCAAATGCTTTGAATAATTTCTCAAGCTGAGACATACCGTTTTCTTCTGCAGTATCGAGTACTCCTGCTTCGCATGCGTCAGAGCGAATTGCTTGTTCTGCTTGCGTACGAGCGGTCGCTTCAAGGTCTTTGTCACTTGCAGCAAGAAATCCTGTTCGTCGGTCATATACTCGTGTCTTGGCATTATCGAGATGTGAATAGAATACTTCAGGGGCAGGGAGTGTGATGGTGAGAGAAGTGCCATTTACTTCGATATCATCCGAAGAGATCTTTGAAAGATCAAAACCTGCTACAACATCAGCATGTGCAATAAGGAGAATGCGATCACCGTAGAGAATGTTCTGGAAGAAGTTTCCGTGATATCCAGCATCAATAATCTTCTCGAGCGTGAATTGAGCGGTTTCGAGCCGGTTGAGGCTCTGTATTTCTTTGACTACTGATGCTTGTGAAAGGTTGATCTGTAGTCCAGGTGCAAAGAATGATCCGTCAATACGGTAGACAGTGTAGATAATTACCGCGATAATACCGATTCCAAGGAGGAGAGTAAATGTCTTTTTGTTCATATATGCAAGCTTACCTCTTGTTGCTAGGGGAGTAAAGGTGGGATAATGTGAAGTAATGATACAGCGAATCAAAGGATACATTCACCAGAACGAGAAATACATTTCGCCGATTGCGCTTATTGGAGGATTTATTCTCGATAATCTTACTCTTGGAAGAATTGACGGGCTTCCTGTACACACACTGTTTGTTATCTATCTTGTAATTGTATTTATTGGTGTGGCACTTATGAGATATTCTGATGTGAATAAGCCTTTGAGATGGTATGACGGAATATTTACTGTTACTCAGTTTGCAATCGGAGGTCTATTCAGCATGTTTACCGTGCTTTATTCAAATAGTGGGTCATGGGTAGCGAGTTGGCCATTCCTGTTGCTGCTTCTCGGATTCATGGTGAGTTCTGAGTTTTTGAAAAAATACTACGCCAAGTTTATGTTACAAATGATTGTGGCGTATCTTTGTCTCTTTTCATATCTCATCTTTTCAATTCCATTGATTACCAAATCAATTGGTCCATACGTTTTCGTGGGAACAGGTATTATTTCACTCGCGATTATGTGGCCGTACGTGAAGTATGTTGGGGAGAAAAGTAATTGGAGGGGTATTCTTGCGACTTACGCATGTATCACGGTGTTTTATTTTGCCCATATTATTCCACCAATACCACTTTCACTTACCGATGCTCGAGTTTCATCTTATATATCTCGTTCAGGAAATGAGTATCTTTTTGCTGAAGGCAACAAGACTTGGTATTCATTTCTTCCTATTGCACAGACGCTGCGCATAGCAGAAGGTTCACCGGTGTATTTCTATAGCTCAGTGTTTTCACCAACTGATATTAATACTGATATTGTGCATCAATGGCAATATTTCGATGAAGCAAAGGCTCGTTGGGTTCCAGTGAATCGCATACGATTTCCTATTGTTGGTGGAAGAGAGCAAGGGTATCGTGGATATTCAGTGAAGTCGAATGTGTATCCAGGATTATGGCGAGTTGATGTTGAGACTGAGTATGGTCAGCTCATTGGTCGAAAGCGTTTTGAAATTGAATATAAATAATCATCACACTATGAACATACTTTGTATTACATTGGGAAAGAAACATGACGAACTCTTCAAGGGTGCAATTGATGAATATACCGAACGTCTGAATCATAGTAATAAGTTCGAGTGGAAAGTTATTGAGGGAACTATTGCAGACGGTACGATTCTCAAATCAATTACTCCACATGATGTAGTGGTGGTGCTTCATGATACAGGGAGACTGTGGAGTACAGAAGACGTAGCAGAATTTCTCGAGAAGCAGAAGAATGGTTCGGTCAAGCGATTGGTGCTCATTATTGGTGGCTCATATGGATTTGCACCTGAGGTGATGAAGCGTGCCAATTACACCTGGTCATTATCAAAGTTGATTTTCCCACATATGCTTGCTCGGCTTATTGTGGTCGAGCAATTATATCGAGCATTCTCGATTCTTGAAGGGTCCAAGTATCATCACGGATAATATGAGATACGTAGGCCATAATTTTTGCTAAAATACCACTATGCATATTTTCAAAGACATTTGTATCGTCGTCATCAGTATCCTAGTAGCCATACTTATGGTGCATGTAGGATTTGTTGATTCAATACTTACGGTATTTGAATCACCGCTTGTAGCGAGTTTTGTTGCGGGAATATTCTTCACTTCACTGCTTACGATTTCACCTGCATCAATTGTGCTTGCTGAATTAGGGACTCGAGGAGCTCCGCTTGAGATTGCGTTCTTTGGTGCACTTGGAGCATTGATAGGGGATATGTTACTTTTTTACTTTGTGAAGGATCGCATCTCAGCAGATATTGCAGCATTACTCAAGAACAAGATTGAGCATTATCACCTCGACCAAATGCATTCTCGTTATGCACGATGGGTACTTCCGATGATTGGTGCGTTCATTATTGCGTCACCACTTCCTGATGAATTGGGAATCATGCTCATGGGTGCAGCAAAGATGAAGACACGATATCTTATTCCGGTATCGTTTGTCATGAACTTTATTGGAGTGCTCTTGGTACTTGCGGTGGGGGAAATCGCTATTCGACACTAGGCAGCCATATCGATATCATCATTGATATCTACCACATTGTCATTTTTATCAAATGGTTTCATGTTCGACAGTGCTTGCTGGTTAGCACCTTCAATAGTAGCAGCAAGATTTTTTATCTTTAGTCGAATTTCTTCAGCTTGCTCGTCAGTAAGGCTTTTGTCGTAGGTGAGCTTTTCTTGCAACTCAAGCAGCTGCGCATATGCTTCGCCAGCAATGCTTTGGAATGTGGTAGCAGCGACATTCTCTTCTTGTGCTGCGTTATGCTCCTGAGGTCCTTCCATGTTGAATTTCATATTGCTGATTATAACCTCTCTTATGGTCTTTGTCACAAGTATAACTTTCTGCTAGTCTTAGCCTTATGGCACAACTCCTTGATGGCAAAAAGGTGGCAGAAGGAATCAAACAGCGACTCAAGGATCTGAGTACTACTTTTGCTATTGCTCCATGTCTCGCAATTGTTCAGATTGGGGAGGATACTCGTTCAGATATTTATATCAGAAATAAGAAGCTCTTTGGTGAGGCGGTAGGCGCAGAAGTGAGACATGTTCGTATTGCTTCTTCAACAACACAGGCTGAAGCAGAACAGTTGTTACAACAATTGAGTAATGATCAGAGTGTGCACGGTATTATCATGCAGCTCCCAATTCCCGAGCATTTGGACAAAGAACATTTACTCTCAATGATTGTTGCTCATAAAGATGTTGATGGTATCTCAGGTAATGATTCTCCGTATGTACCCGCAACCGCACGTGGGGTAATGTCATTGTTACAAGCCTATAACATCGAGTTACAAGGGAAGCGCGCGGTAGTAATTGGCCGGTCCAAGCTTGTGGGAGCGCCTACGGCACAGTGTCTCGAGCGTGCTGGTGCACAGGTAACGGTGTGTCACAAGGAAACACCTGATATTCCCGCTATTACACAACAAGCCGATATTATTGTGGCTGCGGCTGGATCGCCTCATCTCATCACTCCTGCGTATGTACGAGAAGGACAGGTGATTGTTGATGTGGGTATTAATCCTGTAACAAAAGAGGGGGATACGGTGTCATATACTGTAGGGGATGTAGATTTCAAAGCTGTTTCCCTGATTGTAGCGGCTATTTCTCCTGTTCCTGGTGGGGTAGGACCGCTCACGGTCGCGTCATTATTTGAAAACCTCTTCGACGCTTTTCAATTTTGTATCAAGACACAGTAGGGTATAATAAAGGAACATTATAAGTTAGTAATAAAAATATGAATTCATTTTGGCAGAAGATTCGAGGTGGAGAACGAGATGCTTCTCTTGCACTTGCAGGAATTGTACTCGCGGTCTATCTCGTTGTATTGATTGTTGCAGGAATCATGAATATTGGGCAGATTGGTAAGTCACCAATTTATCCAACTTCACTTCCTGTTGATGGTAAGGGTGAAGTAATGGCGGTTCCAAATATTGCATCATTCAGTTATTCAGTTGTTGAAGAGGGTAAGGATGTTGCTGAAGCTCAGGACAAGGCAACAAAGAAGAACAATGCAATCATTGATTACCTCAAGGGTAAGAACATTGATGCAAAGGATATCAAGACTTCTTCATACAATATTTATCCAAAGTATGAATACAACCCAACAACTGGTAAGCAGACACTTAATGGCTACGAAGTGAACATTTCTGTAGCGGTTAAGGTTCGAAAGACAGATACTGCTGGTGAAATTCTTTCACAGGTAGGAACATGGGGAGTGTCATATGTAAGTGGACTTGATTTCACTGTTGACGATGTTGATGCACTCAAGCGTGAAGCTCGAGACCTCGCTATCGAAGACGCTAAGGAACAAGCTCGAGTACTTGCAAAGAAGCTCGGAGTACACCTTGGAGACATTGTTTCTTACTACGAAGTAGAAGATTATCCTTCATACCCAATGTATGATTCATATGACTACTATGGTGGAGGAGACATGATGGCAAAGGAAGCTGTGGCTCCACAGATTGAATCTGGTGAGCAAAAGATCACTGCCAAGGTCAATATTTCATTCGAAATCAGAGACTAAACACTCTTGTAAGATCCCACCATACCCGAAAGGGAGGTGGGATTTTTATATTGACAAGGGGGTCATTATAGATATATAATATGGAAGTTAAAGAGCCCGAGAGGGCTTTTAAAAATGCCGAATAATATACACACCATGTTTAATTATATAAAAGAAACCAAAGCAGAATTGAAGCATGTAAGTTGGCCAACCAAGCGACAGACAATTATGTTCACTGTGCTCGTGGTACTTGTATCACTCGCGGTGTCATTATTCCTTGGATTGTTCGATGGTATTTTCAAGCGAATTATTGAAGCTCTCGTTATTAACTCATAATCATCACCATGTCACAAAAGCAGCAAATCAACGAACGAGCATGGTATGCCGTTCACACCTATGCAGGGTACGAAGATGCAGTATCTCGTAACTTGAAGCAGCGAATTGAGTCATTGGGAATGGAAGATCGAATCTTCAACGTTATTGTTCCAAAGGAAAAAAAGATCAAAGTAAAAAGTGGTAAGCGTGTTGAAGAAGAAGAAAAGATCTATCCAGGATATGTACTCGTAGACATGGTAGTAACTGATGATTCATGGTATGTCGTTCGAAACACTCCTCGTGTAACAGGATTCGTAGGGTCTGGTGTGTATCCAGTGCCTCTTGATAAGAAAGAAGTAGATGAACTCTTCCGACGAATGAGTACTGACAATGTAACTCATAACATTGATCTCGAAATGAATGATGCGGTTATTATCGTTGATGGTCCATTCAAGGACTTCGAAGGTAAGGTAAACGAAATTGATCGAGAACGTGGCAAGGTAAAGGTATTTGTATCAATGTTCGGACGAGAGACTCCAGTGGAACTCGACTTCTTGCAAATTCGCAAAATCTAAGTAATATTAAAAAGCTTCACTTACCGCGAGGTAAGAAAATAAAACAACAATTAACATGGCAAAGAAAGTAACAAAAGTAATCAAGCTCGCAATTCCAGCAGGAAAGGCGAATCCAGCGCCTCCAGTAGGTACTGCGCTTGGTCCAGCAGGTATCAACATCGCTGAATTCTGTAAGAAGTACAACGATGCTACTAAGGACAAAATGGGTGACATTATCCCAGTAATCATCAATGTATACGAAGATCGAACTTATGACTTCGTACTCAAGACTCCTCCAGCTTCATCATTGATTCTCAAGGCTATCGGCGTAGAGAAGGGTTCAGGTGAAGTTCCAAAGAAGAAGGTAGGAAAGATTACTAAGGCTCAAGTTAAGGTTATCGCAGAAATCAAAATGCCTGACCTTAACGCAAAGGATCTCGAAGGTGCCATCCGCATCATCGAAGGTCAGTGCCGAAGTATGGGAGTAGACGTTATCTAAATCTCATTAACAAAAAACCACCCCATGCCGGGGTGGTTTTTTGTTGCTTTACTTTCTCATATCTCAGGAATATAGTAGGGGAAATATATGAATGCTCCTTCGCTTAACGATACCCTGTGGTCTTTCACTGCGGCACTTCTCCTCATTATTCTTGGAGTTGTTGGAGGTCTCATGGAGGCCATGGTGGACTTCACGCCCATTATTCATCTGTGGGTGCAACACCCTTACATGATCGGGAATGGGGGGATCCTAATATTCACGGTTATCTCTGTCTGCAGGTATGTTGACCAGAATTCAAGGGATCCAGAATCGCCTGAAAATGAATATGGACTGGACTTTGTCTTTTCTGTAGGCACACGAGTTGGGCTCGGTGTCATGATTGGTGTGATCTACTCAATTGTGGTTTACATGCTGCAGCGCCACTAATAGAGTGGTTTTTATTTAATCAGTGAGCTTTCCTCCGTGATAGTGCACTTTGTATTCTATGAGAATGGTTCCGGTGGGAGTGGTCTCGGTACTTACGGGAATGAGATCGAAATTCATTGATTCGTTGAAGAGGGAAATACCGGTACCAAAGAGCTTCGGCTCGATCGTGAGATAGATAGTATCGACACAGTGAGCCTGGAGGAACATAGTGTAGATATGCGAACCACCACAAATTGCTACTTCCTTATAACCACGCTCGGCGAGTTGGTTGAGAAGGTCTCGTGGAGCTGCTTGTGTCGTCTCTGCACCATCAAATGTCTTACTTCTTGAATAGATGATGTTGAGTCGTTCAGCGAGTGGTCGCTTGAGTGTCTGGTAAGTAGTGCTTCCCATAACCACTGCACCCGCACGCTTGGTAATCTCGATGAAGCGAGCCTTGTCTTCTTTGCTGGTCCAATACGCAGCGTGGTTGCTGTCTTTTGCGATGAATCCATCCGCGGTAACTGCAGCAATAATAAATGATTTGATCATGGTGTAATTATATCACTAACTTTTCACCTACTTTGTACACATCACCTGCACCTACGGTCATGATGACATATTCTTCTCCTTTATCCTTGAGATAAGCAACCGCTTCATCTATGGTTGCGACACAATGCGTGAAAGGATTACCGCATATTTGTATTTTATTATTGAGGTCTTCTGAGGTAATACTGGTATCAAGTGCCTCTCGAGCTGCATAAATAGGGAGGAGTACGATCTCATGAGCAGGGGCGAGATTGGCTGCGAATTCATCGAGGAATGCTTTGGTGCGTGAATAAAGATGTGGCTGGAAGACAAACACAATCTTCTTGTTAGGAAATGCCTCGAATGCGCCTTGTAATGCAGCTTTTACCTTGTCAGGGTTATGAGCGTAATCATCGTAGATGATTGCACCGGTAGCACTCACTCCTTTGTACTCGAATCGTCTCCATACACCATCGAATGCTCCGAGACTGGCACAAATCTTTTCTGGTTCTATATCAAGTGCAGTGGCTACACCATATGCAGTGCGTGCATTGTGTCTATTGTGTGCACCAGGAATGAGGAGGTTCGGAAGACATGAATAAGAAATACTATTGGTATCAATAGTCTCGAGTCCTGATGAGGTTGCTACTTCACGAACAATTTCATCAGACATGTCGCCAACAACTCGAGCACCGGGCTTAGCCTTTGCGAGTAATTCTCTGAATGCGCTCTTCACATCCTCGAGGTCTTTGTAATAATCAATATGATCAAGTCCAATATTGTTGATTGCGATAATGTCAGGGGAAAGGTGAGTGAATGAACGCTTGTATTCATCTGCTTCAACAATGAGATACTTACTGTTGCCGGCAATGAAGTTGGTCTTTGAATCTTTGAAGAGTGATCCCACAATCACACTTGGATCAAGCTGTGCATCGATTGCAATACGAGCAATCATTGCGGTAGTGGTGGTCTTGCCATGTGTACCCGCGATCGCAATGGTGAATTTGTTCTCAGAGATTTCACCGAGTGCCTCAGGATAGGTGATCATCGTAATGCCCGAAGTAAGTGCATGTTGATATTCAGGATTGGTTTCACCGATTGCATTTGATCTGATGATGAGGTCGGTGTCAGTAGGAATTTGTTCAGCTTTGTGACCAATGAATACCGTAGCACCTGCTTTGCGAAGTTCTTCAGTTACCGGTGATTCACCTTGGTCTGATCCAGTCACTTGTTTACCTTCGAGTAGTAGCATTCGTGCAATAGCAGAGATGCCGATACCACCGATACCGATGAAATAAATGTGTTTTGAATCTTTAAGATAAGTCATACTAAGGATTTTACTATGATTCTTAAGGTAAAAAAGTCTAATATCATTTAGAACACAAAAATCACTTTTTTCAAACGTTACTGGGGCATATGAGAGGTGTATGATGTAATTACTATGGCAAGCAAATCTGAGGCTAAAATAGCAACAAAAAAGAAGGATGTTTCAAAAATAAAAGAAATACTTAACAATGGTTCGAGCCATCTAAGTCGTTTCATTCCTGATATGAACGAGCTCAAGGCTGTTGTTGATCATTTCAGACAGATGGGATATCGAATTGTGCTCACACAGGGTGTGTATGATCTTATTCACGAAGGGCATGCGTTGTATCTCGAGAATGCCCGGTCACTTGGAGATCTCCTTATTGTGGGCGTTGATTCAGATGAGCTTACAAAGAAGAGAAAAGGTCCAAGTCGCCCAATCGTTCCTCAGTCGGAAAGAT
>JBDKLF010000044.1:0-6463 GCA_039795755.1 Candidatus Parcubacteria bacterium | reverse complement strand
TTCTCAATACCATTGACCCTTCGCTTACCTATCTTAACTTTGCTTCTAATCTGCAGGTGGGACAAGACAATCCTGAGAACAATGGTACTGCAACAGGGGGTGGGGAGTGGAAGGTGGGGGGAAGTGGTCCTGATTATGATGAAAGTGAAAGCTCCCACCTCGACCCAAGTGGAGGAACAGGAGGAATTACGAGTGGGGATCTCGAGACAAACAGTGACCTTGATACCTGCTCAGGACTTAGCGAATATCGCTCAGCAGGTAATTTCAGTGCTACTGACAAAGATGGTGTTGCGGGGTTCGTAGTAGGAGAAATTGCCTGGCTCATGAAGGTCGTTCCGCAGAAATGGCCTGGATTGCAAATCATGAGTTCATATCGAAGTCTCAAGCGAAATCTCACCAGTGCTTATGGAGTAGCAGACGCAACTGCTGATCAAATCATCAAAGAACTTGGTGCAACGGATGGAAGTTATACCACTCGTGTAGCACTGACTGAGAAGTACGGCATAAAGAGAGCTGCACTTACTTCACGACATGTACGAGGATTGGCGGTAGACTTCTCTGGATCAAAAGCAGATAGTGATGCACTTGCAGCCTGGGCACGATCGAACAAATGTCTCAGTATTAGTGAAGTGTTATGGCAAGTTCCTGGACACTATGACCATGTACATTTGGGTGTATAATAGAGAGTAAATGGAAAGGAAAACTTTTTTAGGTCTTGTTATAGGATCAATCATTGGAATACTGTTGTTGTTTGTTATTTATTTTTTCTTTTTCCAAGGAAGTTCTGCTGGCAAAGCAATTCGAAACACGATTGGAAATTTCTTACCTCTCGGTGGTGATATCGCAATTCAGACAGGGGACAATGGTGATGTTACCAATGACAACCCAACTGACAATCCTGTCACTCAAGCAGTGATTATTCCCAAGCTCCGAAAGGTATCACAGAGTCCTGTAGCAGGATATATTGCATATGATCGTGCTACTACTACCAAGACCCTTACTGGCACTTCAACTATCAAAGTCTCAAGTACCACCGAAATGATGCTTCGATATATCGAGAAGTCGACTGGTCATATCTATGAAGCCAATGAAAACAATCTTGAAGTTGAACGAATTTCAAACACCACCCTCGGACTGTTCGATGAAGCATTCTTTTCGAATCCACAATCATTTGTTGCTCGACGATTCAACGAGAACACCTCACTTATCGATACGTACATTGGAAGTCTTATCAAAGTTGGTACCACCACCAATGAACTCAAGACCACTGGAAGTTATTTCCCACGAAACCCAGAAAGTATTGCAGTGAGAGGCACTTCGCTCTTTGCGTTATATTCATACCCACTCAATGCTGATGGTTACCTCACTCAGACAAGTCCTGTGAAGGAAGTGAAAGTATTTACTTCACCACTCTCAGAATGGAATACTGAATGGATCAACAAAGATCTGTTACTCCTTACCACCAAGCCAAATTCTGGTTACGACGGCTATGCATATAGCTATAATCCTACTACAAAGAAAAAGACCGAACTCTTTGCTCAGAAACCTGGCCTTACAGTAAAAGTTAACAGCAAGGCAACTGCAGCAGTATATAGTGAGAGTTATGACACCACACTTAACTTCTATATTTCTAATCTCACCAAAGGACTTTCATTCCAAACTTCTTCACCAACACTTCCAGAGAAATGTGTCTTCAGTACCAAAAACGTTATGATTGCCTACTGTGCAGTACCACGACCATTGCCATCTGGCTCATATCCTGAAGATTGGTATAAAGGAAAAGTTCAATTCACTGACGCACTCGTTAAGTTCGATATAGAAAAGAATACTGAATTACCATTAGTTAACTTCGCTCAGGAGAGCGGGGAAGCGATTGATGGAGTGAATCTCTCACTCAATGATAAAGAAACCTTTGTTACCTTCCAGAACAAGCGTGATGGATATGTGTGGAGTTATGATCTTCGTTAATACGAAGTAATTTACTACTTACTTACTACTTCTGCCTCAATTACATGTGAGCTTTTAGATGAGACACCTTCTTGTCGAGCTTTCTTTCTGAGATACAACTCCTGTCCAATACCAAATAGATTAGAAACAATCCAGTAGAGTGATACTACCGAGATAAGCGAGTAGGCGATAAGCGTAATCATCACAGGGAAGACATACTTCATCTGAATATGAAGTCCTCGTACGAAATCACCTTTGAATCCTGCTTCTGTAGGAACTTCCTGCTTTGAAAGTGCATAACGAGCCTGTATTGCCTGTGTAATACCTACCAATACCGCTGCGACGAGGCTTCGTGCACTTACATCGAATATTCCCAAGAATTTCATATTCACTATGTCAGGAATGGTAGTGAAATGATAAAGAATGCTTGTATTGATTACTGGCAATCCACTCTTATAGAAAATAAAGTAAAGCGCAAAGAGTACCGGGATCTGAATGAGAAGGGTAAGAAATCCTGCAAACGGATTAATATTGTATTTCTTGTACACCGCAAGCATTTCTCTTGCTAATACCTCTCGATTATCAGCATATTTCACCTTGATCTCATCGATTTCCTTCTGAGCAAGCTTGATTGAAGCTTGAGCTTTGAGTGCCTTCTGTGAAAGAGGGAAGAGTACGAGCTTCACTCCGATAGTAAGGATTACTACCGCAAGTCCCACATCCGCTCCAGGAAGAATATCAATAAGAAAGACCAAACTATTGTAGAGGGGATTATAAAAGAATGTATGGAATATAAATGAAAACATATAATAGGATTATGAGGCTATTCTATCAGATATATGGTCACAAAGCTCTTTGAAGCTTACCTTGCTTATATCCTGTCGGAGGGTAAGTACTATATATTGTGTAGGCAAAGGAAATTTCATCAGTGCATTCATAATTCTACGTTTGAACGAATGCCGTAATACACTTGTCTTTGCAACCTTCTTTGGAATAATCACTGCCACCTTGGGAATCTCGGCAGGAAGGGTATACAAAGAAAAAAGGCCGGTGCTTCCGCGCCGTCCTTCTTTGCTGACGCGTGCTACTTCTTGCGAATTGAGCCGATGCGCCTTGGGTACCATATGAGTTAATTACTTAACGTATTTCTTTACTGAAAGTGTTGCTCGTCCCTTTCGTCGTCGTCGCTGGAGCACCTTCTTTCCTCCTGGTGTCTTACTTCGTACGAGGAATCCATGAGTTGTTGCTCGCTTTCGCTTCTTTGGTTTGTAGGTGAATGACATAAAAGTTTGTATAAAAAGTTATACACATATTATTAACATACATGTGGCTTTTTAACAAGTTCGCAGTTTCGAATGAGCCTATATAATATGTCCATGCTTGAACCGACTAAATTATGGGAATCAGCTTTGAACTCAATTGAGCTTGGAGTATCCAAAGCTAATTTCAATACTTGGTTCAAAGGTACTTTCATTGTGAAGGAGTCTGACGGAGTCGTTGAGCTCGGAGTTCCTAACCTTTTTGTAAAAGATTGGCTTCACAAGAAGTATCATTCTCTTATTTTGAAGACTTTGCGTGAAGTTGCAGACAATGTACGCAGTGTGGAGTTTGTTATCACCAAGAACGGCCCAAAGAAAGACGAAGGACGAGATGGTGTAGTATCAATTCCAAAGCCTGGATTCGATCGTGCACAGGAATTACCATTTGGAGAGGGAATTAATAAGGATGATAACCTCAATCCACGATATACCTTTGAGACATTTATCATTGGATCATTCAACCAGATCGCACACGCAGCTTCACAAGCGGTGATCAAGCAGCCTGGTGCCGTATATAACCCACTCTTCATCTATGGAAACACCGGTCACGGCAAGACACACTTGCTCCAAGCGGTAGGAAATCACATCAAGCACTCATATAGAGACAAGAAGGTTCATTATGTGACCTCAGAAAAGTTCGCATCTGACTTCGTGAACTCACTTCATGCAGGAAAGGCGCAGAACTTCAAAGATAAGTATCGACGATACGATGTGTTGATCATGGACGATATTCAATTCGTAGGAGGTAAGGACAAGACACAAGAAGAACTCTTCCACCTCTTCAATTCACTCTATGAGAATAACAAACAGATTATTTTCTCAGCCGATAAGCATCCGAACCTTATTTCTGGCCTTGAAGAACGACTCCTTTCACGCTTCAAGCAGGGGATGATTGTTGATATTCCAAAGCCCGACGTCGAGAGTCGCGCTATGATTCTCAAGACAAAAGCGCAGCTTTCTAATATTCAATTAGATGATGAAATTCTCTACTTCCTCGCAGGAGAGCTCGATGGCAACATTCGAGAGCTCGAAGGAGGCCTCAATACCGTTGTATGCCACAGTCAGCTCAAGGGTAAGCCTTTGTCATTACTTGAAGTAAAAAACCTC
Source organism: Candidatus Parcubacteria bacterium (assembly GCA_039795755.1). Classification (GTDB taxonomy): domain Bacteria; phylum Patescibacteriota; class Minisyncoccia; order Phycocordibacterales; family CAIZIN01; genus JANNXY01. The sequence continues at coordinate 2,090 of JBDKLF010000044.1, read as the reverse complement.
GTAAAGAACATTTCTCGCCCAAAGAAGAGCATCTCTATCAAGGATCTCATCAAGATTATTGCTGATTTCTATAATATTGAAGAAGATACAATTACTAACAAGACTCGCCGCAAGGAAGTGGTGAAGCCACGACAGATTGTGATGTATATTCTCCGTGAGGATTTCTCAATCTCATATCCAACAATAGGGGACAAGCTCGGCGGCCGTGATCACACTACCGTTATTCACTCATGTGAGAAGATCAAGAAAGAAATCGAGACCAACGTCGCACTTCTACAAGAAATTAATCAAATCCGCTCGATTATAAAGAGTGACTAAAACATCCGAAAGGGTGTTTTTTATTTAAAATTAAACACATATAATGGAAAAAGAAAATAAACCAAAAGTTGGTGTTGGTATTATGATTCTTAAAGAAGGTAAGGTACTTCTTGGAAAACGTAAAAGCTCTCATGGTTCAGGGCAATACGCTTTCCCTGGTGGACACTTTGAATATATGGAGTCATTTGAGCAGTCAGCCCTACGGGAATTGTCTGAGGAGTGTGGTATTAAAATACAAAATCTTCGCTTCCAGTTCCTTGCCAATCTTACTGAATATACACCAAAGCATTATGTACACGTCGGTCTAATTGCTGAATGGAAATCAGGGGAGCCGGAAATTCTTGAACCTGAAAAGTGTGATGGTTGGAACTGGTACAATCTTGATAATCTACCCTCACCACTCTTTAAAGCATGCGAACTTGCGTTTGAATCTTACAAAACAGGGTTTATCTTTAAGGATTCGAAATAAATCTTTCTATTATTATCTGTGGACAAACATGGGGATAAAAGGTTAATATCCCGCATAGTTGATGGGGATGAAATAGTGGATAGGTGTGGGATAATAGGGGAGTAAAAAGTACCCCGAAAAGATACACAGTAATCTGTTCCCACCGCTATACACATTTTTATTCCACTGATAATCCAAGAAATCCTTATAAAACAAGCATTTCCTGACTTATCCCGATATTAACAGCCCTAATAAAAGTATTAAGTATTTATATAAGGAAAAACATATAATACTTATACACATCCCAAATTCACATCATGAAAGCCGAATGCATCCGAGAAAAACTCCTCCACGCTCTCCTTCGAGCGGACAAGGTCACAGGCAAGAATCCAAGTCTTGCCATCTTGTCATGTGTGGTACTTGCGGCTGAGGGTAATGAATTGGTACTCAAATCAACCAATCTTGAAGTAGGACTCGAGATCGTGATCCCTGCAAAGGTAGATCTCTCAGGTGTGGTGGCAATTCAGGCTGATATATTGGCGTCATTTCTCTCAAATACTCCTCAAGAGAAGAATGTTACCCTCGAAATGCAGGATACGACCCTTGTAGTAAAGGCTGGATTGCAGTCTGCAAGTATCAAAACCTTTGCATACGATGATTTCCCTGGTATTCCAAGTGGAGCAGAGGATAAGACTGATGTAGATGTGGAGGATTTCTTCAAAGGATTACAGTCTGTCTGGTACAGTGCCTCAGTCTCAAGTATCAAGCCAGAGCTTTCCTCAGTATATGTGTACAATCAGGGGGATAACTTGGTCTTCGTAGCTACTGACTCATTCCGATTGGCAGAAAAGCGGGTAAAGATGCGAGATGTACCTCAAGACTTTCAATTATTGGTTCCATTCAAGAACATCGGAGATATTATCAAGGCCTTTGAGGGCGTTACAGGCTCAGTAGAGCTTTCTTATAACAAGAATCAGCTCACACTTCGAACTGATAGTATTTACCTCACCTCGCGCCTTGTAGACGGAATCTTCCCTGATTACAAAAAGATTGTTCCTACTGAACACGCTACTGAAGCAACGGTGCTTAAGAGTGACTTCATTCAAGCACTTCGTATGATGCGTGTGTTCTCTGATAAATTCAATCAAGTGTCACTTGCAGTAAGTAATCAAAAGGCTCATGTTGAATTTGCTTCAAAGAATAGTGATGTAGGAGAAGGAAATTACACCATCAAGTCAAAAGTGGTAGGAGATAGTGTGAAATTAACCTTCAACCACAAATATCTCGTGGATTGTCTCAGTGCAATTCCTGCAGAAAGTATCAT
>JBDKLF010000043.1:0-2714 GCA_039795755.1 Candidatus Parcubacteria bacterium | reverse complement strand
CTCGCTTCTTTTTACAAAGTGGGATTCCATAGTCTGGAACTCCTATCGCAAATGTGCCCCTACACTTAACATGGTCTTCAAACAGGTGGGCAAATATATCTAGACGTTGTAAAAGTTTAGAGTGGTCGTTGCCGCACCAAAAGGATTGGCATATCCGATAATAATGCGTTTCGGTCCTATACATTGGGTTATAGAATGATGGATAAGCTTTCAATGGATCCGTGATGCCAAAAGCTTCTCTGTAAGCACGAGCAGGAACCCACGAGTTTATAATCCTTGTTCCGTTTATAGCTTCAACATGTGCAAGCAATTTCTCTGCCACAGTACAGGCCCAGGCAACCCATGCAGCCAACTGTTTGACATAATCTGTTTTAACATATGTTTTTGAATAGTAAATAGGGATTTTTTCGAGTGTTATAAATTCGTTAACATCCACCTTTACAAGTACTAACTGGTGATCGGACACAACTATTGTATAAACAAATCGGTCAGGGAATATTTCCAACAAATCATCCTCTTGAAGCATTGGAAATACTCTGAATAACAGGAACAATGCGTATGTACCTGCCTTAATAACGTGCTCGAGGGGGTTCGAAGGAATATCATGTTCTATTACTGCAGGAGGTCCTAAAAATCCAAAGGAAGAATCAGGGTTCACTACAACTTCCGTGGGTTCTTTGTTGCGAGCCTGTATCTCTATATCTGGACTCCCAGTAAAAGGAAAATAAACTCGGGCTTGCTTCTTTTTAGGATCTTTTACAGATTCAGTGGTTCTTTCAAACCGAGTGCCAAATAAAGAATAATCAAATCCTCTTTTTCCCAGGGATTGAATGGCTACGGAAATGAGTGTTCTAACAAACGGCTGAATACTTTGGACTTCGTCTTGATGAATCTTGTGCCTTTTAATCTCTGTCTTGATAGCATCTGCTGTTGATTTAACCAACTTTAATTTATCTTCTTTTTCGATATGAAAAAGAGTGTGTAGAAGGGCTATATTTCCAGTTACTGACCCACTATGATGGTTTGAATCTACTTTGTCCCAGTCGTCAATATTCTCTGGAAGGTAGTTCATTTTGTGGATAATTTTTCTCCGAAAAATTCCAATAATGATTACTTCAGAAGAAATATTTCATTTTTCAAATTTGGGTTTATCCTCGATTTATCGTATAACAAATTGGAAATGTTTAGACATCATCTTTGAGGAAGATTCAGCTGTGGTTAGTAAAAACAGCACAAGAATCAAAATAAATATATATCTGTTCTGTTTCTATATGACATTACTATTAGTGTAAGCAATAATATTCATTAATCTAATGCATAAAATCATGCAATCCGAATAAACTTCATCGACCCTGAAAAAAACTTTTTTAATTTCATGTCAACGCCATCACCAACCGACCTTGAAGCAGTTCAAAAAGAGATTCAAGATATCAAGACCTTGCAAGAAAAAGATTTTGATGATTGGACTAAAGTTGAGAAGAGAAAATATGGAATGAATGAGAATGTCGCATATCAGCAGTTGAGCGAAGAGAAATGGCAGTTGAATGAGATACTTAATATTCTTCTGCGTAATCAACAACAGCAAGCAGGTAACCTTTCTGTAGAGACGCCAAAGAACTTTGACCCAAATAGTTATGAGCTTGATTTCCCCTTTTTTCAAGCAAACGGAGTAACTTATCTTTCTGTCATTGCCAGAAAAGGACAATTTGATAAAATCAATGCGATCGTTACTGGAAGAACCAGTGAACCAAAGTATCAACCGATTGTTGTTTCTGGCAGCCGTGGCATTGGCAAGACGTTTATGCTGAAGAAGATTGGAATGCAAGACCATCCTCACAAGCTTGATGCATTGGAAAATTCTAAGAAATGTGGTCGTGTAGTTTCTTTCGACTGTTCTACAATGACATTTGCCAAGAAAGCTTATGAAGCAAATGCTATGGACATGGATCAGAAAGACATGTTCCCTTCTTTGGAACAGTTTTTTCCTTGTTTGCTAATCTTCTTCTTGTGTCGCATGTTTGATGGGTACACCGTTGATGGGATTTTGTTTAAAAAAGCAGGTGGTGTTTATAAAGTTCTCAGCCATCAGGGACATCAGACAAAGTTCAATGAATGGATTAACAAATGGAGAGAGAAGCCAGTTGATGCCTGTATTGAGGAGTACATCAGATTGACTAACATTGCCTTTGATAAGAACTTTTCTGCCAAGGATGCCCCTCTTGTGTTCCTTTTGGACGAAGTACAGCAATGGACTCACGTTACTAAATTTAAGTCCAAAAAGGATGGCTATCACACTATCATCAGCAAGCTTCTTACTTTGTTGGCCAATTCCAGACCAGTGTGCGTCTGTGCTGGAACGAGTATCGGCAAACTCTTTGAGATTACCGATAAGTCAGCAATTAAGCCAATATCAGTTGACCTTGAAACTTTTAGCAAGAAAGAGGATTATGAACTGTTCTGGAAGGAATTGACTGATCATGAATTGAAGGGCAAGCCGGACTCATTTGAGTATTCAATGGATGATGCTGATGTGCTAGCTTTGATCTACGCTTCATACCAAATTCCCAGGATTCTATGGATCGCTCACAGGGAATGGTTTAATGGGAAAAAAAAGGATTTAAAGAAGGAACTAGTCTTGCAGACCTTTGAACGACGTGCACGTGGATATTACCCTGAGATGTCCAAATTGTTGATTAACAAAGAGTACTCTGTTG
>JBDKLF010000042.1:0-2549 GCA_039795755.1 Candidatus Parcubacteria bacterium | reverse complement strand
GATTCGAGACCTCATCAATAAGGCATTACAGATACTTGGCTACGAACAAGTGGACTTTGCACTTACACATCCTGATAGTTTTGAACATGGTGATTATGCTGCAAATGCCGCACTCATTGTTGCAAAGAAAGCAGGAAAGAATCCAAAGGAGGTTGCAGAACAGATTAAGGCTGAAATCGAAAAGCAGCTCCCACAAGAGATTTCAAAGGTAGCAATCGCTGGTCCGGGGTTCATTAACTTTTATTTGTCAGAACAGTTTTTCAAACAATCAGTGCAAGAGATTCTCGAGAAGGGGGATAATTTTGGAAAGCTTGAGAAGTTGAAAGGAAAAAAGATGTTGTTCGAATACACTGATCCGAATCCGTTCAAGGTATTTCATATTGGGCATCTCATGTCGAATACAATCGGTGAAGCGTTCTCACGTCTTGCAGAGTGGAATGGAGCTGAAGTACAAAGAATGTGTTATGGAGGTGATGTGGGCTTACATATTGGAAAGACGATTTGGGGAATGATTCAGAACAAAGTTGCTTTTCCTCATGATGGCGATCGACTGACTGATAAGGTGAAATTTGTAGGTGCTTCATACGTCACTGGTAATAATGCGTATGATGATAGTGAAGTAGCTAAGGGAGAAATAATTGCTATTAATAAAAAGATTTTCGAATATCTTGCAGGTAGTGCTGTCGATGAAGATATTGAAGTTTGTTACAAGAAAGGGAAGCAGTGGTCAGTTGAATTGTTCCAGCAAATGTATCAATTCTTGGGAACAAAATTTGATTTCAATATTTTTGAGAGTGAGGTGGCAGAAGCGGGAAAGCAAAAGGTTATTGAAGGAAAAGAAAAAAATGTCTTCGCAGAAAGTGATGGAGCGGTAGTATTCAAGGGTGAGGACTATGGTCTTCATACGCGAGTATTTATTAATTCAGAGGGACTTCCAACTTATGAGGCAAAAGAAATTGGATTGGCCTTTAAGAAGTTTGGAATTACTGACTGGAATCAATCTGTAGTAATTACTGCAAGTGAACAGCGTGATTATTACAAAGTGGTATTGAAAGCACTTGAACAAATTGATGTTCATATAGCAGAAAGTACAAAACATTTCACTCATGGAATGATGCGTTTTGCTTCGGGCAAGATGTCATCTCGAAAGGGAAATGTAATTGCTGCCGATGAGTTTATCGAAGAAATCAAATCTGATGTTGCAGAAAAGATAAAAGACCGTGCATATGATGAAGTTCTTACTGAAGAAGTGAAGAACAAAGTTGCAGTGGGTGCATTTAAATATGTCATCTTGAGGCAAGCATCAGGCAAAGATGTAGTATATGACAATACTCAAGCACTCTCATTCGAAGGGGATTCAGGTCCTTATTTACAATACGCAGTGACTCGAGCGAACTCTGTACTCAAGAAAGCTACTGATGCGGGAATTACTGCACAAGTTCTTTCTGGTGAAGATAATAAGCAAACAGAACAAGATGCTATTACTGAATTAGAAAGAATGCTTTATCGATTTCCAGAAGCAGTGTCTCGAGCGGGTGATGAATACGCGCCACAGATTGTGACAACCTATCTCACTGAGCTCGCAGGAGTATTTAATTCTTGGTATGGAAATACCCTTATTATTTCTGATACTGCAGGCGTTGCGTATCGAGTTGCACTTACCAAAGCATTTACTCATGTAATGCAAAATGGATTGAACATATTAGCGATTCCAGTGCCGAGTAAGATGTAATTATTACTGAACGACCAAACACATGAAAGCAATTATTCTCGCAGCAGGAAGAGGGAAGCGAATGGAAGAATTATCAAAGGATACACCAAAGCCGATGCTCAAGGTGTGTGGTAAGTCATTGCTTCATCACAAGCTCGACCTCATGCCGGAGGTAATTACTGAAGTAATTATCGTAGTAGGATATCTCAAAGACAGTATTATGAATGGTATTGGTAATGAATATCATGGAAAGAAAATTACGTATATAGTCGATGATCAAGCGGTACAGGGGAATTTCTTTGGAACAGGGTATGCACTCTCACTTTGTAAAGGATGCTTCACTGATGACAAGGACGAGCGATTCTTGGTCATGATGGGAGATGATATTTATCCTACTGAAGATATGCAGGCATGTATCGATACTCCTGATTGGGCGATTCTTGTTCGAGAAATGCCATCGATTCTCGGTAAGGCAAATGTGATATTTGATGCAGAAGGCCACTTGGAAGAAATTCGAGAGAAGAGCAAGACTCATGAGCCAGGATGTATTTGTGCGGGAATGTATCTCCTTACTCCAAAGATATTTGATTATGAAATAGTTCCTATTGGTGGCGGGGAATTCGGTCTTCCACAGACTATTCTCTCTGCTCGTCATGAGGTGAAAGTAAGCGCAGTCGTATCAACTGAATGGTTCCAGATTACCAATCCAGAAGATATCAAAGATGCTGAAATCTTCTTTGAACAACATGAAAGATAGAACGATTCTTGTTACGGGGTGTGCGGGATTTATTGGTAGTCGTTTCGTAGAGGTATTCCATGAACAATATCCAAACACGAG
>JBDKLF010000041.1:0-3087 GCA_039795755.1 Candidatus Parcubacteria bacterium | reverse complement strand
CAGTCATATCAAATATATCAAGATTAAGAAAAAATACTGAAAAAGTCTTCCAAATTTCATTATTAAATTCAATCTTTTACCCAACACTGGCCACAAGGATTTCAGAAATTTCTTTAAAAATAAACCGTAATGCCTTCGATGAACTTAAAGAAATTCCTATTAAATGGGAAGTCTATGCTGAAAACATGACGAAGAAAGAAGGCGTTATTGTTTTAAATTTTAGAGATGATATATCGTAAACACTCTTTCTCTGCTAATATCGACATATGAAGATTACTTCAGCCACATTCATGCGAGGGCTCAAGGGTGATAATGAGATTCTCCACGATGGGATTCCTCAGATCGCCTTTATTGGTCGTTCAAATGTCGGCAAGTCGAGCATGATGAACACTCTCACCAATCAGCGCAAACTCGCGCGAACCAGTAATACTCCTGGACGAACACAAGAGATCAATGTCTTCCTCATCAATAACACTCATTACTTCCTCGACCTCCCTGGCTATGCATTCGCACGGACCAAGATGAAGATATGGCAGAAGCTCGACAAGCTCATTACTTGGTATTTATTTAAGTCTGAACATTGTCACACTGTCGTGCTCCTTATTGATGCCGAGATTGGACCAACTGGTGATGACATCGAGATGCTTGAAGCACTCCGTGATGCGAACAAGGATATTATTGTGGTACTCAACAAGGTAGACAAGATCAAGAAGTCTCATTACCTTACTCAGATTACCAAACTCGCCAAGCAACTCGAGGGATATATGTTGGTACCTTTTTCTTCTGAGACACGAGTAGGTGTTGAAGAACTCGCTGAGGCACTGTTGTCATAATTGACATACAACTATCTGCATGTTTATATAGTGCAAAGCACATCATGCATACAAGAGATAAACATCGATTTTCGAAGGAAAGACTTGCTGTTCTCATCTCTGAACATTCAATCCCCTTCGATGAGCACTCAAGACCGCATTGGTTAAAGATTGCAAGTGTGAGACCTAACCCTTCAGGTGAAGCAATACTTGCGCGTGGCAAGCGTAAAATGTCGATTCAATGGTCTATTGTAGGTGGAACACTTCACTTTGCCGCAAGAACACTTCAGTGGGAAATAGATTCAAGGAAATTCATTGAATTCATCCAAGCATTCATTCCGAAAGCTTTTCCACCGGGTTCCTGACCAGTTCAACTGGTTTTTATTTTTTCCAAAATTTGACAGAGAATTCATAAAGTGACAACATCTGAACAAATGAACCTTTATGGACGAAATAACATTACCATTTACACTTAGTGGTCCCGAATTTAACCGTTTTGCGGTAAAAACTAAAAGAGCCACCATCATACAAGTAATGGTTACAGGTGTTGGTGGATTAACGAAAGCAGAGAGATCAGGCAAAGCCTCGGGAACAGTGACAATTGATTACAAGAAACCCGGTGACAACCCTACAGAAAGACTTGAACTAACATGGGAATGGAGTTCACGTAATATGGGTTACTTACAAAAAGTCATCGGGGCAACGAGTCGCGACGGGTTCTTTGTTCATCACCGAAAATCAAACCGAGCAATTCAGGTGACCGTAGCGAACATAATGACCGCGTTCTTTGTTAACGCCACAAGTTGAAATGCGCTAGTATCCGATTACTACTGTAACAGTACTTGGATTTTTATTTATCGAACTTCTGTATTATGATAGTGCGTATCACCCCACATGCTCGCCATACTCTCAACCATTCTCAGCATCACTATTCTCGAGCTCATGCTCAGTGTTGATAATGCATTAGTGAATGCATCTCTTGCTGAGGACCTTCCTCCACGATTACAAAAGAAAGCAATTTACTTTGGTATTGCTGCAGGAGCAGTACTGCGAGTCGTCTGTCTCTTCCTCGCCACCCTCATCATTAACTACCCACTCATCAAGGTTGCTGGCGCACTCTACCTCTGTTATCTCGCCTATTCACACTTCGCTATGTCACATGGTGAAGCAAAGGAGCTTCGTAAGCATCCACATTTCTACAAAGTAATTGGAGAGATTGCACTCGCTGATCTCGTATTCAGTATCGACAATGTTGTTGGTGCCGTTGGTATCTCAAGTCATTTCTCATATGTAGTATTCGGAGTACTGGCAGGAATCACCACTATGATATTTGTTACTCCACTCATGTTGGTCCTCATGAACAAGTCACCCAATCTCATCAAGACTGCATATGGAGTAATTGGTTATGTAGGACTCTCAATTCTCGTCGACGTGTTCTTCCACTTCCATGTTCCAGAAGTAATTACCTTCGTAGCAATTCTTCTCGCTATCAGTATCACTATGTATCGTGATCGCAAGCGGGCTTAGACTATCGGTGCTCCCATTCTTTTTCTTGTCGTACCAAGAGTTCCTTGGCTTGTTCAGGATCTTTCATAAGCACTTGTACGATTCGCTCGAGACGCATACCCTGTGAGCCTTTGACCAAGACCACATCATGCTCCCCCACATGCTTCTTGAGATAGTTCATCGCAGCAGTTGGCTCCGGATACATATGCGTCATATTCTTGTCCATTCCCGCAGCAACCGCGCCAGTGATGAAATCTTCTGCGCGTAATCCAATAGTTACTATTACATCAACACATTCCTTGGCATAGGTACCGACACGAACATGTTCACGCTCAGTATACATTCCTAATTCGAGCATATCACCGAGTACTGCAATCTTTTTGCCTTTTGCCTCAATTGCTTTGAGCGTACTCAGGGCTTCTTCAACCGCAACCGGTGATGAGTTATAGGTATCATCAATAATGGTTGCACCGTTTATTCCAGGAATGATTCGCATGCGACCCTTTGGGCTCTCATGACCGAGAAGCACTGAGACTGCTTCAGTGGTATTGAATCCTAATGCATCAACAAGTGCTACTGCAGCAAGCATCGGATATACATGTTGTCGTCCTAATGATCCACTGATCGAGAGCGGAATATCTGCTCCTCGCACACGAGCAGTACATTGCATACCTGTTGGAGTTCGCGCATCATCACTTGTATAGGTCACTGCACTTGCTTCTGCTCGAACAGTTGCATCTGCTGAGAAGCCATAACTTACCTTGGTGTG
>JBDKLF010000040.1:0-17096 GCA_039795755.1 Candidatus Parcubacteria bacterium | reverse complement strand
TAATTAGGTGTATTTTAATTACTGTGTCATAGCACAATTATGCTATCTATTTGTCAATAAGAGGCGCATAATAATAGAGCGGTAAAAAGATCTCATAAGCATTGCAATTAGACTCGTTCATTCCACGATAAGATCGGGAGAAGAATTGGGTGATGTGGAAAGCCTCTAACTATATACTTTCAAAGCGACTCACTTCGTTAAGGTATTTTTACTTACACATTATTGTTAATCATCATACTTTATGAAAAAAATTACATTCATATTTGCATTACTTCTCTCTGCTCCTTTGGCTTATGCTGAGTCCCCTAATATTCTTGTAGGACAAGATATGACCATTGGTTCAAGTAACCAGGGCGTAGTAGTTCTTCAGGGTCTTCTTTCAGAAACTGGTTACCTACAAATTCCCATGGGAGTTCCTATGGGATACTACGGAGGTATCACCAAGAATGCGCTTTCACGATATCAGGCTGCACAAGGAGTAACACCAAGTGTAGGATATTTTGGACCTGTGACAAAGACTGCCATGCATGAGGACTTACGTTCACACAATTGGTTAGGATTACTCGGTTGGTAATCAGTCAGTAATAATTTTTCTACCAGGAAAAACCCCTTCAACGAGAAGAGGGTTTTTATTTAATCCTTAACTACTACTCGAGTACCAAGATCAGCCCATCCATACAAAGTCTCAGCATCTTTTGGAGAAAGGTTCACACACCCATGTGAATACGGTCGTCCAAAATTATCATGCCAATATGCTCCGTGAATCACCGCACCTTCAGCGGTGAAGTAGAGATTCCATGGCACACCAGCAAGGTCATAATATTGATCTGAAATACCTGGTATCGGACCTTGCATATATCGACTTGGAGTTTTCTTATACACTTCGAATATTCCTCGTGGTGTTGGCGTGAGGTCGTGTCCCGTCGAGATTGATGCTTCCATGAACAATACTCCATTATCGTATGCATAGAGCTTTTGCTCACCACGATAGACAATGATTTCTTTGGTTGTTGATGCCAAATTATCTCGGTCAGTAATTTCTAGATCACCCTTGTCCTGTATTGTCTCAGTAAAAGTATCTAGCACATACCAATCCGTCTTTACTCGTTCTGGATAACGAATCCATTCATCAAATATAATCTTGACCCACACCTGTCCGTCACGCTCAACGCGCTCTCCCACCTTGAGCACCACATCATTTCGTAATCGCGAGACTGCGGGATAACTGGTACCTGGACCAGATCGAACATTTACACACTCACCTTCGAAGTATGGTCCGCAACTGTTGATAATCTTCACAAATTCCACGAGCGGTTGTACTTCCTCTTTGGCGGCTTCAGCGATTTCTTCTACATATCCATCTTGAAGCGCAATCATAGCCGCACCTTGCTGGTATGACTCAGTACGTGGAAACATGATAAATGCTCCACACAATATAATTACTGCAACAAAAGATAATCGATAGACTCTGCTCATCATGAATTAATAAAGACACGTTATTCATCTAATCTTCATCTTCATTATTATAAACTACAAACTGTAACAATAATACTTTTTCTTTTCTATCATTATGTCACAACAAAACAAGCATCAATTTTCATCATTATTAAGTAAAGTACCAGAAATTACCATATTCTTTTGGATTATTAAAGTGCTTTGTACTACCGTAGGAGAAACATTCGCAGATTTCCTTGATGTTAACCTTAATATCGGACTCACTGGCACATCGGTCCTCATGGGAATATTGCTTACAATAGTGCTCTTTTTTCAATTTAGAAGCAAGAGATACACACCTGTTATATATTGGCTTACAGTAGCGCTTGTAAGTGTATTCGGGACTTTAGTTACAGATAATCTCACCGACAGTGTTGGCGTTCCCCTTGAAACAAGTGTCATGCTATTTAGTGCACTACTTGGAATTACATTTGTACTTTGGTATATATCAGAAAAAACACTTTCTATTCACTCTATCACCACAAAAAAGCGAGAGGTGTTTTATTGGTGTACCATACTATTTACTTTCGCGTTAGGGACTGCTGCTGGCGATCTAATGGCAGAAAGCCTTGGACTTGGATATGCACTTACAGGTATTATTGTCGCAGCCATAATTCTCCTTTTCTCAGTAAGCAGAAGACTCGGACTCAACTCAATACTTTCATTTTGGATGATCTATATTATGACAAGACCACTTGGAGCATCGATTGGTGATTATATTTCTCAACCAAATAAGTATGGTGGTATTGGACTCGGATCAACTAGTACGAGTATTATATTTATTCTTGGAATCATACTTCTTGTTATATATCTCACTTATTCAAAGAAAGATACCGTTGCTACAAAAACCTTGTTAGCAGAAGAAAAAGAAAAGGGTGGATTGTATCAGACTATTATTACATTAGTGCTTTTCTTAGCTGTTTCTGTTTACACCTACTCATTACGACAACAACAACTTACAGACGATACTAAAGTCACTCCCCAAATAAACCCAACAACTACACATTCAATACAAAACCTACCCGAATCGTCAGCAAAAACAGAGCAAAACAATCCTTTAGGTGATTTGTCAGCATTTAAAATAATTACCACTGATATAAAAAACTTTGTAAATCAAAACAATCTATCCGCGGCAAAAAACAGGGCAGATGATCTTGAATATGAGTGGGATAATGCAGAATCTCATCTCAAGGTAATAAATAAACAAGCTTGGATAGAAGTAGATGATGCAATTGATGCAGTACTGCGACAAATTCGTTCAGTACATCCAAATATCACACAATCTATTACTGCTTTAGACACACTTATTACAATATTAAAATAATCTATCTATGGTAAAATAATCACATGTCACAATCAAAGAAAACATGGAATGCATCAAAGGCACTTAAACGTACCGCAGATGCAATCAAGAAAACAATCAAAGTAAAAAATCTTGAGACAAAAGAAACACTCAAGCGAACCATCAAAGGTCGAGCTTAGTATTTCATGAAAAAAACATTGTTATCCCAAGGTACCGTACATACTGTGCCCACTGATATGCGCAAAGTACTACTTTCAAATGCCGCACTTCATACATTGTGGCAGGATATTACTCCTCTTGCCCGTAATGAATGGATTTGTTGGATACAAGACGCCAAGAAATTAGAAACTCGTGAGCGAAGAATCTCTATCATGAAAGATAAACTCACTAAAGGCATGCGCAGACCTTGCTGCTGGGCAGGATGTAGCCATCGGTAGCTATATACTTTTGTTCCACAACACTCGATACTGCGCACGACTCTCCCAGAGGAAATAGATATTAATCAAAAATAAGATATTTCCCATAATTGCTCCACCAGTAAATATTCCACCATCTAAGAACATATGAAAAGCAATAATATTAATAGTAATAGGAAGAATCAATAATGCCACGAGTGCCATTCGATTGGTGATAACAAGTCCGATTGATACTGCAAATATAGCTGCCATCATGTAGATAATATATCCACCTTGAAACAAGGCTTGTATGAATGCAAAGGCTTCGGGGCTGTTATAAAGATCTGCTGTTGGCTCTGGAAAGATTCCGAATGCTCCAAATATTGGAGTGACAATAAGGAGACATAAAAGCACCTTGAGAATAATTCGAATGATTTTCATTTCTTGTAGAAATATAATTAATGCAAAAATTATAGCATAAATCTATTTTATATAGATTCAATCAGGTTACCACTAAATGCATTAAGCTCAGAAATATATTTCAAATAAATCGCTCTATCATAGTGAGCTGTTTTGATTTCATTCAAAATAGTGACTATCTTTTTTTCTTCACCATCTGCATTCTGAATCACAGAAGTATACGAAAATGGTCCCATCACACCTCGAGCGAGCTGTTTCAGGTGAACGATTCTCCATAGGCATTTGAGATAATACTGTTCCCTTCCTGCTTCAATAAATGCTGCATCTTGCCACTTTCTATTAACGATTTCTGAAACTCTGAACTTCATCACTTCAGCAACAGTGGGCACATGATCGGTGAGGTTGTTCTGTTCATATTTCTTCCCTGCAACATGAATCCAGTTGGGCAAATCAAATACGAAAAATGCCGGCGATATATATGAAGCAAGATTAGATTTCTTATGAACTCCTTCTTTCAACTCACTTATGTATAAAACTCTAAATCCACATCGCTTCACTGCTGGATTCATGTTCTGTAACTCTAACTGAATTTCTGATTCGAGCTTTTCATCAAATATATCCTCAACTATTGCAATTGAATCAATGTCACTCGTAAGCGGATCGAAGTCATTAGTAGTCACTGAACCCCACAAATATATCGAAGTAAGACCGCGGTCTTTATACTTTTCGTATATTTTATCTATACTCGGCTTTATTTCATCAATAATAGGATTCATTTTTGTATTACCCTTAAGAAACAAATTCAATAATCCACTCAATACCATATTTATCTCGAAACATTCCCGCATAGCTATTCCACGGACTCTCACCCATTGGACCTTCTACCGTCCCTCCCTGAGAAAGCGCATTGAACAATCGGTCTGCTTCTTCTCTACTTTCGGTACGTATTGAGATTTTACTTCTGTTTTCATTCTCATTCACTTTCCCCATGAATTCAGGAACATCATTTCCAATAAGTACACTACCGTTGCTAATCGGTAATGCAATATACATAACTTTTTCTGCTTCCTGCTCTGGTACCTGAAAATCAGCGCTCGCAAGATCTTTAAACTGCACGATTTTTGTAAACTCACCACCAAATGCTGCTTTATAAAACGTAAATGCTTCGAGAGCATTACCGTTGAAATTGATCCACGGATTTATAGTTGTCATATATCAATTATAGCCCATAAAATAAAAAACCACTCTTTCATTCAAGTAAGTGGTAAACACTAAGCAGCAACCGCCTCTACCCAATCAGGCTGCCGAGAAACAAAGATCGTATCCTGATCCCGGCTTTGCGGAAGGAACATACCCAATCCATCAAGAATCGCTTGATTGATGACGCGCTCCGTGTCAGCTAGTGGGATATGCGTCCCCACCGGCACCGAGCTTGAGCCAGGCGGCCTTCTGAAGATGAATCTGACTTCTCTATCAGATGGCAGATTCATACCCGCACCTCGCTGACCAAAAGCCAAACCCTCGTCAGCGAATAGTTCGCACAGACGGGTATGATCACCAGATGTTGCCGTGGTGACCATTACACCATCGGAGATGATCCCTGGTCGAAACGTAAAAAGACGTTCGTTAGGTGCGTCAATCGGCTCGGTATACAAGACCAGACGCCGGAGTGCTGCCTCACGCGTAATATTGCTCAGAGCGAAATTACTATTCAACAGAAGCAGCATAGGCAATGTGCCATAGGTGCACGGGCGCAGTCCACACTTTGCAGCTTTATCCTGAACTGCCAGGAGTATTGTGTGCATATCACACGCAATACCAAGTTCTTCCGGACTTACCATCACGAGATCACCCTGAGGCGGACAGGCGAACAATAGTTGAAGCAGTATTCCTGGATGACCCTCACATTGATTGAAACTTTCATAGCCATTGCGCTGAAGCTGGAACATCAGACGTGTGAGCAAGGATCCAGCACTGCCATTGAAGCCGCGCTTGAGTTCCTTGGGTATATTGTTGCGCTCAAGAAGCGCAAGGTAGTATTCTTTTGGATTCACGTTACAGTCTCGCCCCTTCCCCTTTTGAGAGAAGGAATTTGGTGTTAAGGCGATAGTAAAATCAACATCAGCATGCTGACTTTATTATCACCTCAACATATGTAAAGAACTGCGTGGATATTACAATACCAAATCAGTTTTGTAAACAATTCCCCTTTACAATTTATTTCTTCTGAACTTTGCTTAGCGCTTTAATACTATTTCCACTTTCTTTCACTAATTTCTTCACGAGTACCTTTGGGATTTTTTCACCTATTCTGAAACCAATAATAGATTTAGTGAGCTGATACTGCTTAACTTCTTTTTTGTATTTTTCAATAGCCTGAGGAAGTAGGTGAAGGCGTACATAAGGCTTCTTGAAGCTGAACCATACAAACATGCCGTTATAGTAGGCACACTCATCATAAGAATATCCCGGCATCTGAAAGTAATCCGTACGCTCAGTTGCGGTCGGAGCAACTTTTTGTATAAGTGCTCTCAACTCAAGAAGTCCAGTCTGCATGTCTTGAGGAGCACTTCTGATGTATTGATCAACATGATTCTCGGGATGGTTTTTCATTTACTAAATTATAGCAAATGTTTACTTAAGAAATGAAACCTCATTCAATGTTTGAGAAATTATCTTTGCTGAATATTCAGCATCAGATGGTCTATCAAAGAGAAATGCTCCTTCAAATAATTTGTTGTTTAATAAAAGAGGAAACCAATATTCATCATCAGACCACATTTGAGAAAAAGGGATTTCATCAAAAGAGAACCATTGAGGTCGCATTTCTTCACTTTCAACCGGTTCGTCAGTAAAAGCTACCAACTTAAAGACATGAACTTGTAAAATCTTTTCATCATTTTCAAATGAAAATTCTAATATACCCGCTTTAATTAATTCACCATCTTTTATACCAACTTCTTCATCCAATTCACGAAGTGCTGCTTGCTCTATCGTTTCACCCTGTTCAACTTTCCCACCAAAACCATTCCATCTACCAGAACCAAAGCCTCTCTTTTTCATACCAAGAAGCACCATATTGTCTTTGATCGGAATACAGAGGGTAAGTATTTTTTTCATATGAAAGTCCGTTTAACCAGAAAAGTTACTATCTCAAGATGACCTTTCGACAATGAGTTTATTAAAATCCTCTATTTTGTCTGCATCATCTGGTAATTCAACAGCGAATCCAGTTCTTTGTGGTTCTCCCCATATTGGAGATGGCATTCCAAACACTTCACTAAACAAACTCCTCAATCCGTTCCAACCACCAATGGCGTCAAGGTTTTGAGTTGGCACATACATTATCACTCTTCCCATATTTTTAACTACTGTAAAAGTCAACGGGCCTTTATTATTTACATCAAAAAATCTTATTGGTTTTTCATTCTTTTCCATAAATCAAAAGTTATATTTATTCTCAAATGGTAACACATGAACTATATCAATAAAACTAACTCTGCACCTGGGACAATGTTCGGAGTCCTATTTTAGAGGATAAATAAAAAAACCTCATCAACCAAAAGCTGGTGAGAGGTCTCAGAAGTACATACCCGTTTAGCTTTCGTAGTATGAGCACGAATATACTTTACTGGACTCTCGTTTAAAATCACTTACATCGTGTCGCTCGGCAAATGCTTGCAAGCCACGTTCTGTCCAGAATCGAAAGACCTTGAGGATAGGCTCTTGTGCGGGTATATCTCGACCACAGAGCACACCTGCACAAACGTGTTGAGTCACAGAAAAAGATCCGAAGTAACGGACCACCAAGGTGTAACGTCTGAAAAGGTATTTAATTGAATCCATATATTGTTTAAGAGCGCTTAGAAATTAAATTATAACAAATACTGTTATATGTCAATATATCCCTTTATTTCGAAAAAGATCACATAATTTTGAATCAGCTAAGAATTGAGAGTGATTTGAGAAATTTAATTTTTTACAAAGCTGTTGGCACAATATATAATCACTTGATATGAAAGAAGGTTATATTGAATTTCAGTCAATGCCTCAATTCACTGAAGTTGAAACTATCATCCCAGAAATTAAGCCACCTTTGCCTACCGAACCATTTGAAGGGCAATTTAGACCTGTTCGTCCAGCTGACGCAGCAGCTGAAATCTCACGCCTTCTAGGAAAAAATGAAAGGGTAAAAGATTTTTTTAGAGAATTTGCTGGACAAATTGTTATTGAAATAGGTCCAGGAGAATTACTGAGTGGTTACGAAATCGCTTCGCTATCAAATGCCAGAGCCTATATTGGGGTCGAACCATTTGGCTTTTTTAGAAATTTAAAAAAATTTTTGGAAGCTGCCGAGCGAGCAACTACAGTTCCTCTAATCACTCGTTCTTGTGTAAACACTGATGCGCTTAGTTTCTTAAAACGATTACCTAATAAAAGCGTTAGTATTTTTGCTAGCCAGCTCGAAAGTGTTATGGTTCAAAAATATAGAGAAGCAGTGGATGAGGAAATTCAAAGGGTACTTCACCCTGACGGTGCCCTTATACAGTATGATTCGGAATTTAAATTGGACACTAGCATGTTTGAACAAAGTGAGATTAAATCAGGTGAAGAAAAATTAACTTGGGAACTTCAGAAGTTTAAACCAAAATCAAAACACGTCTAGCTACTCTGAAATTAATACCATGTCTGTTCAGTCTAGTCTTAGAACTAGCCCTATTGTCCTAACTGGCTCCCCGAGTCGAGTTCGAACCTTTCAGCACCTTACCCCACAAGGCGGATCGAGCCTATTTCCGCAGATCAAACGACGCGTCCTGAGCGCTCCAAAAAGTGACAAAAGTGACAGTCCCTAGCGTTTCTTCTTAGCGTTCTTTGCTTCCTCCCGTTCTTTCATTTCTTCCTCTGGAACGACTCGCATGTGATCCATGATCTTGTATCCCTTGAGATGTACGAACGGATCGACGAACCGATACCATTCGTAGGTCGTGTGGTAATCCTTGCCGTCCTTGCGCTCCTTTACCATCCTCGACTTCACCATGTCTTTCGGCGGAAGAAAATCCTTGTTGTCCTCGATCATGTAGAACTCGTAATGCACGCCGTTGCCGTAGTGGCTGACATGCCTCGGCTTGATGATGCCTTCCTTGACCCACTTGCGGAGCGTCGGAGATTTGATGTTGAATACTCGCTCCAGTTCGTACTTCGTGTACCAACTATCATTGTCCTTTGCGACTGACGCAGGGATCTCGCCGTTGTCGATTGCTTTCTGGCACACCAGACACTTCATGCCGTACTCGTCATACCAGTTGTCTCCCTCGGGGGTATGGTCGTGGCAGATGGCGCAGGTATAGCCAGCGCCCTCGCGGTGGAATCCTCCTGGATTTGCCTTGAGCTTTTCCTCAAGAGCCTTTTCTTTCTCTTTCCATTCCTCCATGAACTTTCCCGCCTGTTGCATGTTGAATTTCTCATCACGGAACTTCTGCCCCTCTTCTTCGGTGAGGCAGAAGCGGTCGCGATCCTTTGCAAAATTCTCATCAAAGTCGTCATCTTGCTTTGAACTGGTGATATCAAAATCTTCCGTTTCGGAATAGTCGCACTTGGGACAAGAACGGATGATTTTTATCTTCTCCGTGGACTCGTCTCGCTTGGATTCGAGCGCGGTATTACAATTGAGACAGAGAATGGGCTTGGTTCGCCATTCCTCACCGTCGGAGAAGAATGCGCGCCGTGGCAGGCAACGGTTGGGACACTCGAACATGAACAGTACACGGTCTGGCTTGTCCGTTTCCGTCCAGAGCTGTTTGAGATCCACCTTGAGCCGATTACGGCAGGTCAGACACCTGATATCCTCTGGAGGTTGCGCGTTCTCGTATAGGTCGTCCTTTGCGCTGTCCTTGTCCATCCATTCCTTGATCCTGGATTCCCGCTGTAAGTACCGTTCTCCTTTTTCAAAGTGTAGGATCATTTCCCGTGCGAACTTCTTTACCGCAAGAGCCTGTTCCTTGGTGATATCCTGATCCTCGGGAAGAGCCGTTTCCTCGCCATCGTCTGGACGGTCGAGTCTTCGGCAGATGTCCACGGTGTAGCGGTCGTAGAGGTCTGCATAGTGCTGATGAGATTTTAGATACTTCTCGCTCATGCGTTAATTATAATATTTTCACGAAAAAATCCGAGTGGCGAACTCGGATTTTTAAGCTTCTGGTTTTATGACGGGCTTGAGCTTCTCAAGATATTCTTTCGTCTTATTGCCAGGTATGGACTTCAACAATTCAACTATGTCTCGTACCACCTGATCTTTTTGTCCGCTATCAGGCCATGCTAGCAACCGTTGGATTAAGTCACTGAAATCTTTCTCATAATCATCCGCACTTGGATTCATTTTTTGAATCAGATTGATTATCGATTTCTGAATCTCAAACTGTCGGTCAGAACTGACATTGCTGAGCAACAAGAATACAAGTTTTTCCTTAAGTGGTCCTTGGAGTTTTGATTCTATATTAACCAAGTGTTCTAGTGCAGGAAGGTCGGATTGCTGAACCCTTGAAGAGCGCGTGTTGTAGAAATCGAACATCTCTTTCGCTATTTCTCGCTCATCAGTATCACTAAGGAATGCTTCTGTAAGCATTCCTGCACCAAACTGAACCATAGCTTGATCATCTGATTTCAGATATTCATAGAACTGTTTGATCGCAGACTGCTTAAGGTTTACATCGTCATTCTTGGCAATTTTTCCTTTCAGGAACTGGAAGATGCTTACTCTTTGCTGAATCCCAAGTGTTTGCGCCTTTGCAAGTAGAGACTTAATAACCTCCTGACGCATTGGAAGTTTTTCTCCCAAGCCCTGCAAGAAAGCAATTCCATGATCTGGCTTATTGTTGATAATGTGACGGATCAGACTCATCTTTTGATCTTCGCTTCCATTTTCATATGCAAGAGAAAGTATGCCGTCATCATTCAATGATCGAGATTGTATCTGGTCAAAGTGATCTTTTAGGAAACCAACTCTGCTACTCTCGCTCCAATAAGTGAGTACGTTTTCAAGAGCACCCTTTGATGCTTGTGAGATGAAGTTATTGATCAGATCACGAGCCTGATTTTTTACAGAGTCGTTAGCCATTGAAGTCTCTGTCCAACGAAGAAGCGTAACGACTTTCTTGCGAGTCCCATCCTCAGCTCCTGATTGGTTAAAGGCGTTCTGTAAATTGTTAAAGATTTCTCTCTGATCGCTTTCAGGAATGTCTTTTAGATGAGGCTTGAAACTGGAGAAGAGGCTTGCGATGTTGCCGTAGAATTCTGTTTTTTCTGGAGTAGTACTTGGGATTTCAGCATTTTCAGAAGACATGAACTGGTGAGTTCGTTGGAGGAGTACTAGTCCAAGATTTGCATCCAAGATGAATTGCTTATAAGCATTGATCAACGGCATGAATGACTTCAGTGTCTTATTTGTAAGAGCCTCCTGGATAATCTTTCGCAATATTTCTGGATCAATAAAGCTCTTCTGGGTTTCTACCGTATCAAATTTGAGCAAGACATCGTTTCTAGATCCGAAGTTTTGTTGCAGAGCCTCAACGATCTTTTGCTTTTGATCATCCGTGAGTAGATCAAAGTTCTTAACGAATTCATCGATAAGGTTGTGAAGGAATGCGGCATTTGCATCCAACTTTATTTCCTCGTTCGCCAATACAGATACATAACGGTCGATGATCGCGGCGCGTTTTTCTCCATGCAGTTTTGGCAATAGTTCAAATATCGCGCTTGTCGGCAATTCGAGATACAAGTTCCAAATCAGTTCGAGCACAGCTACCGAAGCGTCCAAATAGAAAGTCGTATTTGTCGCAGTTTCTTTCATATTTGAAAATGCCTGAATCTGAGTCTTGAAGATAATAGGCAAGATGCGACCCTGCGCCTTGTAGTTCTGCAAAAGCATCGCCACATACTGAACGAGCTTCGGCTTGTCTTCTTCTGTTGCTAACTTCTCAAACTCTTCAATGTTTCCATCGATGAGTGATTTTCTAATACTCTTGGCATCCTTAAGATCCGCTTCGATCTTAGGTTTCTTGAAATAGATGAATGGCTCGGCATCATTGGTTGTTATGGTGCTAGTGAGAGTCATGAAGTCTCGAAGAGCAACATCGGGATCTTTTGCCTCAACAATCTTTTCTGGCTCGTTCCACTTCTCTTTAAGTTTTTTATATGCGTTCGGGAACTTCTGTTTGAGGACAGTGACTTTGGTGAAGTAACCCACATTTTCTTCAGACAAGATTTCATCAGCGACTTCAGTCTTTGATGCGACAAGAACAGCAGAAACCAAGTTGTTCATGAATTGCTTCAGTTCGCGAGGGTTGTTCTTAAAAGCTTTCGTAATAACTGAAAGCACCTTGTCGTTTTTAATGATCTTTTGAATATCGTCACCAGTCTGATCAATCAGAGCTGCGGTGTACTCCTGCAAATCCTGATCGATAAATTCTGGCGTGTTGATCACGACATTGAAAAGCTTTTTCAAGTATTCAGACTCATCAAAATCAGGGTCTTCTTCCTGGTTGTTATAAAATGCTCTGATCTGTTTATTGATTGCAGGAGCATCACAAGGTACCAGGAAGATAACTTTTGATTTTCCAACCTCCAAGAAAGTCTTGATCGTCGAAAGGATCTTTAATGCAATATCACCTTGAACACGGTCAATGTTATCGAACACAACGACAAGCTTCCCATCCTTAATACAATCGACAAGATCGATAAAGACCTTTTCGAATTGTTCTGGTGAATTGAGACGATCTTCATCTTCAACCTGAGTCCTGATTTCAGTATATGTTTTGGTAGATTCAAAAATTTTGCTCGTGATCTTCTTGAGAATCTCATCGACAACGGGTTTTAAAAAGATCGCAGCAATGACACTGAGCCAGGCAAGACCGTTGATGTACGCCAGTGCGCCCTTAGCCCCAATAACAAATTTATTTGTCGGGCTATACATTCCCCATATGTAAAATGCGGCGCTCAATAGAAAAGGAATGATCAAGAATAGTGCTACTAAACCATATCGACTGCACATTCTCTGAAACCAATTCTTTTTAGGACCAGTTTCGTCAGGAACTTCTTGTTCGGTGGCAACAGACGTACTTCTTTTCTTATAAAGCGCAGACAGGATATCTTTTGGGACTTCGTATCCTTGCTCACGAATAAAACCATCAAGCTTTACAAGAAATGTTCGTCGGAGGGAATCTTCTTGATATTTCCAAGCGTCGAAAATCACTACATGCGCTTTCGCACCTTTTTCATTTTTGAGGTCAACGTCTAGTTGATCAATGATTGAGCTTTTGCCCGTACCCCATTTACTGAAAAGCCCTATGGTGTGAGGGCATGAGTCCGAGAGGATCATATCTTTCAAGGCTGGAGAAAAAGACTTGTGATAGAAGTCAAAGTAACCAGGCTTTCCAGGCATGGTTGGTTCGTCTTTTATGAAATTGAATTTTTTGATTTCCATAAATTAACGCGATACGAGGCTCATTTTAGCATTTTTCTCTTGATTTTTCGAGCTAGCGTTGTATGACTTTAGAAATATTTCATATCTTCGTGTCGGGGCACACTGTCAACCTTTCTACGAGATCAAGAAAATATAAAATCCTCAATCTGCCGAGTAAATACAAGGTTTCTGCCTACTTTCTATAAAAACAGATGATTCTGATCCTTTCCGTCTTGCTACGCTGTATGCACGGAGGCTTATGACACTCCTAATGTAGAAACACATAAGCAAATAAATTTATGACATTTATTAAAATAACCATCAGAAAGTGTCATGAAAAAACTCTCTTGGAAGACCATCCAGAAAACGGTCAACGAACTCGTACCGCAGAAGATTAATCCTCGCCTTATTACCGACAAGCAGATGTCGGATCTGACGAGAAGCCTGAAGAAATATAATCTAGTCGAAATACCTGCAATAGATACCGACGGCAATATTCTTGCAGGACATCAGCGCATTAAGGCGTTGAAGATTCTTGGTCGTGGAGACGAGCTGATTGATGTTCGTATACCAAACCGAAAGCTCACGGAGAAGGAGTCAAAGGAATATCTCATCGCTTCCAACAAGCTCGGTGGCGACTGGGACTTTGAAGCTCTGAAGTCTTTTGATTTCGAGGCATTGGAATTTGCAGGATTCAGTGATATTGAAATTGGAAATTTATTGGACACAGACAAAGAAGTCAATAGTGATGGTTTTGACGAAAAGAAGGAATTAAAAAAGATCGGCAAAAATCCGATCACAAAACTTGGCGACATCATCATCCTCGGAAACCATCGCATTATTTGTGGAGATTCTACAGATAAAGAAAACCTGAAGAGATTGTTTGGAGGCGACAAGGCTTCGATGATCTACTCAGATCCTGTCTACAATATTTCAGTAAATTATGACGGCGGAATTGGTGGTCAAAAACAATATGGTGGAAGCGTGAACGATACTCGCACGTATGAGGAATATAAAAAGTTCCTTAAGGACAGCATGGAGGCAGGACTTGCCGTATCTACGAAAGATACCCATGTCTTCTACTGGTGCGACCAGGTATACATCGGCGTAGTACAGGAATTGTATCGATCATTCGGAATCGCAAACAAACGAGTGTGTTTGTGGTTAAAGAACAATCAGAATCCTGTGCCTACTGTTGCATTCAACAAAGTATATGAACCTGTCGTATACGGTGTCCGTGGAAAGCCGTATCTTGCCGACATCAATAATCTGAACGAAGTGCTTAACAAAGAGTTGAGTACTGGAAACAACCTACTCGACGAGATTAATGATGTCTGGATGGCGAAGCGGTTATCTGCCAATGAATATGAGCACGCAACTTCAAAACCTCCCCAACTCCATGAGAAAGCGATTAAACGATGTACAAAAATCAACGATATTATTCTCGACAGTTTCCTCGGATCAGGGAGTACGTTGATCGCAGGAGAAATGCTTCGTCGAAGAGTGTACGGATGTGAGCTTGAACCCACGTTTTGTGATCTGATCGTTCGCCGATGGGAGAAGCTGACTAATCGCAAAGCGCTCTATGAAAAAGACAAAGGCGCTGATAAATAAGCTCTTAGAAGAGATCGAGAATACACCGCTCGTACAAATTGCTTGTGAAAAAATCGGGATATCGAGAAATACTTTCTATCGGTGGATGAAAGAAGATCCTGGATTGCTTGAACAAGTAAACTACGCTCTTTCTCTGGGCAAAGGTCGGGTTAACGATATTGCAGTAAGTAATGTACTTTCTGGTATCAAATCAAAGGATGTGAGATATACGATGTATTGGCTAGACCGAAACCATTCTGATTTCAGAAAACCTTTTGTTCCGAAAGTTGATGCGGATGACCTACTTGTTCATTATCGTCTTCTTATGGAAGGATCAAAACTGCGTCAGATTGAAGATGACATAAGAAACACCGTTACCACCCAAGAGCGAGAAATGGTTGAAGACGCATACAAGGACGCTAATGAATTCATGCGTAAGTGGCAGACTGTTAATGACAATGCAGTAGAGAAAAAGGCGCGAGAACTACACGAGAAGTGGAAGAAAGAAGAACAGGACAAGAAATCTACTTAATCTTTTCTCCGTTAAAGATGAACTCTACGACTTTCCAATTCGCATCAGTCTCAACTGATCCCTGATCGTCTGTTCCTGTGTATTCTAACTTCATAGACCAGTACGTTCGGATCATTGCGCAGAATCCGTTTTGACTGTCTATGTACGATGAGACTTCAAAGAGATTCGCGTTTGTCGGATCAACCTTTGTAGTCGGAGGATTGTACTTCGCAGTCGATGGCGACTTCAGCGGTACTTTATCTATGTACGACTTTGCAAGAATTCGTGCGCTTTGATATTTTACTTCGCTGATCTGCTGAGCAGGAGTGGTACTAGTTGTACTTCCTCCTAGGTTTGCGACCAGACCGACAAAAAAGAGAACTACTAAAATTCCAACTAACTTTTTCCTGGTACTCCAGGAAGAGATATTTGTATTCATAAAACTTTGGACGGTTTTTATAATGTGACCACCAGGTAGCAAAAAACTCCTAGCCAGGTCCGACATACCCCGTGAGGTATGCCCACACCAGTTTCCCAATGTGACCGTCCAAAGTAGACTCTGACTAGGAGATCTTTACTTTGGACGGGATTTGCAACCATATCCTTTAGTTTTCTAAAGGGGTTAGGTCGGCTTTTATTCAGCTGTTAATGAATAATAACATTTTCGATGCTATTACTCTAGATTGATCATATCGCTAATACATGGTTTTGCTAAGGCTCTAATCGCGACCACACTACGCCATTTTAGTTCTGCATAATAGTCTTAGCAAAAGAGCTGATCTGCGTCATCGATCGTTAGGTGAACGATATCGATGAAGTTATCAAAAGAGCCGAACACTACCGCTTTGAAGAGGAGGAGTCCAAAGTATTCCTCAACCCCATTTCTGCGCTTCCGACCTCAAAGAAACGGCTCAAGAAATCTATTGTCGAAAGAATACAGATGCACATTTTGGCATACGGTTCTTTGGCGACTTTCGTATCTGACGAAACGATCGAATTTATGGAAAGAAATCCTAAATCTCCCAGAACAAGGGAGGTTTATTTGAACATGCTCGATGAAGTAGAAAAACTTAAGAAAGAAGTGCTGAAAAAGCTCAACGATTATGCGACGCAGGATTAGTTCTGCATAGCTATGCACCATCCACCAGTCTGTCATTAATTAATGTATGGAAACATACACATCCGCAAGGATTGGCGAAAAGGTTGTGGTACCAGATCAAAAGGTTAGGTATTGCTTGTATGCCAGAAAATCGACTGAATCAGATGAACAGCAGGCACTGTCTATCGACTCTCAGATCAATGAAATGAAAGGCATAGCTGAACGAGATAATCTTGAAATTGTTGAGATTAGACGTGAATCTCATTCTGCAAAAGAATCAGGTCAGCGACCTGTATTCAAAGAACTGCTTGAAGATTTAAGACGAGGAAGATTCAACGGAATCCTTGCATGGGCACCCGACCGTCTTTCCCGAAATGCAGGAGATCTTGGATCTGTTGTTGATCTGATGGATGAAAAGAAACTGGTAGAGATACGAACCTATGGGCAGTCATTTAGAAATTCACCTAATGAAAAATTTCTTTTGATGATTCTTTGCTCGCAAGCGAAGCTAGAAAATGACAACAAAAGCATCAATGTGAAGCGAGGCTTGAGAGCAAGAGTTGAAATGGGCTTATGGCCTACGGTAGCTCCGACAGGATATCTAAACGAGAAACGATCTGATCGAAAAGGATGTGTGATGATCGATCCCGACCGAGGACATGTTGTTAAGAAGATGTTTGAAAAAGCGGCTTATGAAAAATGGTCAGGACGAAAGATATATAACTGGTTGAAGTTTGATCTGAACTACAAAACGGCAACAGGAAACAAAAATCTTTCATTGAGTAATGTGTATCTGATATTACAGAATACTTTTTATTACGGAG
>JBDKLF010000039.1:0-17015 GCA_039795755.1 Candidatus Parcubacteria bacterium | reverse complement strand
TGAAGCCCTTTTTCTTTGTCTTCAATATATTCTTTTGTGCGTAATAAAAATGATTCATATTAGTATTGTACCTGACGTTGTGTTACTGAGGTATAAAGATTAAAAGCTGTCTTGAGCTCTGCTTTGCTACCGGTTGTTTCTCCTTGAATCACTACTGCTACATAAGGCTGCAAACCCTGATCTTCTCTCTCCTGCATAAAGCAGAGTTTTGTAATATTAAGATCTGGCGCAGTAACAAATCCTGAATATCCAGTGTCTTGATTATCAATAAACAAACCATAATTATCATTATCTCCACTAAATTGTTGTAATGAATACGTTACTCTATCATCACCCCCAAGACCATTTTGATCCTCGGTGATATTTAATGATAATGATTTACATGCATCTCCAATCGAATAATTGTATCCTGTCTTGATAGATCGAGTCATACTCTCAACTGCAAAGTTAAGGTTATTAATTGCTACTTGCATGGTCTGATTCTTTTTATTACCATTCACCACCGTGAGAATTGCTCCCATTGAAATCACCATTACAATTGCAAAGATACTTACCGCAACCATAAGTTCAATAAGACTGAAGCCTTTCTTGCTCATACTATCTTTTTTATTTTTTTGAAAAAAATACTTTATCATATACTATCTCGTACCGAAATTTGACCTGAGAGCTCGACAACAATTTCTTTACTCTTATCAGCTTTTGCAGATGTAAGTGTAATCACTGCCTGCTTTCTACCATTTGACGAGACTCCTGAGTTACTTTCATCTCGAATAATTGCTACAGGATTAGGTCTGAGAAACAACACCGTGAGATCCCCTGAATTAGAGACTACATTGGTACCAAGCTTACTTACTTCTACGTCACCTCGAATTTCTATAGACTCCTGACATTCACCCGATCCATTACAAGGATCGCCCGATGGATCAAACTGTTGATCATCGTTCTTGTCCGCAAAAATATAGAACACTTTTCTGCTCGCTTCAGTACTTGTATCAAAATATACCCCGTACGCATATTCAACTGAGTCAGCAACCTTAGAATCTTGCTTCACCGCAAGCCCATACACTTGAGCCTGACGAATAGCAAGGGCAACTTCATACGAAAGATTGGTAACATTTATCGATGAATTAAACTTACCATGATTAAAGATCACCACACTCGTGATGATAGTAAAAATCGCAATTGAGACCATCATTTCAATAAGTGTAAAACCTTTTGAGGAATTCATTTACTAAGTATACTACGAATTAGAAAGCAAATAACCCACTCATCCACACAAGATCAAGGTTGCAAAGCAATGCAAGAAAGAATCCGAGAACCAGAAATGGTCCGAACGGTACTTCAGTTCGAAGACCTATATGCTTTGAAAGGTATTTCGATCGTGAAAGTATCATAAGTACAATCCCATAGACTGCCCCGATCCAAAATCCAAGGGTGATTGCAGTAATTCCTCGTGAGAATCCAAGTGTAAGCCCTATCGCAAGACCAATCTTTGCATCCCCTCCTCCCATCCATGTACCCTTTGAGAAATACCACAATGACCAAAAGAAGATAAAGAACAATGGACCAGCAATAATATTAAGTAGACTCAGCGAAGAAATTCCCATCCATACTATTCCCAATGCTTGAACAACAATTCCTGCAATAATCCATGCGTAGGCAAAAGGGTCTGCAATAATCATATGACGAATGTCATATACACTAATCACTACTGCACAGCAAGCAATGAATGAGTAAAGAGAAAAGATTGCAAAAAATGTTCCCACAAATCCCAAGGTGAGTAATCCAAAGAATACATACGCGATTGCAGTAAAGAGTACTGCGGTCACAAGCTCAACAAGTACATATTGTCGAGAGATCTTGGTCTGACACTTGGCACATCGCCCACGGAGAACGAGGTAGCTCAGAATCGGAACCATCTGATACCACTTGAGCTGTGTAGCACATGAGAGACATCCTGATCGACCATTCACTGATCGACCTGTTCGATAGCGAAAGATCACTACGTTAAGAAAGCTTCCAATAATCGCTCCTAGTACAAAGAAGAACATGAGCGCAAGTGCATTAAAGGTAAATATCATACTGATGATTATCTCATATAATTCATACAAAATAAAAAACCCACCAATTGGTGGGTTTTTATACCTAACAGAAAACTAGTTGTAAGTACAACCAGCGTCAGTACATACTGCAACATCAGAAGCACTATCAGCACCGTTTGTTGCTGTGTAAGTCACAGAAAATGTTCCTGCACTGCAAGTAGAAGTAACTGATGTACCAGCACCGTGAGTACTTCCAGTTGTTGCTGCTGCTGTTGTAAGAGCTGCATCACTGGTATCACAAGCTGTAACCAAAGCTGGTAATAGACCTACTACTTCAGCCTTGAACGCAGCTGTTTTAGCCTTTGTTCGAGCTGAGTTAAGAGACGCAAGAACTACAGATGACAAAATACCGATGATCGCGATTACCACGAGCAATTCGATAAGTGTAAAACCTTTCTTTAAATTTTTCTTCATAATTATGAATATTTTAATAATTTCTGTCGGCAAGACAATATCTTCCAACTGTCTTGTATTATACCCTACAATATAAGGCTAAAACCTGAGACATGTGGATAACCCCTACCCTAGAAGGTTCCTGCTACGTTATAGATTGGCAACAATACTGCAGCAAGCAATACTCCCACCCCGAGACCGAGGGCCACAATCATAAGTGGCTCAATCAAGCCCACCAAGGTATCTACCGCATTCGTTACTTCACGCTGATAGAACTTGGACAATGTACCGAGAATTTCACCCAAATTACCGGACTCTTCACCCACTTTGATCATTTGAGTCATGATATTAGGGATTTCTTTGTGTTGTGAAAATGCATCTGAGAGCGATGATCCTCCCTTCACCCCCTCGGTACTTGCATTGAGTCCCGTTCTGAATATTGCATTATCTACTACAGATGCAGTGATTTCGAGAGCACGAAGCATGGGAATTCCTGAAGAAAGCATAGTTGATAAGTTATCTGCAATTCGT
The DNA here is from genome assembly GCA_039795755.1 of Candidatus Parcubacteria bacterium. Classification (GTDB taxonomy): domain Bacteria; phylum Patescibacteriota; class Minisyncoccia; order Phycocordibacterales; family CAIZIN01; genus JANNXY01. The sequence goes on along the minus strand of JBDKLF010000039.1, from coordinate 13,989 downwards.
GAGAGATAGAGCTTTCGATACAGTGAACCGATATATGGAAGTGAGATTTTGAATCGATCAAATGATTCGTTTCCTGATGAAGTACGAACGAATCGTACGATGAAGAATACTCCAACAACCAGTCCAATAATAAGAAAGACTCCATAATCAACAAAGAAGTTCGAGAGTGCAATTACAGCTTTGGTATAAATAGGAACCTCTTGACCAGAATCAAGAATGATCTGACTGAGTCGTGGAATCACCATCGTCAACATAAGAATCATTACCGCAAAGAATGTGAATATTACGAAGGCGGGATAGATCAATGCATTCTTTGCTTTACTTGTTACTTCATAGGTTCGATCCATATAATCGGCAAGGAAAGCAAATGTCTGATCAAGCTTTCCTGATTCTTCTCCTGAACGAACCATGTTCACATAAAAGTCTGAAAACGCCTTTGGATGCTTTGCAAGAGCTTTCGAGATTGCACTTCCAGATTGAAGGTCTTCTGACACTTCATTCAATACCTTCCCCAATGCTTGGTTCTCGATTTCTGCTGAGAGTAATCGGAACACTCGCAATGCAGATACTTGTGCCTGGAACAATGTCGCAATCTGTCGAGAGAGAATTACAATATCTTTGTTACTGATACGATCGAATATTCCAATTGAACGCTCGAAGACATTACCTTCAGTATTTGCCTCATTGATATGTGAAATGATGAGACCGCGACGCTGCAATGCGCTAATAGCAATATCCACATTTACCGCTTCAATGGTTCCTTTTTGTTCTGCTCCCTTTTCGTCTAATGCGTTGTATACAAATAACATAGGTTCAGTATATTACAAAAATCGTTCGAGCACCTTGGGATTATTAGAGTGAAGATACGCATTCTCCACAGTAATTTCACCTTGACGTACGAGCTCTGCTAATGAACGTGACATGTCGATCATCCCCTCTTCCATACCAGTCTCGATAACAGTGTTGATTTCATGTGTTCGCTTTTCACGGATCAAATTAGAAGTTGCATTGTTAGCAATCAGCAATTCATATGCCGGCACCATACCTCCAGAAATTCGCGGAATCAATCGCTGAGAGAATACTCCAAGTAACGAACTTGAGAGCTGAATTCGAATTTGCTCTTGCTGATTCGGTGGAAACGAATCGATAATTCGATCAATGGTCTGCGCAGCATTATTAGTATGAAGTGTTGCAAATACCAAATGTCCCGTCTCTGCAGCAGTTACCGCAGCAGCCATTGTCTCATGACCACGCATTTCACCAATCATAAGCACGTCTACATCTTGGCGAAGCGAACTGACGAGTGCTTGCTCGAAGCTTGCTGTATCGATTCCAACTTCACGCTGATCGATAATAGATTTCTTCTGCTCGTATACATATTCAATCGGATCTTCAATGGTGATGATATGTTCAGAACGATTTTGGTTAATCATTTCAATCATTGCAGCAAGTGTTGTAGTCTTTCCCTGTCCTACTGGACCTACCACAAGGAAAAATCCTTGTTGTTTCTCTGTAAATGATGCAAGAATTGGTGGTAATTTCAATTCGTCCAATGTCCGAATAACTTTAGGAATGAGTCGTAATGCAATACCTACCTGGCCTTGCTGAACAAATGCATTCCCTCGAAATCGAGCTTTATCTGCAAATGCAAAAGAGAAATCGAGTTCCTTTTTTTCTTCAAACTGTGCAAACTGTTCTTTGCTAATCATTTCCTTGAGAAATGCCAGAGTTGCTTCTTTGGTAAGTAATTCTTCTTTAACAAGTGGCACAAGAAATCCAGCAACACGCACATTCGGATGTCGCCCTTCTGAGAGATGCAAGTCTGATGCATTCTCCTTGATAAGGGTTTCGATGAGCTGAGAAAGAGCTTGTGAGTGTGCCATGATAATACTTATTTATTATGTTTCTTGTTATAAATTTTTTGTACTTGATCCACCACTTCAGATGGAATAGTAAGCGCCTTTACGATATATCCATCAATACCGAATTCTTCCGCCCGCTCAACATCTTCTGGCTGACTTTGATTGGTAAGCATCACTACCGTTGCCTGAGGAGCATACTTATTATCACGAATTTGCTTAAGCATACTGATACCATCGAGCTTTGGCATGATTACATCGAGAATGATTACATCAGGTGACACACCTTCTTTGAGTTGGTTGAGAGCATCTTCTGACTTAAGATGTGCGACCACATCATATCCCTTATTCTTGAACTTGAGTCCGTACATATCAAGGAGAAAAGGATCATCATCTACAAGCATTATCTGAATTTTCTTTTCTTCTGTCATCGAATATTTCTTATGATTAGTATGTTCTTATTATAGCTTATTTACTTCCTCAAAGGGTATAATCTTTTTCACAGCTTTGATCATGGCATCTTCACGAAGTGTAAGCATTCCTTGCTTGCGTGCCACCTCATAAATCGCTGATTCTATAGGATTCTTGAGAATAACCTGTTCCATCTCTGGTGACATGGTATACATTTCAAAGACTGCTTCTCGTCCTCTCATACCACTCGGACAATCAGAAGTTGGTGATAATTCAAGCACCTCATCGAATACTGGTAATTCACTTCTATGTTCTAGCGCAAGATCTTTGAACTGCTCATCGAATCGAGCTTTGAGTGCCCCTTCGATTTTCTTTGCTTTTCCTGACCCAGGACAAATTCGTCGTGTTAATCGCTGTGCCATACCAAGAATGAGTGTTGGTGGGATAAGATACGGATCAATTCCCATATCAATAAGTCGAGGTACGATACCACATGCGGTGTTGGTGTGAATAGTCGAGAGTACCAAGTGTCCCGTGAGTGCAGCTTGAATGGCGAGCTGAGCTGTTTCCTTGTCTCGAATTTCTCCTACCATGATAATGTCAGGATCTTGTCGCAAAGTAGTTCGTAGACCCGCTGCAAAGGTATATCCAATTTCGGGTTTCATTTGTGACTGACTCACCCCTTCCATGGTGTACTCCACCGGATCTTCAAGTGACAAAATATTGTCATGCTCAGAATCAAACTCTTTGAGCAATGAATAAAGTGTAGTAGTCTTTCCCGATCCGGTTGGTCCAGAAATAAGAATCATACCGTATGGCTTTTCAATCGCATCGAGAAGCATTTTCAAATTACGCTCAGAAAATCCAAGTTCTTTGATTGGCTGCACACCCTTCTCTTGGTCGAGAATTCGCATTACCACCTTTTCACCATAATAGGTTGGGAACGTAGATACTCGAAAGTCCACCTTTCTTCCTTCAATCTTTGCAGGAAAACGTCCATCTTGTGGCTTACGCTTTTCATCAAGCTTGAGATTGGCGAGAATTTTGATACGCGCAACAACAGAATCAATTACTTTGATAGGAAGTACGATTGAGGTATTGAGTACACCATCTACTCGGAATCGAACACGCACTCGTTCTCGCATTGGCTCCACGTGTACATCAGATGCATTTCCTTCTACTGCATATCGCAAAATAGTAGAAACTATTTTTGTTACTGGAGCATCTTCGATGATAGTAGTCTTTCCTGCGGTGTATGCTGTTCCTGCTTCACCCTCAATTTCGCTTTGTGCTGCAGTTCGCTCTGTCTCAAGTTCAGTAAGTGCCTGTGTCACTTCACCTGAAAGACTTTTATATATCTTGAGTACATTCTCAAAGTCAGCTGAAGAAATAAGAAACAGCTTGTATGGCATGTTAATCTTGCCAGAAATAAAATTCAACGCATCAATCGCTTCCAGGTTGTCTGGCTCGAGCACTCCCACTTCCAAGAAATTATTAGCTGAACCCACTGGAACAAATCCGTAATGAGTAGCACTTTCTTCAGGGATAAATTTCAATAATTCAAAAGGAACTGAATCTTCACCCACATGCTTAATTGGCACACCGTAATAATTACTTTTTGCCTCAAGAATCTGATCAGGAAGTAGTCCCACATGCTTCAATGCATCTTCAAGCGAAAGACCGTTCGTATCAATTTCTGTTCGAACAGCTTGTAAGCCGGACTCATTAAGAATTCCTTTTTCTCCAAGATACTCAAGAAATGTCATAATTATCGAGTGTTAGTGATGGTGGTAGTTGCAGCGACTGCTCCTCCGATTGGTGCAAATGGATTACTTCTTCCTTTTGGTTGAACAGGAATTTCTCGACTGAAGTTCACCAATCGTCGAAATGTCTGGTCCTTAAAGAATTCAGTATCAATCTTGAGAGTATCAAGTGTTGCAAGTGCAGCAAGAAGATCTGCTCCGACCTTTATTGAAGCACCCTTATTAGACACGAGACCATTCTCTACCTTTGGCGCTCCACCGAGAAAAGTATACCCAAGAAATCCGAGTACCCCCGCAACAATAATGAAGATAAGAATTTTTTTCATATTACTTTTTGAGCCAATAGGTCTTGAAGCTTACAGTATAATCGTATGCCTTTGGATCTTTTGAATTAATTGATAATGTCGTTACATCGATTAATCTCAAACCGTCTTCAAGATCGTTAAGGAAGTTGAGGAATACATCGTAGGGAGCAGTAATACCAAAGGTGATAGTTGCTGAGCCGAATCCTTTTTCATCTGGTACAGCTGACTTCTTGTCGGCACCTGCGGTATCATTAACTGCAATATTCTTAATCTTGAGACCTTGTCGTGCAGCGATACGATCAATATCAAGTACCAACTTCACATTATCGAGTGTATCAGGAAGGAGTTGTTCTAATCGTGCTTTATCAATTGTAGTAATACTGTTATATCGAGTACGGAGCTCATCACGCTTTGCTTGCAAGTCACGTGCACGAGTAAGCACGTCGTCGTATGCAGCCTTTTCTTCACGAATTGCTTTGATACCGAGATTGTCTGCACCAGTACCATTGTATATTGGGTCAATGACGAAAAAGAATAGTAATCCAGATCCTACAAGAAAAATAATTGGAACGATTTTACTCATGGTCGTTGTGTATTAGCTGCAGTAGTAGTAGACACTGATTGAGCAGTTGTTGTTGCAGGACGATTAGTATCAAGAGATGGTGTTGTCTGCTGCTTACCAAGTGACTTGTTACGATACTCCAATAGTGACGTATCAACATTCATAGTGAGACCAAAGCTTACTCTTCCCTCCTGTGTAAGAGTAAAGTCAGAAAATACTGGATCTTTAAATGCCACTACTTTTGCAATTTCACCTGATTGAGCAGCAAGCGCTGTGTAGTCTCGTGCTACACCTTTCATGGTCACCTTTACAACAGATATCCCACCGAGCTGACTTGTAGTAAATGCAAGATCGCTGAATTGAACTGACTGCAAGGTGTTCTTTCCAATCGCATCAAGAAGACTTGTTACTGCAAGATGTTTATTAAGTAAACTCTTTGAAATCTCAATTCGATTATTAAGTCGAACTGCTGCAGCAATAAATGCTTTGTCGAAGGCTTTTTCTTGTTCAACAAGATCAGATGAAGATGATTCGAGCTGCTTTTGTAAGGTAATTCTCCAGAAATACATTCCTCCTGCTGCAAGACCCATACAGATAAAAATAATCAAAGTTACAAGAGAGAAAAAGCCCATAGTTGCACGCTCGCTTGAAATCGAGGTGACGGGACGCTTTGGAATAAATGTTGCTTGTTGTCGTGGATCCATAAGAACGTTATCTTATTATACCTCGTTCTGTATCATTTCATATACAGAATATAGTCTCTGACTGTGAACAACTTGAACTACTTCAGTTCTTGAAGCTTTCGTAGTGCAACTCCCACTGCAACAGAAAATCCTGAACCTTGTACCTTGAGCATATCAGTAAGAAATGCTGGAACTTGTACTTTACCGAAAGCATTTCCAATCTCAGTAGGAATATTGAGTCGTGCTTGTGCTCGCTCTGCAACACCACCAAGTGCAGCACCTCCTCCTGTAAGAATTACCTTGCCCACATTCTTCATATACTTTCGCTGGAAACTCATAAGTACCGTATTAATCTCTGAGAAAATACTATCAAGCACTAATGAGGCAACATCGCCAATATTCTTATCTTCTTCAGGCTTGTTCTGTCCAAAGTTTCGCTTGAGCTGTTCTGCCTGATCAATACTTACTCCCATAGAGGTAGAAATATTGAGAGTAATGTCTTGTGATCCCCTATTAATAATATGAGACTCACGAACCACACCCGCCTCAGCAATATATGACTTTGAAGTTGCAGCACCCATATCAACAATAAGCACAGGGGCGATTTGACCCTGGTCAAGCAATGCTCGCATGACGCCGAACATTTCAATCTCATAGAAACTATTGTTCAACTCAGCACCTGTACAGACCTGAGAGAATTGTGACAATGTGTCATTGTGAATTGCTACCACCAATACTTCTGACTTTCCGGTACCAGCTGTTTCTTCATCTCCTTCAAAGACTCGAGGAATCACTGACCAATCCATTGCCACTTCACTAATTGGAACAGGGATATATTTGCGAGCTTCAAGTGGTACCATTTGCTCAAGCTGCTTGGAATTATTGGTAGGAAAGGTAAGTACTGATACCATACTTGATCGCATAGGAATCGCAAGACCTGATGAATGACTGGTGATATTAACTTCTTTAATACTCCACAAATCCTTGAGTGCAGTGACAAGTGTTGCCGCATCAAGCCGTGTCGCTCGACCCACTTCTGTGTTTGCATAGGGACCAAGAGCAAGCTCACCATACGTCTCAAGTACTGCGTGACCTTTCTTCTTTTTCATTTGTACCACCTTGATAGCTGATGATCCAAGATCTACTCCAATAATACTCTCGCCTTGATTGCTGGCGAACAATTTACTGAAGAATGCACTAATAGGATTTGGCATATATAATAGGATTATACTGAATATGAAGACGATACGCTACTGCTTAGTAACACTTTTTGACTTCCTTTTCCCCAAAGCTGCGCATATTCGGCAGCTTGAAACACTTGAATCCAGTGAGCTTATTACATTACTGAGTAGATCCAAAGAGCATGTGCTCCCAGCACTTCCCCACATCACCTCACTATTTCCCTATCGAGACCCGAACGTTCATGACGTGATACATGAGATCAAATACGCTACCAACAAACAACTTGCAGCAAACATTGTTCCCGCACTTATTCAATTGTGTCCACAGGATTCTATTATTACCTTTGTTCCCGTAACCGAGAGTAGAAAAGAGAAACATGGCTTTGATCAAGGATTACTCATTTTGAATGCAATGAAAGCATGTGCTCCAGATTATATATACGAAAGAAATCTTTTAGCATGGAATAGAAAAGTTACTCAACAAAGTCTGACTGAGAGTAAAGAAGCTCGTATGCAAAACATGCGTCACGCACTCGTGTGTCCAGATACAGAAAAAGTTCGAGGTAAGACTATTGTTGTACTCGATGACGTATGTACTACTGGAGCTACGCTCTATGAAGCACAACGCGCCCTCGAAGACTCGGGCGCTTCGCGTGTGGTATTACTTACTCTCGCTCACTGATTACTATTTACAATCAGCCTTTGTAATAGAGGTGAAGAATTTCTGATCTGAACCATCAACCGCATAGGCATACTCCAGATTCACCTTTCGATCGAGAAGATACACTGTATCAGGATTCTTACACACTGCATCTACCAAGAAATACTTGAAGCTTGAATCTTGAATACTTCCCAATTCTTCTTTGCTAAATCCTGTCAAAATATAGTGGTATCGAATCGCATCTTGCTCCGCTGTCACATCAACAATAGTAGTATGTTCATCCATTACTGAAGGCAGTTTCATACCTGACTTCACTGATGCTACGAGATTATTAATGAACTCGGCTTTTTTTGCTGGATCATTTAATTCTTCTTCATTACTCATTATTTTATTAACGAGACTATGTTGACCAGTTGCACCCATATACGCACCGATTGCAATATTCGAAATAGTTGCCACGATACCAATGATACAAATCACCATTCCAGCAATTGCCAAGTCTCGCTTGAGTGACTTCAATCCCTTAATACTGTACACGAGCCCAAGAACAGTAACTGGTGCTCCAACAACAGGAAGTGTCCAAGCAACCAACCCAAAGATACCAAGCACAAAACCAATCACTGCGTTTTTCTTTGTAAGAGCTTCACTTTGAGGAGCTTGAGGAATTGGAACAATCTCTGGCTGCTCAACCTGGGGAACATTGTCTATTTTTGTTTCTTCTTGCATATACTTATATTATAGTGAAGTAATAATATCATATAGAACTAACCACATGTCTCACTCACCCCTTCTTATCGATGTTCGTACCGCAGAAGAATTCGCGCAAGGTTCAGTTCCTGGCGCAATTAATATTCCTCTCGATGAACTCCCAACTCAATTAGAAACATTGCAAAACAAAGGACCTATCACTGTATTCTGCGAAGCAGGCGGCCGTGCAGGAAGAGCAAAGATGCTACTCCAAAATGCTGGGATTACTGAGGTGACCAATGGTGGTGGATGGAGAGATATTATTGTATAGACTTCATATACTCACGAATCTTTTTGCCATTTCTTATATTCTCAAGATGCCGTCTGTATGCTTGAAATGAATTATGTTCTTTTTGATTTTGTACCACCCAAGTCTTATTCGTTATCTCAATGGTTCCCTCTCGTGACATAAAAAGCGCTAACCAAAAATCATCTGGATTACGACTAAGTACAAGTTGATCTGAGAGCTTGAGACTTTGCTTAAGTATTGCACTTACACGAGCACTGTCCTTTGCAAAAAACCCAAAGCTTGCTCCCCACAAATAATTAACCTTATCAACTCCATTACACATATATTTGTTAATGAAATTAAAGCACCAGCCAAAGCATGTACCTCTATACCTCACCCATGATCCAACAAGTGTTCGATTTTCTTTTGATAACGTAGCACTCATTACTTCCACCCAATCTGGAGCAGCTATCGAATCACCATCAATACAAAGCAGCATGTCTCCTGTTGCACTCATAATTCCTTCAACTCTCGCATGAACAATCCCCTCTGGACCATTGAACTCAACAATCTTCACCCCTTGATATACTTGTGCTCTACGAACTGTAGTATCAGTGCAATTATGTGCAATCAGAATAATTTCTTGCGCCTGAACTGTCTGATGGAGCAATGATTGCAGGCAAGCATCGATACGCTTTTCTTCATTATGTGCAATGACAACAACTGAAATATTCATATCAATTACTCCCCCGGACACGGAGCGAATTCACAACGAGGACCACTGCGTCCTACTGCTGATCCATCAGGACAAAGCTTTGCTTCCATAGTACAAGCAACTGGTTGTGATGTAGGAGGTTGCGGAATATCACCATTTGCCGGAAATCCATTCTCTGGTGTACAAGTGTGACAGATTCCATAGTTATCTACCCACTTATGCAATTTTGTATCAAATCGAATTTGATTATTCGAATCATTAAACTGCTGACCAGGTGTCACTTCATGTGAGGTTGAGCTTATTGAAGTATCATGATGACGCGAATATGCTCCACGATGAATATTTCTCACATCATGTCCCACTGACCAAGATCCGATAATAAGTCCAACAACTACCATTACCACGAGACTGCAGAACATTTCATAGATCCACAACTTGAATGACTTCCCCATCCAAACCACATCAATAACAGTACTGGTACCAATAAAGAATATCCACACGACGAGTCCCACGATAATTCCATTGAGTACTGAGAGATGTGTACTAAAAACTGACGAAGAGAGTACTAATGTTCCTAATGCAACACCGAGCGCAGAAATAATATTTACCACAAGATTCCAGAACATTTGTGGATACATGTCTGATAATTTTTCTTTGCCTGTTGGATGAATATTTGCCAATCTCATCCACAACTTACCCAGCACCGGACCATGTAATAAGAATCCGATAATAAAGGCTGCAACAGCAGCAACGAGCACTGCAATGAAATTAATTAATATCATAATGTTGATATTGTAGCACTAAATAAATAATATGAATTCACAAAATAATGCTAAAATTAGCACATGAAAAAGATTACACCATTCCTTTGGTTCGACAAAAACTTAAAAGAAATAACTGATTATTATCTTTCGATATTTCCAGATGCAAAAGTAGAAAGTAATGGCACACTTTCAGACACACCATCAGGTGATGTAGAAACAGCAACAATGAACATTCTCGGTCAAGAATTCAATCTTATGACTGCGGGAACAATGTTTACATTCAATGAGGCTATTTCTTTTGTTATATCTTGTGAGGACCAGAAGGAAGTTGATTATTACTGGGAGAAGTTAACAACAAATGGAGGCCAAGAAAGCCAATGTGGCTGGTGCAAAGATAAATATGGATTATCCTGGCAAGTCGTACCCAACACCCTCTCTGAATTAATGGAAAAAGGAGATGCTGATCAGAAATCACGAGTGGTTCAAGCATTTATGAAAATGAAGAAATTCGATATTAAGGGATTAGAGAATGCTTTTGAAGGAAAGTAGGTTATAGAAATACGCAAGCAGCATGTGCAGTCAGAGCGAAATTACTGAGCAATCAATGATCCAATATACGGAAGACCAAAAATAAATAACAATGTGAAGATAATTGTAGGAATCAATGCCTTGAAAAAGGTCATAGTATACTCGCTTGTGTCATCACTAAATTTCTTTGGAAAGATACATGCACAGATATTGAATATAATCCCTAATACAAAACACATTTGCGAAAAGGTTGCGAGAAATACAAACAACACACCTGCCACTCTCCCAACCGAAATAAGATACACCTGTCGAGACCATTGGGTCAAAAAATCATTTAGTATAGGAAAATGACCGACCTTGTAAAAGATATACCCACCAACAAGCAAAAATGCGAATTTGAGTATCGTTGCAAGCCAACTATTCCACTGTCTCATAAACAATTGAGGGTTCTGGAAAAATGCCAGAAATAGCACAAAGACAAATGGCGAAATAAGAAATGGAAGAAGCGTTGCTGCCCTTTCTGAGAAAAATATAATTGCAAAATACGTATCAATGAGTGCGAACAGTAGATATTTGAATCGGGCATATTTCATACACTCACAATAATAGCATTCTACAGAATTGAACGCACACAAACCGTAAATAACAAATCATTTCTGCCTCAATGAATCAGCAAAACTCTCGAGATGAGTTCCAACAAGTACTGCACTTGCCCCTTCTCTAATATCTTGAATCGTCTTTATATTACTTGCCTGACACATCCATCCTTTGAACATATTTCGAGCTTGCTCAAAAGTTTCATTCTTGATTCCACCACCTGACAAATCCCGACTATTCCAAATAACTTTGAGATCTTGAGGAATCGTCTTTAGTTCAGCAAGTGTAAGCGGCTCAATTAAACATTTATCTTGATGGATAGCAGGAATACGACCAACTACAAGAATATAATCGGCGCCGGCTTCAATTGCTTGTTCTATTTCCTTATTGGTTGTGTGAATTCCCTTTGCAAGAATAAGTTTGTTCGTTAATAATTTAGCCTTCTTGATTAGGTCAAATGAACCGCCCCATCGCGGGTCAGTATGGATAGAAATGATATCTCCAACTTCATTTGCAAGAATAAACAACTCATCCCAGCTTTTTTCAGACTTAAAACCAAACGGTGATTCGGTTTTTACTTCGGCAATGATTTGAGTGCTTTTGTACATATTTGAAGTATCCGGGCAACCAGTAACAATTCTTAATGCGGAGGATGTGGGATTCGAACCCACGGACGATTTTACTCGTCGGCGGTTTAGTAAACCGCTGATTTAAACCACTCATCCAATCCTCCTTTTTGCTATGCCATCATAGCAAAATTCCTCATTATGTCTATTTTCCTGCTTTTACTGCACCTTTGATAAGCTCAGGTGTGAATCCCTGAGGAACAACTCCTGTTGCTGCATATTCATAGAGTGCGAGCTTCACAATTGATCCAAGTGTTGAAGTAATAATAGACAATGCGATGATATAGATAACAAAAAGTATTCCAAGCAGCACTAACATTTCAAACGCTGGCACAAGTACTGCAATTCCAATCATTACTGCAATTACAAGAAATGTAATAAGCCAAAAGAATAATCCGATTCCAAAGTTCACAATAATTGTCTCCCCCCATGTCTTGCGAATCACTGCCGCTGATTCTTTGAATGAATCTCCTATTGATCTCTGACCTATTACCAACGAAGGCAAACTAAAATACGTAAGTATCCCCCATGCTGCTCCGAATATTGCCGCAACAATCTTCCCTATCAACTTTGACTTGTCAGATATGATTTGCAAAATGATTCCTACTGTCGCTGAAATAACTGACCAACTGAAAATTCTTCCGAAATGCTTGTTAGCATTTGCAATACCATCACTAAAGGCGAGATCAGTACCATTGAATCGAGCATGAACAATGGTATACACACCTGCCAAGAAATAATTCGTAATAGTAAAGGTAAGGATATAGTACACAAACACTGCAGCGTACCCCGCTACACTCATCTGCTCATTAGAACCATTACTAAACATGTGAATATCTCCACCCATGATTACAAAGAACAACACAGCGATGAATCCAATGAGTGCTACGAGACTTGTAATAGCCGAGAGCACTGGAAACCACGCGAGCTCCTTGTCTTGTCTAAGTACATTGAGTGATTCTCGGACAAGCATTCTACTTGCTTTGAACTTACCAATTTTTACTGGTTCTTGAGCAGGTACAGAAGGAGTTGGTTGAGCAACTGGAGTTACAACTGGTTCTGGTACCGATGCTTGCACTGGCTCTTGAGGATTCATGTATACAAATTAAACTTTAATATGATTATATTATCATATTTAGGTGCGGAACCGGGGAGATTCGAACTCCCGAGGGCTTTTACACCCTGCCTCTTTAGCAAAGAGGTACATTAGACCACTCTGACACGGCTCCAATACACATCAATCTACACTAGTTATGGTGAAAAAACAAAAACCTACTCCCGTATCTTCCTTGAGAAATTCGGATCATCTGCATACTGCATTGCTCGTTCATTAATATGATATTTTTCTCGTGCTTGCTCGAATGACAAGTCAGTATCAATGAGCCCAAGCTCATAAGCAAGCCCATCTGAATATTCAGGAAAGATCATGCTAAGGTCAAAGAACGGAAGCTTGCGAGGACTCACCTTGTTCACATGTGCCACAATATTAGTCGTACAGGTATTAGTAAGCGTGTTGTAGAACTCTGGTTGCTCACGCAATTCATTAGCACGTGTCACCATGTCGATAAATAATGAGCGAGCTTTTTCTGGTGAAGTAGCAATTGGATAGAGATATACTTCATCCTTGCGATAGTTCGAGCGAAGCTTGATCACATCTTGTTCATCAGCGATGACATACATGATTTCATATTGGTTGAATAATCCTTTGATCGGATGAAATGACTCTCCTTGCTCCTTACGAATCTCAACTGAAATAGAAACAAACTGATCATTACTGAATTCGAAACTCAAGAATGTATGCGCAGATCCAGGAATTCCCGAGAATGGCTCAACCACGTACCAGACTTTTTGTAGATCATTGAGATCAAATATCTTGTCATAATAGTCCACGGTGTAGCTTGTTGTTGATGCATAGCGAAAATTGCGAATATCATGAATAGTAACCTGATCTCCATCAATTCGCACCGAAGGCAATCTCCATTGATCAATATTCCAAATACGATCGTTACTTGGATGAGTAACAATGTTAAGTAAAATAACAAACACACACAGCGCACCTATAACATATAAGATTCCCCAAATCATGCGCATACTCAATCGCTTAATAACATTCATATATACAGTATAACAAATGATGTTTGCGAGTATGCGGTATATTTGGTACAAATATGCTACTTCATCTATATAAATACTATGATCAAAAAAATCTTCAACATACTCGTCTACCTCTTTGCGATTATTGGATTCGTACTCACCGGAATGTATTTCGCAGTGAAATTCGGATTCACTAATACTTCTGGAATCATTGATGAACAACGTCTCGCATTCCTCGAACAAGGCAAGGACCCTATCGTTCCA
>JBDKLF010000038.1:0-6337 GCA_039795755.1 Candidatus Parcubacteria bacterium | reverse complement strand
ATTGAATGTATCAAGATCTTGCTACAGTATCGTGACCGTGCCGAGCAAAAGATGATCAAGGTGTCACTTGGTAGTCATGACGCATCAGTTGTTGCCATGACTGCTCACGGATCAAAAGGCCTTGAATACGATTATGTCATTATTCCTTATGGTACCGAAGAGTCATGGAAGCAGCGTGCTCGTGCACAATTCTTTGTGATGCCGGTTACTGCTATTTCTAGTGAAGATGATGATATTCGTGATGCACGGCGATTATTCTATGTGGCACTTACTCGTGCCAAGAAGCATGTCACTATTATTATTCCTGAAATGCATAGTGATGGAGAGCTCCTTACACCACTTCGATTTATTCAAGAGTTAGATAAAGATCATATTTCCCATACCAATATTCCTGCAGTACTTGCGGTACCTGCATTACACAAAAAGAGTGTCACAAAGCATGAACAGTTGCTCACCTATATCAAGCGTGTGCTCAATGATGGAGGACTCTCAGTAACTGCTCTTAACAATTTCTTGGAATGTCCGAGTGCTTTTATATTCAAAAGTATTTTCAAGCTTCCAGAAGCACCACAACTCTCAGCTGAGAAAGGGAATGCATTGCACAAGGCATTTGCTCGTGTGTGGGTAGATGACAACAAGACCGTTCCACATATACAAAGTATTATTGAAGCTACCGCTCGAGAACATATCACTGATACCATGCTGCGGTCACATGACAAGGAAGCATTGATTGCTGAACTCGTTCATGATGCTCCACTTATTGCAGCAAGTCTTGGCGAGCATTTCACTCAGGAGGGAACACAGTTTGTAGAAGGATGGGTAGAATATCATTTCGAGCATGTATTACAAAACATTCGTTTACATGGACGACTTGATGTGGTGATTGATACGGGAAATGAGGTTCGCGTATTTGATTACAAAACCACCAAGAAGAAAAGTGAGAATGAAATCAAAGGCCTCACTGCCGCAGAAGGATTCGGAGCCAAAGGCGCATACTTCAGGCAACTGGTGTTCTACAAGATATTGCTCGGATCTGATACTCGATTCAAAGGCAAATCTATTCTTCCTGCGCTCGTATTTGTGAAGCCTGATGATAAAGGTCAATGTCATATTGTAGGATTTGAAATTGCTGAAACAGATATTACCAAAGTGAAGCAAGAAGTAGGAAGTCTTCTCGAATCAATTTATTCAGGGGCAATAATCAGTGATACATGCAATGATCACAATTGCAGACATTGTGCACTCAAGAAACTACTCTAAGTAAAAAACCACCCTCATTACGAGGGTGGTTTTTTGTAAGGACTACTTCTGAAGTAATGTCTTGATAACGTTTGATACTACTGAGTAAGGCTGTGCTCCATCGATTGGAACTACAGTCTGTGATCCTTTCACAAGGATGATGCTGTAGGGTGTTCCAGTGATACCTGCTGCAACTCCACTTTCATAATCAGACTGTACTTGTGAAGCAAGAGTTTTCTCGGTCATACAAGTATTGAACTTGGTACTATCAATACCTTGTTCGCTTGCAATGTTGTAGAGCTCCTGTGGATCGAGTTTGTCATTTGATCCGGTGACTTCGAAGATTCTACCAATATACTTCCAGAACGCATCGTTACCTCCAAGTGAGGCTACACACTCTGTTGCGAGTGCCTCATTACGAGCTTTCTTGTGGAGATTGTCGAGAGGGAAATGTCGATATACCCATGCAACATCACCATTCGCTCCATAATCCTGCATAACTTGCTTCATGGTGTTGTGGAAGTTCTTACAGAAAGGACATTCTGTGTCTGAGTACTCCACTACCACAATTTTTGCATCTGGATTACCCATGATGTGATCATCGTTGGTAACCGCCTTGATTTCTTTGATATTTGAATTCTCAACTTGTGTAGTTCCAGAATTTCCATTGGTCATAAAGATCGCACCTGCAATCAATCCTCCCGCGAGAACGATTGCCAAGGGGATTGCGATAATACTTTTGTTGTCTTTCATACTATTGGTCATATTGTAATTGTCCTGTAATATATCCAAGTATATCATATATGACATTTTTGCAATCCATCATTTTGGGCCTTATTCAGGGCCTTACTGAATTCATCCCGGTATCATCTACCGGTCATCTTATTATTGTTAGACAAGTGCTAGGTATTACTGATGGAGGCTTGGCATTCGATGCGGTGCTTCAACTCGCAACTGCTTGTGCGGTGTTGGTGTATTTTTGGAAAGATATTCGATCATTGGTGGTTACAAGTATTAAATATGTTGCAAAGAAAACCGTTGATACTACGGAAATTATTATGCTCAAAGCAGTGGTGGTGGGAACAATTCCTGCAATTGTACTAGGTATCCTTCTCGAGTCGTATATGGAGACTGCATTTAGAAGTATCTTTGTGGTGATTGTGACACTTATCCTCGGAAGTATCCTTATGTATATTGCTGAGTGGTATACCAAGCAAAAAGGCTATGATGAGAGTCTTACTCCTTACAAAGCACTTACAGTAGGATTGTTTCAATGTCTCGCATTACTTCCAGGAATGTCTCGATCTGGATCAACAATCTCTGGAGGACTCTTTGCGGGGCTCAATCGAGAAATGGCAACACGATTCAGTTTCTTGCTCTCGTTTCCAATACTTTTTGGAACTGGCTTGAAGAAGTTAGGTGATATTCTTACTTCATCGTATTCGTTACATGAGCTTGCGACACTTGCTCTCGGGTCACTTACAGCATTTGTAGTAGGTTTTGCCGCAATACATTTCTTGATTACCTATCTACGAACTCACACGATGCATATCTTTGTATGGTATCGAATCGTACTTGTCGTCGTACTCCTGATTGCCTTTGTATAAATAAAAATGCACCAGCGTAGTTTGTTAGACTGTGGCTGGTTGCATTTGCTGGATTCCCTCGAGGAATCTCACAATGTTATATTTCATCACAACAGCTGTGCACCCAAGGGTTTGCATTGCGACCTGTGTCTCAGTTGAGATGCTTGTGGTGAGGATGTGTGCGTGAGGGTAATTTGATTTCGCCAATCGCACAAGCTGTCCAGTATTGTATTGGTCAGCCCCAAGTCGTCCGGGGATAAAGATTGCGTCGAATGGTTTCCCAGATCCAATCTCTTGTTCGGCAGTGAGAATACTATTTGCAAAAGACATTTCACATAACCCACTGAGTCTTTCTTGGTAGCATTCAATCACAGCTCCATTACCTTCAATAATTAAAATGTGCATTAGGCCACACATTATAACACTTTTAACACTAAGTCAATATATCTACGAGACTAAAAGGGAAGTGAGAAAGTAACTCCTGATTCCTGTTTCTTCATCCAGCCTTTGGTTGAGAGGGGAATTTCTTTGAGTTCACCATTATCGCGATACTTGAGATGCTTGTGCTCGCGCGCGTAGTCAAAGATTTCCTTAGTAATCTTCACATCATCGAGACAGTACTTGATGATGAGATCTACTTTACCTTGCTTCCACCATTTCACCGCTTCGAGTCCATGTGCAGACTTACCTGCACCAAGTGTTGCTTCGGCAATATCATCCATTTTGATTCTTCGGCCGAGTGAGTTCTTGATTTCTTTGAGGAG
Source organism: Candidatus Parcubacteria bacterium (assembly GCA_039795755.1). Taxonomy (GTDB): domain Bacteria; phylum Patescibacteriota; class Minisyncoccia; order Phycocordibacterales; family CAIZIN01; genus JANNXY01. The sequence goes on along the minus strand of JBDKLF010000038.1, from coordinate 2,748 downwards.
ATCAAGACTTTTTATCTGGAATAAATTTCCGTTGTAGTATTTGTTGAGGAGGGGAATATCGAAATGATCACCGTTATAGGTAATCAACATATCGGTCTTTTCGAAGAAGGGCCACATCTTGGGAAAATCTTCCTGTAAGAATGAATGATAGGTATCAGTCTTTGAATCATAAATACAGACCACTGATATATCGAGTGCTACAGGGTCATTTGATTCCACTTCGTCAAAAGTATTTTTTGTTTCAATATCGAATACAACGTAATTCATAGGGGATTATTCTATCATATTTACGCCTGGAGGCTAACAAAATAAAAAGCAGCCAACTCGGGGTTATGCTGCAAGTAAGCCACTAACTGCGTCCCTCATGTCGGCCAGGTTCTGGGTTTCGAGTGGAAGTATCTCCGCGATAGGCAAATCAAAAAAGAGAGCACAATGTAGCGAATAATCAGTCGGAGGACTGAAGCTTAATCGTAAGAGATCTCCTTTACTTTTTTTGATAATTCCTGAACTAATCCAAAAGTTAATCTCCAACCATGTGTTATACAGTAGTTCAGACTCATCGCTAAATGGGCCAACAATTTCAGCGATCTCTGCAGCTTCATTATTTGGTGTGTGAATGAGGAGGGAGTAATATGAGGAATCACCCTCACCTTTTCCCTTACATATAAATGGGAAAACAAACAAAGATAGCATGTTCATCTGTTCTCAAACTAACCCATAAATATGTAAATGTCAATATTAGAAACCTTTGATGTAATCCGCAATTTCGGCAATACGGACTTTTTCTTCTTTTTCTGAAGCGAGATGTTTGATTGATACTTCACCTGAGGTAATTTCGTTCTCACCAAGTACTACCACGAATTCAACAGCATCTTTGACTGCTTTCTTGATCTGATCACCAATTTTGCGAGTAGTGAGATCGGTTGCTACACGAATGCCTTTTTCACGAATTTCAGTTGCACGGGTAAGTAATTGCTCAGCAGATACACCTGCATTCACTATGTAGAGTTGCGCAGGGGAAGTGAATTGTGGAAGTAATCCACGCACTTCGAGGAAGTCTCGCATGGTCACATCACCCATTCCAAATCCTACCGCAGGAACTTTCTCACCTCCGAATAATGAAAGGAGATCATCGAATCTTCCTCCACCGAACAATGCTCGTCGGTTCTCTGGATTGGTGTCATACACTTCAAATACCGTTCCAGTGTAATAGTCGAATCCTCGAGTAAGAATAGGATTATACTCAACATTTTCAATACCAAGCATTTTTAGTTGTGAAAGAATCGTTTCTATTTCAGTGTTGGCTGCTATTGATCTATCAAATTGTTGATTTGAAATTTTTGACCATTCAACATCGAATTCTTCTTTAGAAATTTTTTGTATTGAGTCAATAAGTTTTTTTGCTTTTGGGAAAAGTTCAGTATCGAGAAGTTTTCCATTTATATTCTCTCTAAATAATTTCGCGTTATTGATATAGATTTTGAAATCACCATCTCTGGCTCCGAATGATTTCATAATGTTGTATGCAAGTTGAATCACTTCAACATCTGCTGAAGTAGAATCAACACCGAACATGTCACAATTGAGCTGCCAGAATTCTCGGACACGGCCGCGCTGTGGACGTTCATAGCGGAAGAAGTTCTGAATCGAATACCATCGGAGAGGGAATGAGAGTTCGCGCTTCTTTGCGGCAACGAGACGAGCAACTGAAGGAGTCATTTCTGGACGAAGGGTAACTTCACGCTCACCTCGATCTGTAAATGTATACGTCTGCTCATTAACAATTTCTTCACCTGACTTGGCTCGATAGAGTTCTGCTGGCTCGAGAATTGAGGTGTTGTATTCATTGTAGCCAAATGATTCTACCGCCTTTCTCCAGGTAGCAAAAATATAGTTCTGAATTGCTTGATCTTCAGGATAAAAGTCTCGTACTCCCTTGTAAGGGTCGGTAGAAAGCTGTTTGTTTGATTTATCGGTCATATAAAGCTATTCTAGCCTAAAGTATGGAAATTCCAAAGACACTCACGATTCATAAGCAACGATTCGAGACTCCGCTCGAGGCGCTTATTCGAGCACGCTTCGAACATAATATTCCTGCTGAAGTTCCTATGACCTATGCAGGGAGACTTGATCCGATGGCGGTGGGGCAAATGATCGTGCTTGTTGGTGAAGAATGCAAGAATCGAGACGAGTATCTTGGTCGTGATAAGGCGTACAAATTGGAAGTACTCTTTGGAATTGGAACAGATACACAAGATCTCTTTGGGGTAATTAATGAAGAAGTGAAAATCCTTACCGAAGAACAAGCGGTCGCATGCATGCTCGCTGCTCGAGTAGAAGCACCGAGCTTTGTAGGAACACATACCTTTACCTACCCAAAATATTCTACAAAAGGGATTCTCGCCGGTGATGATGAAATTCCTGAACGAGAAATGACAGTAACAACAATTTCATTCGAAGGAGGCAAGATTGCAACTGGTGTTCAAGTGAAATCAATTGTTGCAGAAGCACTCAAGAACATTCACGGAGACTTTCGCTATGCTGATATTGAAGCATCGTGGATGAGTGTTCCGGATGAAGCCGAATTTCCCGTAATCAAGCTGTATGTTGAGTGTGCCTCGGGTACCTATATGAGAACTATTGCTGAGCAAATAGGGAAGAAGCTCGGAATCCCTGCTTTGGCCTATTATATAGAGCGAGTGAGGACGTAGGAGGTTGTCATTGTTATTAGGGTATATCTGTGCTATA
>JBDKLF010000037.1:0-4454 GCA_039795755.1 Candidatus Parcubacteria bacterium | reverse complement strand
ATCGTGGTCGCTCGGTCCGTCGTGCACGCGTGATCATCGAAGACACGGCTCACGAATTCGGTCTCGGCGCATTCGCCATCGGATCGATGCTTCTCACGCATCCTATTCGTCTTAAGCATTACGACGATCTCTGGATCGACTGTGCTGGTGACGAGTGGTCTCCCGACGGTGTTGGCGTGTTCTCGCGGTCGCCCGACTTCAGCTTCCGCGACGGCGAGGTCTGGTTCGGCACGAGCGTTGTTGGCTTTGCCTTCGACGACTATGGCGCCGCGTCTGGGTTCCCTCCGCAGTAATCCTTGCACCTTGAATACTTGAGTCTGTTTGTATTTTGATTCTTGAATTCGAGTTTTTGGGGCCGTTCACGCGAGTGAACGGCCTCTTTTCAATTGATGGATACAATCTTTTCTTTCAAAATTATTTTGTTTTTTAAACATGATAACAACTCTCTTTTTTCAATATCAGATCCATCTCTTAAAATATATTTTGCATAGTTTCGTATATCAATATTGCCAACCTTAATATTTTTTACGGAACCCGATGTTACACATTGAAACTTCTTGAACCGTTCTACCTCTGATCTGATCTTCTCTCTCATTTCAATCTCATCCAAATCGATCCTCTCTATAAGTTCCTCAAATTGTTTAATAAGGTCTAATTCATTTATATATCCACCTTTGCAATTTTTATCCTTGTTTTTAGTGCATCCATAGTAAACATGTCTGTGTACATTCCCGTTCTTTTGTTTCTTGAATTTCTCATCAGCAGTTACTCCTGATCCGCATAGTCCACATGTCATGAGCTTAGTAAAAGCGAACTCTTTTGTTTCCGATCTGACAAACTGGCTTTTCACTTGTGATTGTACGGCATCGAATAGTTCTTTAGTAATGATTGGCTCATGCTTACCTGTATACCAGTTACCTGATTTCTTTGGGTATTCAAATACTCCGTAGTAAAAGTGATTATCCAAAATCATATAAATGTTTGAAAGAGTAAGGTTCTTATTGCTGGTCGCTTTGAAATTGAGTTCAAATTTAAGCCAATTGTATATTTTACGCCCACTCCATTTCTCATACGCCACTTTCTCAAAAATCTTCTTTATAATAGGAGCTCGCTGTGGATCAATTAAAGTCTCGCATTTTCGATCCATACGTTTCTCTTTCAGATAGCCTGTTGGCGCTCTGGATGGCCATAGTCCCATCTCAACTCTTGTTTTCAGGCCACGCTTCACATTGATACTCTTGTTGTCGTTCTCTAGCTTTGCTTGGCTACAGAGGATCATTAAAAGGAATTTCTCACTGGGAGTATTGGTAAACGTTTGCCCATACGTTCGTATTTGAACTACTAGCTTCTGATCCATTAAATCAACAAGCGACCCTAAGTCACCTGCATTTCTGCTTAATCTATCTGGATGCCATACAAGTATTCCATTGAATCTTCCTCGCCGTATGTCTTCAAGAAGTTCTTTGAATACTGGTCGTTGGCCTGAATCATTTGCTGAATGTGCTTCACGCCTGATATCAACAATATCTAGGTTTTCTTTCTCAGCGATAGCTAGCATCTCTTTCACCTGCGATTCAATGGAAAGAGCCTGCTTCTCATCCTGCTCGGTACTTTTTCGGGCATATAGACAGTACTTCATTTTGACAGTCGGTATGATCGGGGAAGTGCCGATCTGTGCGGTTATATTGGTTTGCATATGTATATGGTGACAGACAGGTGGTTGGGTGCATAGCTATGCAGAATAACTGATCTATTACATGGTCGTATAAGGGCTTAGCAAAGCAGGTGAACTGCGATACTATGTGGACTAATACGGTTTAAAATCGTATTATATAGTTACAACTTAATAAGAGATCTAACCCTTTTAGAAGTTCTAAAAGATATGATCGAAAAACCCCGCTAGAGATCAAAGGACTCCTCGTCAGAGTCACTCTAGCGGGTCATATCGGGAAACTGGTATGGGTATGGTCGAAAGACTGTATCGCGATGGCGAGGAGCCTTTTGCTATCTAGGTTTCCACCATTATTAAAACCCCGCTAGAGTTTTATGAATAATCAAACAGAGATTACACATGGTAATAAAAAGAATATTACCTTGCCACATGTTATTAGTTGGATTTTCGGTATACTTTTTGCACTTGTCGGAATAGTGAAATTATTTTCAGATCCTTTGTCAGCAATTTTTTCTTTGTTGGCGTCATTAGTACTAATACCTCCAGTAATACGAAAAATCACTGGAAAATTTAATTTAAGTAGGGGAGTAAAGATTGCACTTGCAGTATTATTTATTGTTCTTGCTGTGGTAAGCACTAGAAGTGATAAACAAACTACGCTAGTAGATACGGTTAATACACCCGTCGATGCTGTAGGTGTTGGTAATAGTACATCTAGTGTCAATAAAGCAGTTGAGTCAAAAGTGACACAAGCAAATCTAGTAACTCCTAGTATAGTTAGCACTTCGTCAGCAACAGTCAAACCGCCAGTTCCTTCTACTGTAAAGTCAGTCCAAAATAAAACCATTAGTCAAAAAAACGCAGTTAGAAAAGCAAAGTCCTATTTGGGTTATTCTGCCTTTTCTCACGATGGTCTAGTTGAACAGTTGAAATTTGAACAGTTTTCATATGCCGATGCGGTCTATGGTGCTGATAATTCTGGCGCTAATTGGAACGAACAGGCCGCGAAAAAATCTAAGTCATACATGGAGTATTCATCTTTCTCGAGAGGTGGCCTAATTGAGCAATTGATGTATGATAAATTTACACGAGAACAAGCCGAGTATGGAGCTAACGCTGTTGGTCTGTAATTGATTACATTACATCACCATCATCGTACTTGATCGCCCATTCAAATTGACCTGTACGCATATCGTACCAGCCAATATTTGGTCTTTCTCTGTTGTCTTCTTCAACAAGCTTATGAACAAGCATGGTGAATGCGTCTACGAGATCATCGTGTTTCTCAACCCCAAACCCTATAAGCTGTTGGATTAGTTGTTCGGCACCCGTCTTTGGAAAAAGAATAAAGCCGTTTTGTATAAGCGATGAAGTCATAGCCAATCTTGAACGCTTGTCGCCATGAACAGGTACTCCTTCAACGTAGTGACCCTCGCTATGAAGTAGTTGAGCAAGAGATGCCTGAAAAGCTACTTTCTCAACAAGTAGTTTACCTCCATGAAGTACGCCACCAATATAGTCCTTGCAAGTCTGCAATATCTCTGGGAATAACATTCTTTTGTTCACTGGACTTGGGAGAATGTATATTTTTCTTCTCTTTCTTCTGCCGTGAACTTGTGCGCCGACAATCGCTGTATAATCAGATGTTGTCTTTTCTGATATAGCAAGATCAATACCTGCCCAAGTATATTCGTAATCTTTAGAACTAAGTGGTGGTAATACGTCGTAAGTCTGTATCCATTCTTTGTGTATGACCTGTGCTTCGGTCGGAATGATCCTGAGGAGATATTCTCTCTGCCACGACTGTTCGCTTCCAGTCTTCTGCTTTTCTTCTTCGATTGATTCGGGGGTTGGGTACTTACCAGGCCATGTGCTTTTGTCCTCCGCGTCGAGGAGAGGAATAAATTTGAAGATCCCTTTCATTTCACCTTTTTGGAGCTTCTCTCTTATTTTCATCAAGAGCGAATCCTCGTGGAGGAGGTTGCCAACGATAATGAGGCGCGTTTTCTGGTCGCCAGCGGGTATGACCTCGCCAGTGAGCCAATCGTAGGTCTTCTGTCGGCTCTCTCGCGTTTTGGTGGAGTTGAGGTCCTCGATATCATCGCCGATGATGAGATCGGGACGATGTTCGTTATGACGCAAGCCACGGATTCCTTGCTCGGTTGAGGCTACGGTGATACGCGCATTGTGTTCTGAGAATACAATGGAAGTCGCACCCCACTCATCGCTTTCTTCTTCAAAGGGACCGAGGTCTCTCCTGAGGGTATCGTTGGTCTCAAGCTCACGCTTGATGTTCATCATGTACTGCTTTACCTGATTTCTCGTCTGACCGACAATCAGAATGAATTTCTTTTGTTGTTGACCAAGGATTGCCCACAAGACATAGGAAGTTGTGATGATAGTAGATTTTCCTGACCCCCTGAATGCGACGACGAAGAAGTTTTTGATATCTTCGTTTTCAGTAAGACGGATGATCTCGCGCTGAAACTCCGCTGTTGGGTGTTTAACGTACTTGGCAAAATAGAAATGGAAGAAGTACCAGTGACTTTTCTTGGTAATAGCTATACGCACTTTTTGATCCTTGATCATAGTGTCGATTAATTCTTGTGGGATCTCATTATTTTGATTTGGGTTCATTGTTTTGTTTGTTATCGTTAATAATTTGAATAGGTGTGACAGCGGAGGAAAGGCGCAATGCTTCTCGCACAACTGCCTCCTGCTCGGATGACAGCTTACCGTCGTTTACTGTCTTCGTAGTGATCTCGACGCGCTCCCTGAATTT
>JBDKLF010000036.1:0-3948 GCA_039795755.1 Candidatus Parcubacteria bacterium | reverse complement strand
ACTACTGCGTGAGGTATACCATTAGCCATTTGAGCATCGTTAATTGCGTCTCCAAGGAGAATGCAGTTTGGTCTTTCTAATATTTGATTTAGATAGGGTTCGTTCTTTAGTTGAACTTCGTTTTTATTAAGCGTATGAATAGTTTCTTTTTGGAAGCCGGTAATATTTCCATTCTCATTAAAAGTAAAGAAATTTGAAAGAATGTGAATATTGTCAGTTTTTAATTTCTTCATTTTCAAATGGGTGAGTATTGCATCTCCTATACCTGCGGAGAAAATAAGAAAGGGAATATTGTTTTTTGACGCAAAATCAAATAAATAAGGAACTCCTTCTCGTAATTCAATCTGTTCATTCTTTATAATTCTCTCAATCATTTTTTGATTCACGTGAAGATCGATAAGAAGATCAAGATGCTTCTTCCACCACTCTGACATTTGCTCGAAGCGATATGCAGGATCAAGTGTGGGATCATTTTCTATTGGGAAATATTGATCAAAAAGTACTTGTCTGGCAATAGTATATTCTTGTCCTAATTCTGACGTGAAAATAGCCCATGAGGTAGTTGTTGCTTTTCCTTCTTTTGTTTTACCTGTAAGTGTTCTGTCAAAGTCGGAGATGAAGTGTAATTTTGAGATACCAGCATCCCTAATCTGTTGAAGTTTAGTGTTGAATTGTTCTAGGTTGGGGATGTGAAGGTTTTTCATATAAACATCAGAAAGAAAAGTAGCTCATCACAAATTCTGTGACCCTACGGAGAATCGAACTCCGCTTCCCTCCTTGAAAAGGAGGTGTCCTAACCGATAGACGATAGGGCCAGACTTCAATAATTGAAGTGGATAAATACTAACAGATTTTTGAAAAAATGGCAAAATCTGCTAGGCTTGAAATATAAGGAAACGTGGCTGAGAGGTTGAAGGCACCGCACTCGAAACGCGGAAAGTTCGAAAGGGCTTCGAGGGTTCAAATCCCTCCGTTTCCGCAGGAATACAAGCAAAGCTTGTAAGGGGAGTTTGAAGGCCGGAGCGCGACGGCGCGAGGCGGGGTCGCGGGCGAGCATAGCAATGCGAGACCTGTGACCAAATCTCCCCGTTTCCGCAGATTTGATACAATAGAGTCAGAGAGGAGGACTTTGTGTGAACATAAAAAACGAACATGTGAGGTCTCTCGTTCGAACTCTTTGTCGGCATGTAAGGTATAAGAAGATTCTGAGCTACCATGTGCGAGGTAGAGTAGTAGAAGGTTCCTTTGGGGACGACGATGGTGGTGAAAGAGACTTTAGAGTGTTCATCACAAAGTCTCGTCCACACAAAGCAATCTTCGCTACGGTTCAGTATGGATTAGCGGATCGCACCTATATGCAAAATACAAGAGGGCGATGGGAGACATTATGACCTGCGTCAGAGTTGATGCAGGATTTTAATTTGCGTGGAGGTACACGTAAATATCCTCGAGTGCTTTGACTGCATCTCCAACAGCAATATTGTTCTGATGGTAGAGTCCGTCAGTACAATCTCCTGCAGCCCATACTCCTGCGACAGTAGTTCGCTGGGTGCGTGGATCCACTTTGACTGATCCATATGAAGTCATTTCTACGAGGTCTGCAGCGTATGATACTGCTGGTGTTGCACCAATCTCAACAAAGATTCCAGTTACTGCAAGTTCCATTTCTTCACTGGTGTCTTTGCTTTTGTATACCAATCCTGAGACAAATTGATCACCTTTGATCTCGAGAATATCAACATTAGGAATCGCTTTGAACTTTGGATTCTGATTGAGCTTATCAATCGTAATTGGATCAGCTTTGAATTCATTATTTTTATGTAAAAGAGTGACTGATTTACAGTAGGCGAGGAGCTGTGCTGCTGATTCGAATCCGGCATTTCCTCCACCAACCACTACCACATCCTGTCCTTCAAATATTGGACCATCACAGGTTGCACAATAAGTGAGCCCTTTGTGTTCGAATATATCAGCATTCTTTGCGTTGAGTTTGCGACGATTTGATCCTGAGGCAATGAGTACGGTCTTTGATTCAAATACAGTACCTTTCTCGGTAGTAACCTTGAAATGACTATCTGCTATCTTTTTTACCGAAGCAGCTTTTTCAAATGTCTTGATATCAACGATGTCAGCTGCATAGGCGCGGAGATGATCCTCGAGACTCTTAGCGAGATCCGCACCAGAGATTTTGATCGTACCAATCCAGTTCTCAATTCCATCAGAGACAATTGATTGACCGCCAAATGATTCAGTAATAAAGACCGTCTTGAGGCGCTTACGTGAAGCATAGACGCCAGCGGCTACTCCAGCGGGTCCTCCTCCAATAATTGCGAGATCGTATAACATAGGTGTCTTATTGTAAACCAAAACCCCGCTCCTGTTAAGGAGCGGGGAGAGGGAATTATTTAATCTTTGATCGTCTGAGAAATGCTGGTACTGCACCCCAATCATCATCGCTATCGTCAATGATCTTCTTTGGTTCATCTTGCTTTGGCGTTGATTGTTGCTGAGGTACCTCCTTTGGCTCAGGAGCTGTTGTTGTCGCTGTTTGAGCAGCTGCAGCCGTGAATCCGTTAAAGATTTTTCCTCGTGGTGGCTGTGACATCACAGGGTCAACCATTCGTTCGTCAGATCCCTGGAAGAGACTCTTTCGATTCACTGTCTCAGGGAAACTTGAAGCAATAACGGTAATCTTAATTTCACCCTTCTTGAGCTTCTCATCTCGGACAGTTCCGAAGATAATCTTTGCATTAGGATCAACTGATTCAGTAATTACCTTGGCAGCATCCTGGATTTCGAACATGGTAAGGTCATCACCACCGGCGATAGAGAAGAGTACACCCTTGGCACCATTGGTTGAAATATCAAGGAGTGGAGAGTTGATAGCAGCCTTTGCAGCTTCTTCTGCTCGCTTTTCTCCTTGAGCATATCCAATACCCATGAGTGCGGTACCTGCATTCTCGAGTACTGCTCGGATATCAGCAAAGTCGATGTTGATAGTTCCAGGGGTAGTAATGAGGTCAGAAATACCTTCTACTGCTTGCTTGAGAATTTCGTCACACATTGCAAATGCACTCTTTGCAGTTGTTTCTTTACTTACGGTAGTGAGGAGTCGATCGTTAGGAATAACGATAATCGCGTCAACTTCACGTCGAAGTTCATCAAGTGCTTGATCAGCGAGTCGCATACGCATTGGACCTTCGAATGAGAAAGGTTTGGTCACTACTGCTACAGTAAGTGCACCTAATTCCTTTGCAGTTCGAGCAACTACGGGTGCTGCTCCAGATCCTGTTCCACCACCCATTCCACCGGCAATGAATACCATGTCTGCACCCTTGAGCTTTTCTTGAATTTCTTCTTTTGTTTCGTCTGCAGCACGCTTACCAAGCTCTGGATTCATTCCAGTTCCGAGTCCTCGTGTGAGATTCTTACCAATGTGAATTTTTACTTTTGCGAGAGAGTTATGAAGATCCTGTGCATCAGTGTTCACTGCAACAAAGTCTACACCGCGAACTTTTGAGCTCACCATGTGATTGACTGCATTCTTTCCTGATCCTCCGACACCGACCACCTTGATCCGTGCGAACGATTCTACTTCTGGTTTGAGTTGTGGCATATCGTGTATTAACCCTGTAAAGGTCTGCTCATCATACAGAACATGAAGCCAAAAGAAAAGGGGTTGACTTTAAGGCAAAAACTGTTTAAACCAAGCAAAAAAACGTTTAATTTTGGTACTTATTGAGCTACTTCGTCCATGAACTGATCCTTCCATACCTGCACTGAATCCATAGACACAGAGACCGTAGGCAACTGACCATGAAGAGTCTTTTATTTCAAATTTGGTATTTGGTTGTACCGGAATGACTGCAACCTTTGAAGGAAGTCGGAGATAGTTACGGGCGAATTCTTCAATTGAGTTGAAGTGCGCACCTCCACCAGTGAGAATAA
>JBDKLF010000035.1:0-6644 GCA_039795755.1 Candidatus Parcubacteria bacterium | reverse complement strand
TATCAGATCCACCTGATGATCGGATCAATACAGCACTACTTGTAGTTCCAGGGATTGAAGTGTTACTTGAACCATAGATTGCAAAGTGAGCTCCAGTTGAAGTCGCGGTTGATGTACCTGCTCCGTTTGGAATGTAGATGTCTTCCTCTGAAGGGGCAGTAACCTTGAACTTGATACTGAACTGTCCTTTGTTTTCAATAGAACTGTAAATACCAGCACTTGTTGAAACTGGATCAACTGTAAGTGCGTTCAAGCTAAGAGTGATTTCTCCTCCTGCTGTTCCTGCAGATTCAGTCTGATCGTCATCCTGAGCATCAATGAAGTCAACAGTCATATCAGTTACCTGTACAGCTGAACCATTTACATAGTTTTCTTCATCAGTACCCTGTTCTTCAAAGTCAGCTCGTACTTCGAAATCAACTTCCTGATTGTCATCAATTGTTACATTGATGTCATCAAAGACAGCTGAGTCTGAAGATCCTGAAACTGATTCTGATCCTACTTCTTCACCGTCGATGAAGAGGTAGAGTGTTCCAACCATGTCAGAAAGGTCTGCTGCGCCAAGAGAATCGATATCAACAGTAACTGAATCGATTTCATTGTCTCCATCCTTAGATTCAACCTGAGCGTTGTAGATTACTACATCGTCAGTTGTGTTATCTTCAGATACTTCAACTTCCTGATCATCGTTGTTGTCGTCATCAACAGTGATGTTGAGAGCGCCAGCATTAGCTTCTTCTACTGAGAAGTTTCGTGTATCAGCAATATCTCCTTCGTATACGTCGATACCTTCAGCGTTTCGAGCTCGGATACCGTCGTCATCGATAGAAATATCCCATGATCCTGTTTCATCAGAATCGATAGAATCCTGAACTGTTACTTCAACAGTAACCTTCACCTTCTTTCCATCTTCTACCTTGTAGTCGATGTTTTCGAGTCGGAGTCGGTACTGATCAGTATCCTGTTCATCCCAGTTGTCTTCATCTGAAGCGTCAACTGAAGCGATCTTCTTTCCTCCTACTGTAAGTTCAACAGTGTCAAGAACCTTCCATGGCTTCTTAACTGTTCCTGCTGTCTTTTCAACAATGAGGTCAGTTCGTTCAACGAGGAGGTCTGAGTTATCAGCTTCGAATTCGAAAGCCATTACTCCAAGAGTTTCTCCTTCTTCAACGTTCTTGTTGTCTGGTGATCCAAGAAGATCATACTTCTTGAAATCTCCGTCTCCACCCTTAAGACCAGATGTTGATCCTGTGTTTGAAGATGTTGATCCACCAGTTGTTGAAGTTGATCCAGCTCCAATCTTAGCGATTGACATAGGACCGAAGTAACCAGTTGCAGGAAGACCTACAGCTGCTTGCCACTTCATAACTGCTGCTTTTGTAAGAGCTCCGAAGTATCCCATTGGGAGACCTGAAGCCAAGTATCCGTTTGATACGAGGATTGACTGAAGTTCTGAAACATCAGTTCCTGTACTACCTACGGTGAGGTATCGTGTGAATGCGGCTTCAGTTGTGTTGCCTGCAATAAGAGCAGCAGCAACTACAGCGAAAGCTGCAATCTTTGTGAAAATTTTCATATATAATTTATATTTTGTTCCCGTTTATCTAATAAAGAATGGGAACGTGACTTGTAATCGTACGACTCGCACTACCGATAGAGAGTGCAAGTCTAAGATTTTCAGCCGTGACGGAATGTACGTGCGTATCGGCGCACGTGCCTCACACAACTTTCGTCGTGCAAGGCGATTACTATTCTTTTGTATTCTTTTAAGCATGACTTGCGTCACACCCGCTTCGACGCTGAATACAAAAGATAGTTGGAAACGTTAAGATCGTGTCAGTCGTACAACAATAAACTTTCTTCCAGTGAGTCTTTCGAGATCTACCATATTCAGTTTTCAAGGTTCACTTGTAACTGCATCCTCCCATTACTTACATACATATATATGTGCGTAACGCGAGGTAAAACAATTATACAACGTAATCGCTTTGTGAAAACATTGAATATGTGGATAAATAGGCCTTTTTGAGACCTACCTCCACATGATCAGTATACTAGCAAAAATGGCACTATTTAGCAATCTTGTAGCGACTCCATCTTCGCTCTCCTTCCTTGACTAGGACCCCCTCATTTACCATGTCTATGAGAAGTCTTTGAATGGTCTTTTCACTACAATCAGTAACTTGTGTAGAAATGTCTTTGATCGAAAAGAGCTCCAATGTACGACCGATATCAAGGACCTTCTTGCGACGCTCAAGACCCTCTTGTTGAGGTACAACTTTGACTACGTCCTTTAAACTACCCTTAGCCTTTTGCGCGATATCCTTTGTTAATTCAAATCCAGATCGGGCGACTGATCTTTCTTGCTGTGATATTGCTGGTACATGAGAGACAAAAGACTTCACTTCATCAACTTTGAAATACGAAGGAGTGAGCATCAACCGTGAGGATGTCGAATAGTGCATATCGTGTTTGTCTTCTACAAAGACAACTAGTCCTTTAAGCTCGCGCTTGATAACCTCAGCATTCATAGATGAAATGAAACCTGCCACCTGAGCTGTGTCCATAAGAATATCTAACTCCTGTGCAATAGAGACAAATTCCATAAGAGACTTTTCTCTATGAGACAAAGACGCAAGACTCAGACTCATAGCATGTTGGACAAGCTTGAGTGACAAGTCACGTATTGACCATTTCAATGGCTCACGAACATCAAAGAAATTAGTAACTAAATAAAATGCCTTTGACAGCTTTTGTACTTTATTAATGACATATGCATTATAAAGGTCTTTATTAAGGACACCATGCTGGAGTATTGAATTGTCTATTTGATTGTCTTTTTTGTCTGATTGATTCATATAAAAATGTTTTGAAGTCCGAGAGCTTTATACGACCTATTATACGTCTGTTTTGTCTATGAGCAACTTGTCTTTTATATCTTTCTATTTCTTGGTTATCCACATGTGGGTAATCTGATATAATGGCTCAATGGCAAGAAAAAAAAGAAAAAAGGATGATGATCTATTTGATATAGAAGACTCAAAAGACAGTTCACTCTCAATTATGAATTTGCGACATGAGACGGTTGATGCTATTTCATCAATTCTCTTCATTGCTGTGGCAGTGTTTATGCTTCTTGGGGCATTTAATAGTGCTGGATTTCTTGGAAGCAAAATCTTCTCAGGACTCACCTACCTCTTCGGTATTGGATACTATTTGATTCCCCTCCTTCTCATATCCTTAGCGATTTCATTCTTACGGAATTTGAAGCAAAACTTCGCACTCACCAAAATTATCGGTGCATGTATTTTCTTTATTTCAGGTCTCTCTATGGTGCACTTATTACTCCCTGAACGAGGCGGTGTTGTAGGATCACTTATCGCTTCACCTATCATTCGATTGGTTGATGTACAGGCGACATTTCTCTTCCTCTTTGCCTTCCTTGTGATCTCATTTTTGGTAATGTTCGACACACCAATTACCTTTGGATTCTTCAAGCGAATGTTTGCAAAGAAAGAACCTTCTGAAACATCTTTCGATGAAACAAAGGAACCTCTGATTGTAGGTAATGAAGTAGTTGAGAAACCGAAGCTCATGACCGAAATGAAACCTCGATCTACTGAGACGGAGACATCTGATACTCAAGAGCCCAAAGAGCAGCCAAAGGAGAAGCAAGAAAAAGAAGACAAGGTGGTAGGTGAAAGCGTCTTCTCAATATTCTCTCGCAATAAACAAAGCATTGCATTCGTTCCACCTCCATTAAATCTCCTTGAGAACGACAAGGGTAAGCCTGGTGTAGGAGACATAAAAGCAAATGCTAACCTCATCAAGCGCACTCTTCAGAACTTCGGTATTCCTGTGGAAATGGACGAGATCACTATCGGTCCCACCGTCACTCGATATGCCATGAAACCAGCTGAAGGAGTAAAGCTCTCACGTATCATGAATCTCCAAGACAACCTGGCTCTCGCACTCGCCGCACAGACACTTCGAATCGAAGCTCCGATTCCTGGTAAATCTCTTGTGGGTATTGAAGTACCAAATACCACCAAGACAATTGTTGGCCTCGGTTCAATGCTCAGTACTAAAGATTTCCAAGAATCAGACAAGCCATTGCTCGTGAGTATTGGAAAGATGGTATCGGGTAAGCCCTACTATGCAAATGTTGCAAAGATGCCTCATCTCCTTATCGCAGGAACAACTGGTTCTGGTAAGTCAGTAACTGTACATGCAATCCTTACTTCACTCTTGTATCGAAATTCACCAGACATGCTCAAGTTCATCATGGTGGACGCGAAACGTGTAGAATTGACCCTCTATAACAAAATTCCTCATCTCCTTACTCCGGTAATCACTGAAGCCAAGAAAACCATCATGGCACTTCGCTGGGCAGCAAAGGAAATGGATCGACGATATGACATTCTCGAGAAACGCAGCGTGCGAGACATTAATTCATATCACACCAATATCCTTGCCAAGGATCCTGAAGCTGATCTCATGCCTTATATTGTGATCGTGATCGATGAATTGGCTGACTTGATGCAAGCCTATCCACGTGAGCTCGAAGGAGCAATTGTTCGACTCGCTCAAATGTCACGAGCGGTTGGTATTCACCTTATCCTCTCAACACAGCGTCCTTCGGTAAACGTTATTACTGGTCTCATCAAGGCAAACATCCCTACCCGAATCGCTCTCAAGGTAGGTTCACAGATTGATTCACGAACCATTATCGATCGTGCCGGAGCAGAAAAGCTCGTTGGACAAGGAGATATGCTCTATGTATCACAAGAGAATCCAGATCCGATCCGCGTACAATGTCCGTATATCTCAGAAGATGAAGTAAAGGAAGTAGTGAAATACTTTGTCGAAAAATACAAAGACGAAGTTCCTGCACATGAACTCAATCTCGACGGTAAGTCAGATGAACAAAAGAATCCCCTCTTCGAGGCAATGAACAGTAACGGTGGCGACCCAGAAGACGATGATGAACTCTATGAAGACGCCAGACAGCTCGTGGTAGAAGCAAAGAAAGCTTCGACCTCATACATCCAGCGCAAACTACGCGTTGGCTATGCCCGTGCAGCTCGTCTCATGGATATGCTTGAAGAACGTGGCATCATCGCCGCAGGAGACGGTAGCTCAAAGCCTCGTGAAGTACTAGATACCAGTGGTGCATCATCTTCGGAAGACGAAACCGCATGATCACATTAGGGCTCAATCGAATACAGCTTATAGGAGCACTTATCCTTATATTGGCTATTATTGGATATACCATATATGCCTTTTCTGATTACCTCGATGGACCAGAGCTTGTGATTAGCTTCCCTTATGAGGGCTATAGCACTACTTCTACCCTTATAAAGGTATCTGGCACTGCGGAACGTGCTCAATTCATAAGCCTTAACGATCGGCCAATCTATATAGACGAAAAAGGCTTATGGAATGAGACCTTACTCCTCCAGCCTGGATATACTATAATAAAGGCGTTCGTAAGGGACCGCTTTGGCCGCGAACAATCCTCACTTATTCATGTGTTGCGTACCGAACAAGTTGAATTGGAAAATATTAATGAATGATTAAATAAACTTTATGGCAAAAAAAGAAAAAGTAGAAAAAGCAACTGGAGCTGAGAGATTGGCAAATGAAAAAAAAGGTTCGATCGAAGCAGCCCTTAATGCTATCAAAACAAAGTTCGGCGAAGATTCAATTATGAAACTCGGTGATTCACCAAACGTTGATGTTAATGCAATCCCTACAGGATCAATCGGTCTCGATGCAGCACTCGGTGTTGGCGGTGTACCACGAGGAAGAATCATTGAAATCTTTGGGCCTGAATCATCAGGTAAGACCACCCTCACCCTCCACATCATTGCTGAGGCTCAAAAGCTCGGTGGTATTTGTGCATTTATCGACGCTGAACATGCACTCGATCCTGAATACAGTAAGCGACTCGGAGTAAAGACTGAAGAATTGCTCATCTCTCAGCCAGATACCGGTGAACAAGCACTTGAAATTGTTGATTCCCTTGTACGATCAGGAAAGATGGATGTAATTGTCATCGACTCAGTTGCCGCATTGACTCCAAAGGATGAGATCGAAGGAGAAATGGGAGCACATCATGTAGGTAAGCAGGCTCGTCTCATGTCACAAGCATTACGAAAACTCACTGCAATCGTTCATAAGTCCAAGACCGTCGTCATCTTTATTAACCAAATCAGAATGCAGATCGGTGTGATGTTTGGTAATCCAGAGACAACTCCAGGTGGAAAGGCACTCAAGTTCTACGCTTCAGTACGAATGGATATCCGACGAATTGCCCAGATCAAGAAAGGTGAAGAAGTTATGGGAGGCCGCACACGTGTAAAGGTGGTAAAGAACAAGGTTGCTGCCCCATTCAAGCAAACTGAATTCGACTTAATGTTTAACGAAGGTATCAGTGCTGAAGGAGAAATTATTGCTCTTGGGGAAAAGATGGAAATTGTTACCAAGTCTGGTACCTCATACTCATATGGCGAAGAAAAACTCGGCCGAGGATATGATGCTACACGACAGTATCTACGAGAGAATACTAAGACCCGAGATGCTATCCTCAAGGAAATTCGAAGTCGATTAAAAGAGATATAAAAATGAGAAAATTAAAGATT
>JBDKLF010000034.1:0-3798 GCA_039795755.1 Candidatus Parcubacteria bacterium | reverse complement strand
TTCAAGATTTCAAAGGGTAACAGTGCTACATTCGAACTCAAGACTGTTGTAAACAACGGTGGACTTGGAGATCGAGATGTTAAGCTTCAGCTTACAGGTATTGATTACAATACTCGAGCGCTTACAGCTGGACTCGTTCAGTTCACTTCAGGTCTCGATGAGGACTTCCGAACAGATTCTGTTCTCCTCCTCAACACTGACGTAGCTAACTAATGATTAAGGCTTAGGCCTCTATCACAAGTTAAGAAAAACCACCCGCAAGGGTGGTTTTTTATTTATGTATAGTAATTAAAGTAAAAACCATGTGATACTGCATGGTTTTTAATACTGAGGATATCTTAAGCAGCGTGCGGTGTTTATTTGTTATTAACTAATCGAGTATTTGAAGAGCTTTTTCAATATGCTCTTTTTGTATATCACTATTACCAACTTTGCTTGCTTCTTCGAGGATAATGAATGCATTGTCATGGTCTGGCTCATGCTTCGCAGATTCTACAAGATCTTGTACATATGCTTTGGTGCTTGTTGAAACGTTTTCATTCTTGAGAATATGTTCAATCTCTTCGCTTTGTTCTTGTAGTTTTTCTTCAGATACTACGTTTTCGTTTGGTTCTTGAATGCGTGCACTGAATCCTTGAGCTACTGCCTCGACTTGGTTTTTTGTATCTTCAACGATTGAGTTGATTGTTGGTGCTGAAGCTTCAACGGTTGCTGCTACTTTTGCATTACTGAACATCATGGTAGCTGGTTCATTGGTTGTTGAGGTATCTGCTGCCATACGAGTCGCGAAGAGGTCTGTTGCGACTTCGGTAGGTACAACTGAGTCAATGTATGAATCATGTGCATTAAGTGTGCTACTGAGGTCATTAGAGAGCTCAAGTGCCACTACAGGAGATTCCTCATCGTGTATATCTTGAATTGCATCAAGTGCACTAGAGGCATTTACTTGTGCCTCAGTGGCGAGACTGACGAGGAGAGGTTCGTTTTCAGGGTCTTTTTTTGCAATGAGTTTCTCAGCTTCATTCAGACGTCGATTCACAAGAGAGATTTGCACCTGAGCATGTGATTCATTACTAAAGGTGAGTGCTTGCATAATATTCTCAGTAACGTTGCGTTTGACTGAGTAGAGAAGATCTCCAGGAATAGCTGTCTCTGCAGCAGCTGAACTAGCAGCAATAACAAGGAGAAGTGCAAAGCTTGTAGCATATACACTATGATGCTGAATAAATGAAAAAAAACTAAACGGCGATTGAACTGGCTTGGCGAGGGTATTGTCTATATGTTGTTGAATATGAGAAAACATCGCAGCCTTTTCATGTGAGCTGAGGGAGATATTCTGAAGTGATTCTATTGTTTTGAGGGGATCTTTCATAGATGTTCTTGTAACTTCTTTATACCACGATGTATTCGAACCGATACGTTGCTCTCACTCTCACCAAGTGCCGTGGCAATCTCCTTGGTGGTCATGCCATTAATATAGCGCATGATGATAGGTTCTGCATACTCTGATGGAAGACTATCAACCAGACGTAATGCCTCTTTGTATTCTGCCTGAGTCTCAGGACTTGCGGTCCGTTCATCTTCTGGCTCGAATTCGGTCGATTCGTACATTTCATCAAGTGAATCATGTATCTTTGCACGAGTAGCCATGTTGATTACAGTGTTATGTGCAGTCCGGTAGAGATATGCTCGAATATTGTCGATAGCAATGTTCTTGGTATAAAGAGCATCCCATACTTTAGTAAAGGTCTCTTGCACACATTCCTTTGCCTTTTCGCGATCGTGTATACGAACGAAGCAGTAGCGGAATAATTCATCCGCGTGAGCGTGGTAGGCAGCTTCAATTTGTTGGCGCTTGTCCTGCTTCATAAGGTATGACACATATAATGGGTCTTCCTTACAGTATAGAAGATGTGTAAGAAAAGCCAAGCTCTCGTGTCATACCTTGCATACGGACCCATCCGTACTTATTACATTACACAAATAATACTATATTATGAATTACAAACAGATAATGAAAGCGAGTGTCTTCACGGCATTACTTGCCGCAGTAGCGGTGGGTGGTCATGTTGATGCAGCTTTTGCGCGTTACCTTACTATTGGTAGCACAGGAACTGATGTTGCAGAACTTCAGACAATCCTCGAAACAAATGGATACCTTGTTATGCCAGCTGGTGTAGCTAAGGGATACTTTGGTGCGCTTACCAAGAACGCAGTTGTGAAGTGGCAAGCAGCGGTAGGTCTTCCTGCAACTGGTTACTTCGGTCCCATGTCAATTCTCAAGATTGGAATGACTGGATCAACTTCTAATGGCAACGGTAACGGTTCTACCGTTCCTGCTGACAATGGAGGCCTCAAGGGTGGTGATGGTGATTTCAAGAGTTACAAGGTACTCGGTTCTCCAAGTAATCAGACAGTTGATGAAGGAGCTTCAAAGAATGTTTTTGGATTCGAATTCGAAGCTGATAATTCTGATCTACGAGTAGAGCGATTACAGGTACAAGTGACTGGTAATGGAAACACTGCCAAGCCGTGGAAGTACATTGACTCACTCGAGCTCTACAATGGTTCAAAGAAAGTTGCTACCGTAGATGCTTCAAGTGCAAGTGATTGGGATGAACAGGATAATGATGTCTATGAAATTGAATTTAGTAAAATCAATTCAATTATAAAAGAAAATCAAAAAGCAAAGTTCTACATTAATGTAGTAGCAAAGGACAGTATCAAGGATAGTGATCTCCCGCTTAATCTCACCATGTTCATCTCTGATGATGGATTGCGAGCAGTAAATGCAGAAAAGATTAATGTCTATGAAGGACGAGAATCACAGACAAAGAACTTCACTATTGATACGGTTGATGCTGGTGATATTAATGTTACCGTTGACTCAACTGATAACAAAGATCGAGATGTTGCAGTAGAAGAAAATGACACAACAGAAGATGTAGTACTCTACACTGCTCAGATCGAATCAAAGGACAGTGATAATACCATCAATGAAGTGACAGTAAATCTTGCTTCACTTGATAGTACTAATCTCTCACGAATGATTACAAATCTTTACCTCTACATTGATGGTGAGGAAGTAGGATCAGAGTCAGTGAGTGGTATAACTGATGCGGTTACTTTCGATGATATCGACTTCGACCTCAGTAAGAATGATGAAGTTGATCTCGAAGTTCGTGCAGATGTTGATGAGCAAGAAGATAATTATGCTAACGGATCTGGTGCTCAGGTAACAGGAATTGCAGTTGATTTCACTGATAGTAATGATGATGATCAGACTATTGTTGATACAACAGATGGTGGTCAGGTAGTCTTCAGTGTTGATGCACTTGAGCTTACTTCAAATGTTACTACTTCAGCGAAGGTGTACGGCAATCTTGAGAATAGGGGTGACTATGTGATTAGTTTCAAGATTAATGCTCCAAAGAATAGTGATATATATATTCCAAATGGAGCCGCTTCTTCTACCGCAACTAACACTGGTGCATACTTCAAGATTCTTGGTTCACATAATGAACAGATACAAGCTGGGGTAAGTCTTGCAGGGCTTGCGCGAAAATCTGGTGGATCAAGTACTGGTAATTATTACAAGATTTCGAAGGGTAATAGTGCTTCATTCGAAGTTCATGTGATAGTTGATAACACTGGTTACGGTGATCGCGGAGTGAGTGTTCAGCTCGCGGGAATTGATTACAATACTAGAGCACTTGATGCGGGTATGCGACGTGTCACTGCTGGATTCGATGAGACATATCGAACCTCAACAGTACTCTTACTTGATCAGGATGTGCG